>PLYU01000088.1 GCA_003153495.1 Myxococcales bacterium
GCGCTGCTGCTGCGCGCGAATCGCCGAGCACCTTGGCAGCGTGCCCGCGCGCTCCTCTTCGCGTGCGCCTTCTCCTCCTTCCCCCCGCTCCGGCGGGGGGAAGGCCGGGTTGGGGGGCTGCGAGGCCCAGGGTGCCTTCTTTCCGCTAGGCGCGCGACGTCGTGGCGCACCCTAAATTACGGCCTCTCGTGCGTAGACTCGGCGCCTCTTTGCGAAAGTAGGGCTAGCCGCCCAGCCGCACGACGTCCGCCTCGGCGACCCCCAGCTCGGTGAGAGCCTCCCGCAGGCGCTTGCGCGGCACCGAGACGAGCGTCGGCATGCCGCCCGACAGGCCGAGGACCTGCAGAAAGCTCACGCCGCTGTCGAAGCGCGCCGCCAGGGTCATCGTGTCCAGGTCCAGCACGACGGCGACGCCCGCGCGTTCCTGGCCGGAGAGCAGGAGCAGCGTCTTGTCGTACTTGCCGTGGTGCACGGTGGCGTCGACCAGCGCGAGCGAGCGCACGCCCTGCGGCAGGTCCCTGGTCGGGGAAAGCTCCACGATCGAGTAGCCCTTGGCGATCTGGCGCGTGAGCTCCTCGATCGGGGCGAGCTCCGCGGCCGCGCTGTCGATCGCTTGCCAGAGCGACGCGTCGCTCAGTCCGGCCGCCAGGTGGCGCACGACGAGCCCGAACAGGGCCATGTCGCGCGGGCGGGCGCGCAGGGCGCGGTCGATGCGCTGCGCGGCCGGCCCCGGGACCCCCGTGCGAGTGTCGATCGCACGCGCGTCGGCGTCCGCCCCGGCATAGGGCTCGGTGCCGCCCCGAACCCATTTGGCCGCGCTGCAGAGCCCATCGAAGTCGGTGTGACACACGATCGTGTCGACGTGCCCGATCCGCTCGATGACCTCGGGCGTCACCATCTCCGGACAGGCCCCGTGCTCCGCCTTGGTCGCGAGGACGAAGCGGGGGTCGCCAGCGTAGCGCGCGTGCATCACGTGGTCGTGGTGGTCGACCCAGCCGGCGAGGCGAGGGCCGAGCTGCTCGATGAAGGGCCGCGTGATCTTCTCGAAGCCGCCGCCCGACGCCTCCGACGCGAAAGCGACGTCGAGCACGACCACGCGCCCCTTGAGCTCCCCGGCGCGGGGAAGCTTGCGCGGCGACGCGAACGCCAGCTCCGGGCGTGCTCTGGGTGGGGCCCCGGCGGGCGTCGCGGGCATGGGGACTCTGCCCAATAGCACGACGCGGGCTCGCAGCTCCGCGCCGGTGTACTCTCCCCGTCCACGATGTCCCAGCTGCCGCTCAAGTTCGACGCGAAAGGTCTCATCCCCGCCATCGTTCAGGACCAGCTCACCGGAGAGATCCGCATGGTCGCGTTCGCGACGAACGAGGCCGTGCGCCGGACGATCGAGACTGGCTTCGCCACGTTCTGGAGCCGCTCGCGCGGGGAGCTCTGGCAGAAGGGGCGCATGAGCGGTAACGAGATCCGCGTCGCGCGGGTGCTCGTCGACTGCGACTCGGACTGCATCATCTACTCGGGCGAGCCGCACGGAAACTCGTGCCACACCGGCGCCGAGAGCTGCTTCTTCCAGGCGCTCGAGGTCGGGACCCTGGGACAGGCGAGCGAGCAGCCGCAGACGCTCTTCGCCCGGCTCGAGGCGGTGCTCGAGTCGCGCAAGAAGTCGACCGGGACCGCGAGCTACACGAAGAGCCTCTACGACGGGGGGCCGACTGCCATCGGGGCCAAGGTCCGCGAGGAGGCGGCCGAGCTGGCGCAGGCGCTCGAGTCGGAGAGCGACGAGCGCGTCGTGAGCGAGGCGGCGGACGTGCTCTATCACGCGCTGGTCGGGCTTCGCGCGCGGGGCATCGCCCTCCGGTCCGTCCTGGCCGAGCTGGCGCGCCGCCTGAGCAAGGGCGGCCACGCAGAGAAGGCGTCCCGCACCTGACGCGGTGCGTGAAGAAGCCGCCGTTCTGTGGCATCCTTGCGCGCGACCATGCCCATCAAAGTCCTCGTGTTCGAGAGCGATCCGGCCTTCGCCGGAGAGGTACGCAAGGAGCTCGGCCATCTTGGCTGCTCCACCACCGTCGTCGACGACGGGAACGTGGGCCTCCAGCAGGCCTCAGCGGAGAAGCCGGACCTCATTCTCCTGTCGATCGAGCTGCCGCGCATGAACGGCTTCTCGGTCTGCAACAAGCTGAAGAAGGATCCGGCGCTCAAGGACGTCCCGCTCATCATCATGTCCAGCGAGTCGACCGACGAGACGTTCGAGCAGCACAAGAAGCTGCGGACGCGCGCCGAGGACTACATCCACAAGCCCATCGCCTTCGGCGAGCTGCTGCGCCGCATCCAGGCGTTCGTGTCGCTGACGGGGCCCGTCTCCGAGGGCGAGGGGGCCATCGTCATCGACGACGACATCGAGGTCAGCAGCGACTACGTGCTCGAGGACGACGACGACGGGCCGACCGGGGAGACGTCTTCGTCGCGCCCGGCCTCGGTGAAGCCGCAGCGGATCGACTCGGACGTCGACGCGTTCGCCGAGTCGGCGTTCGGCCGCCTCACGACGCCCGAGCCTGCCCGCGCCGCCCCCGACCGCAACGGCGCCTCGCCGACGAGCATACGCCCTCCCGCGCCATCGCTCGACCCGGCCGACCTCGAGAAGGCCCGGAGCGACCTCCACCAGGCCGAGGAGCGGGCCGGGGCCGCCGAGCGCCAGCTGGACGAAGCCCGTCGCGAGATCGACAAGCTGCGCCTCGAGGCCGGGGAGGCCGCGCAGCTCTCGCGCGAGGTGGAGCAGCTCAAGGCGAAGGTGGTCGCCGGCGCGAAGGGGGGCGGGATCTCGAGCCGCGAGTTCCTGGACCTTCGAGAGGGGCTGAACAAGAAGGACAAGGAGATCCTCGCACTCCGCGAGCAGCTGTCGAAGAAGGACAGGGAGATCGTCGAGGCGCAGGACCGAGCGCTCGGCTTCGAGCGCGGCAAGGCCGACCTCGACGAGCGGCTCCTCGCGCTCGAGCGCGAGCTCGCGGAGACCAAGGACCACGTCGAGGCTCTGTCGGCCGACAAGGACGGGCTCCAGAGGTCTTCGGACGACTTCAAGGGGCGCTTCGAGAAGGCGAAGGCGGACGGCGAGTCTCTCGAGAAGCAGCTCGCGGAGGCCCGGGCGAGCCTGACCGAAGAGCGGGCGTCGAGCGAGGCGAAGCTCGCCGGGCTGCGCGCCGAGCACGCAGAGAAGGTGACGGCGCTCGAGAACGAGCGGGACGCGGGGGTCGCGGCCCTCGAGGCGAAGGCCGCGCGCGAGGTGACCTCGCGCGAGGAGGTCGAGAAGCAGCTCGGCGAGGCGAAGGAGAAGCTGGCCGCCGAGACGTCCCGGGCCGAGAAGGCCCACGGCAAGTGGCAGGCGGACCGGCAGTCGCTCGAGCGCGCGAAGGACGCGCTGGCGGTCGCCCTCGCGCAGGTCGAGGAAGCCGAAGGGCGCCCGATCGACTGACCCGATGCTGCGCCGTCGGGTCGCCGGCGCGAGCAAGTGGTATGTTGGCGGGCAGTACCGCATGCCCACCCGCGTCCTCGTCGTCGACGACAGCGCGACCATCCGGAAGGTCGTCGTCGCCGTGCTCGAGCGTCATGGCTTCGAGGCCGTCCAGGCCGCAGACGGTCAGGCCGCCCTCGACAAGCTCGCCGAGGCAGCGGCCCCGCCGGCGGACGGCGAGGAGCCGCCGCCGAAGATCGACGTCGTCCTCGTGGACTTCGTGATGCCGAGGATGAACGGGTTTCAGCTCTGCCGGGCCATCCGGGAGAACGAGCGTCTCCGTCTGACCCCCGTCGTCCTGATGAGCGCGAAGTCGGATCGGATCCGGGAGCACTTCGTCCAGCAGACCGGCGCCATCGACGCCATAACGAAGCCCTTCGACGCGCAGGCGCTCATCGCCGTCATAGAGAACGCGACCCGGCGTTCGGCGAAGTGGCGCGCCCGCGCGGACACCCCCGCAGCGAGCGTCGCGGACGAGCCTGAGGTGACCGATGCCCCGCGCCCGATGTTCGCGGAGAATGCCCAGCGCGCGGCCCTCTCGGGCGACCTCTCCGTCATCCCCATAGGCGCCATCCTGCAGCTTCTCCAGATGGAGCGGCAGACCGGCGTGCTCGTGGTGTCCGACGGGAAGACCGAGGTCAGCATTGCGATGCGCCTGGGCCTCATCGACCTAGTGCAGGCGCGCGGCGCCGGCAGCGAGTTTCGCCTCGGGCGCTACTTCGTCGAGCGCGGCCTCCTCACGTCGGAGGACATCGACGGCATCCTGCGCGACGGCGAGCCGCCTGCGCAGACCACGGCCTGGCGCGAGGAGTCCTCGACGAGCGGACGGAGGCTGATCGGCGATCTGCTGGTCGACTCGGGGCGCGTCACGCGCGACCAGCTCTGCGACGCCCTCGCGCGGCAGTCGAGCGAGCTGGTGTACGAAGTGCTGCGCTGGCCGACCGGGCGGTGCGAGTTCCGGAAGGAGCCGCTCCCGGCGCTCGCCGAGAGCGCTCAGCTCGGGCTTCCGGCGGCGTCGGTCGTGATGGAAGGATTCCGGCGCGTCGACGAATGGCGCGTCGTCGAGACCGGGCTGGGCAGCTTCGACGCCGTCCTTCAGACCGACCCTGCCTCCGTCGAGGCCGTGGGCGTGGACCGCCTGACGCCGCCGGAGCGAAAGCTGCTCGAGATGGTGGACGGCGAGCGCACCGTGCGCGAGATCATCGAGCAGAGTCACATGTCGAGCTTCGACGCTTGCAGGATCCTCTTTCAGCTCCTCGAGGCGCGGATCGCGCGGCGGCGCGCCACCTGATGGAGACCGGAAAGCGTGGCGGCGTGGTCCTGCGGGTCGAGGGACGCCTGCGCTTCATCCCCGCGTCGGTCGCGGTGCGTGTCGCGCCCCCGCCTCGTTTGACTCCGGTCCCCGGCGCGCCGCCCGAGCTGCTCGGCGTCACGCTCCACGACGGAGTGATCGTCCCGGTCATCGCGATCGGTCCGGCTCGCGGCGAGATGGTCGTCTGCCAGCACGCAGGCGAGCTGCTCGGCCTCGTCGGCGGCGAAATCGTCCGGACCGGGGCATTCGATCCCGCGAGCGAGCAGCCCGAGCGAGTGCTGTACGAGGGGCAGCCCGCGACGCCGCTCGATGTCCCCGCCATCTATGCCGGCGTGCAGGCGCGCGCGCGGCCGGCTCGCCTGGGAACGTAGGAACCCAGGCTTCTGAATCAACGAGCGGGATCCTGCAACCGAGCGCCGCCAACGCGGTCTCGACCCGGCGCACGAGCGCAGTCCCAATCCCCCGCCGAGCACCAGAACGGACACGAGGGGGCATCAACGGCACATCTTGCTGAGCATCGAGGGCGGAGCCTCGCGCGATGGCATGAAGACGCGCCCGATCAGCGGCGCCGGTCTTGCCGGAACCTTCGGCGATATTCAACGGGATCGAGGTGCTGGCACGCCGCAGCTGGTCGCGCAGGTCGGCTTGCCCGCGAGGCTAGCTCCGCGTCATCTCCTGGCAGACGTGCGCGGCCTTGCCGGACACCGCGTGATCATCGATCTTCACCGCGCAGTAGTCCCCCCGGCGAAGGGAGTCGACGTAGTCGACCACCAGGGGCGTATTCCACTCGCGCGCCCCGTCGAAGCGCGCGCGGATGACGCCGCGCTTGTCGATGAACCACGTCTCCGGAAAGAGGTGCGTGCCGAACTCGCCCCCGACGACCTGCGAGTCGGGGTCGAAGAGGACGGCGAAGGGCGGGTCCTCGCGGAGCACCGTCTGCAGGGTGGGCTTCACGTCGTCCGGTCCGTCGTCGATCGAGACGGTGACCACGACCACGTCCGACCGGTCGCGGAGGATCTTCGCCAGCTCCGCCAGGCCGGGCATCTCTTCGAGGCACGGACCGCACGTCTTCGTCCAGAAGTTGAGGAGGACGACCTTGCCCCGCAGGCTCTCGAGGGTGACGGTGGCGCCACGCAGGTCCTTGAGGGCCAGCTCCGGCGCGCGCCGGTCCGCCGCCATGTAGTCGGGGTGCAGGAAGCACGGCGCGCTGCAGACGCGGCGCGCCTCGCCCTCCTTGGTCACGCCGACGAAGCCGTACACCACCAGCGCCGCGACGACCACGAACGCGATCTGCGCGAGGACCGGGACGAGGCGCGCGGAGGGGTCGGCGGGGGGCGGCATGGGCAACACTACTAACGGCAAGCTGCGAGGAGAGCCAGTCGAGCCGTGGTAAACCCGCCCGTACGATGACCCCGGCGGCGCGGCACGCGAAGCTCGTCCGAGAAATCGAGGCGCACAACTACCGCTACTACGTCCTGGACGACCCGAGCGTCAGTGACGAGACCTACGACGGGCTGGTGCGCGACCTCCGCGCGCTGGAAGAGGCCCACCCCGAGCTCGTGACGGACGACTCTCCGACCCGCCGGGTCGGCGGCGAGGCGAGGGCCGGCGCCGTGCAGGTGAAGCGCGCCGTCAGGATGCTCTCGCTCGACAATGCGTACACGGCCGACGAGCTCGCGGAGTTTCACCGCCGCGTCGTCGAGGGGCTCCCGGAGGGCGAGGCGCCGCGCTTCTGCGTCGAGCCGAAGCTGGACGGCGCGAGCGTCGAGGTGGTCTACCGCGGGGGTCGTCTGGTGCAGGCGACCACCCGCGGCGACGGAGAGACGGGCGAGGACATCACCCCGAACGTGCGGACGATGAGGAGCGTCCCGCTCCGCATCGAGCACACGGGGACCGTGACCCTGCGGGGCGAGGTCGTCATCTACCGGCGCGACCTCGACGCCCTCAACGCGGAGCGGGAGGCCGAGGGGCTCGAGCCGTTCGCCAACCCGCGCAACGCGGCCGCGGGGGCCGTGCGGATGCTCGACCCGCGCGAGGTCGCCCGGCGGCCGCTGCGCGCCATCTTCTACCAGGTCGTCGAGGGCGCGCGGCTGCACCAGACACACCACGAGAGCCTCGAGTGGCTGGCGACCCTCGGGCTGCCGACGCACAGGCGCCACGCCGTCGTCGACTGGGAGGGCGTCGAGGGGGCCATCTCGGCCATCGATCACGCGCGCGCCGCCTACCCCTTCGAGACCGACGGCGCGGTGCTCAAGGTCGACGCCTACCGCCACCAGGACATGCTGGGGATGACGTCGAAGTTCCCCAAGTGGGCGATCGCCTACAAGTTCAAGGCGGAGCAGGCGCGGACCACGCTGCGCGAGATCGTGGTCAACGTGGGCCGCACCGGCGTCATCACGCCCGTCGCGGTGCTCGACCCGGTGGAGCTCGCGGGGACCACGGTGTCGCGGGCCTCGCTCCACAACGCAGACATGATCGAGCAGCTCGACGTGCGCGTGGGCGACCACGTCTTCATCCAGAAGGCGGGAGAGATCATCCCGCAGGTCGTGAGCGTCGACGCCGCCGCACGCGCCGGGAAGCTCGCGAAGTTCCGGATGCCCGCGGAGTGCCCCTCGTGCGGGACGCCCGTCGTCCGCGAGCTGCGCGACGCGGAGAAGCCGGAGCTGGGGAGAGAGTCGGCGACGCGGTGTCCGAACCGCCGTTGCCCCGCTCAGGTCAAGGAGCGGGTCTTCTACTTCGCGCGCCGCTTCGCGATGGACATCGACCACCTCGGCACCGCGCTGGTCGAGCAGCTCGTCGACCGAGGCATCGTGGGAGATGTGGCCGACCTCTACTCGCCCTCGCTCACCCCGGAGCGGATCGCGGAGCTCGAGCGGATGGGGGTGAAGAGCGCGCAGAACGTCCACGCTTCGATCCAGCGCTCGAAGGCGCGCACGCTGGATCGGCTGCTCTGCGGCCTCGGCATCCCGCAGATCGGGCAGGTCGCCGCGAAGCAGCTCGCCGAGGAGGCCGGGACTCTGGAGCAGCTGCTGGCGTGGACTCCGGAGGAGACGCGCGAGCACGTCGACGCCATCCGGGGCTTCGGGCCCAAGATGGTCGAGGCGGTCGTCGAGTTCCTCGAGGACGACGGCAACAAGGCGCTGCTCCGCAAGCTGGTGGCCCTGGGCGTGGGACGCCCGCAGCCGCGCGCCGACGTGGCCGCCGAGGGGCCGCTCAAGGGGATGGCGTTCTGCGTGACCGGCGTCCTGTCGAAGAAGAGAGAGGACGTGCACGCGGACATCCGCGCCGCCGGCGGCGAGGTGCACGACGCGGTCAGGAAGACCACCACCCATCTGGTCGCGGGCGACAAGACGGGGAAGGCGAAGCTGGATCAGGCGAAGAAGTACGGCATCCGGGTGGTGAGCGAGGCGGAGCTGTACGCGATGATGCGAGGGGAGAGCTGAGGCTCAGCCCCCCTTTCCGTCCGCCCGGGGCGAGACGAGCGCCGGCGCGAAGGCGACCAGGTACAGGGCGAAGGCGGCGCTCCAGAGCGCACCGGCCACGGTCACCCAGGCGCGGTAGTACGAGGGTGACACCAGCAGCGCGGCCACCCGCGCGATCGCGGCGACGCCCATCAGCGCGAACGCGGCGACGGCGGACCGAGGCGGGACGAGGAGGCGCCCGGTGTGGCCGAGCGTGACCCTGGCCATCATGCCCAGCGTGAGCGTTCCGATGGCGCCGACCGTGAGCGCGTGCGTCGCCGCCGACGGCGGGACGGCCCCCCCGAAGGCCGACGCCGCGCGAAGCAGCAGCCCGACCGGGATCCACGCGTAGCCAACGTGGAGCACCCAGACGAGCGGCAGCCTCGCCGCGCGGAGCGTGAGCCAGTGCACCGCGCGAGCGGCGGCGAGGGCCCCGGCCACGCCCGCGACGATCGCCGCGGGCTGGACGGCGAGCGTCGCGGCGTCGATCAGGGCGAGCAGAGCGGCGGCGCCGACGGCGGCGACGTCGAGGGCCTGGTGGGACCGGACGGACTCGTCCCCCGTGGCGTTGCGCGTGAACATCGGGAACACCCGACCGGCGATGATCAGGATGACGAGGACGAGGACGTCGACGGCGACCAGGCTTCCGCGGCGGCGCCAACCCGCGATCACGCCGAGGGCGTCCAGGTGAACCGCCAGGTTCGCGAGGAAGAGCGCCCCGAGCACCGCGACCATCACGAAGTTGCGGCGGTTCTTCGCGGCGGCGAGCGGGCGGGCGAGGACCGCGATCAGGGCCGGAAGGAACGCGAGGTCGACGACGGCGGCGACCCCGCGCGGAAGAGCGTCGGCGAACGGGATGGCGACGCGGCCCGCGAGCCACAGCCCGGCCAGGCCGAGGAGCGGCGCACCGACGAGGGTCTCGCGCTGGGTCCAGTTGCCGACGGCCGTGAGAAGGAACCCCGCCAGGACGGCCGTGGCGAAGCCGAACACCATCTCGTGCGCGTGCCAGTCCGTGGCGCCGAGGTAGCCGCCGGGGCCGATCGAGCCGGCCACCACGAGCAGCCAGACCGGGACGACGGCGACCGCGAACGCCGCGGCGAGCAGGAAGAACGGGCGAAATCCCTTCGCCGCGAGCGCCCAGGTCGCGCGCTGCGGCGCCGGCAGCTCGCCGTGGAGCGGGACTCTCACTCGAACAGGTCCCGCAGCTTCTCCACGAACGACTTGCGCTGTGGCTGCACGTCCTCGCCCAGCTCCTTGGCCAGCTCGCCGAGGAGCTGCCGCTGTCTCTCGGTGAGGGACGTCGGGACCTCGATCGTCACCTCGACGCGCTGATCGCCGCGTCCGAGCCCGCCGCGATGGGGGATCCCCTTGCCCTTGATGCGCAGCACCGTGCCCGGCTGGGTACCCGCGGGCACGCGGAGCTTCCCCCGGCCGTCCAGCGTCGGCACGTCGACCTCGCCGCCCAGCGCCGCGTGCGTGAAGGTGATCGGGACGGCGCAGACGACGTCGTCGCCCGCGCGGCGGAAGAAGGGGTGCGCCGGCACGTTGATCGTGATCTCGAGGTCGCCCGGCGCGCGATCCGCGCGCGCCCGGTTGCCCGCGCCCGCGACCAGCTTCGTCGTGCCCGCCTCGACTCCCGCCGGGACCGTGACCGACAGCGTCTCCCTGGACGCCACCAGGCCGCTTCCGCGACAGGACGTGCACGCGTTGCGGACGGTCCGCCCGGAGCCCCGGCAACGCGAGCAGGAGCGCTCGACGGCGATGGGGAAGATCCCTTGCTGGAACCGCACCCGGCCCCGCCCGTTGCACGCGCCGCACGGCTCCGGCGAGGTGCCGGGGGCCGCGCCGCTACCGCCGCAGCCCGTGCAGCAGACGACGCGTTCGTAGCGCAGCTTCTTCTCGCAGCCGAACGCGGCCTCCTCGAACGAGACCTCGAGCTCGCTCTTGATGTCGCCCTTGTCGCCCCGGCCGACCCCGAACACCCCGAGCAGATCGCCCAGGATGCCGTCGATGGCGATGTCGCTGATGTCGACGAACCCGCCCGGAAACGGCCCGCCCGAGCCGAAGGGCGACCCGGGCTCCTCGGCGCGGTGACCGAAGCGGTCGTACATGGTGCGCCGGTTGGCGTCGGAGAGCACCTGGTACGCCAGGTTGATCTCCTTGAAGCGCTCGTGGGCGCTCGGATCGTTCTGGTTTCGATCGGGATGGTACTGCCCGGCGAGCTTCTTGAACGCGCTCTTCAGCTCCTCGGGGGCGGCGTCTCGTCGGACTCCGAGGACCTCGTAGTGGTCCCGCTTGGACATCGTTGGGCAGGGCTACGTAGCACACGAGTCCTGCGACTGCATGAGAGCCGTGCCATGCTCGCGGGCGTCGATGAGGAAGGCTCGCCCACCGATCCAAGCTGCCGCCCTCGCCCTCCTCGTGGCGTGCAAGGGGCCTTCGCCCGAACCGGTCGGCGCCGCCCCCAGCCCCCAGGCCAGGTCGGAGCCTGCACCGCTCGCCAGCCCGCCGACCGTCGGCAGGGCAACGTCCGGAGACTCCGGCCCGTCTCCGGAGGCGCTGAGCGCCGGGCAGGAGCTGCCGCCGGATACGCCGCGCGAGGCGCCCCGCGACCCCGGCGCGAGGGATCCCGGGCGGGACCCGAAGGACCTGACGGGGTTCGCCATGCAGGTCGTGCTCCGCGCAGGAGAGGGCCCGGGGCCTCCGAGGGCGCCCGAGGTGAACCTCGCCGCGATCGAAGCGGCGAAGCACAAGCTGGAGGCGCGGATGGCCATCGAGGCGTCGCAGACCCGGGCGCGCTTCGTCCTCACCGGAGGGCTCGTGGTCCCGCAAGGCACCGAGCTGCGCGCCCGCGCCGACCGCTACGGCCACCTGCTGCTATGGCCCGGAGAGCCGACGTACCACGTCGTCGAGCCGGGGGCCTTGCGCGCGCTGCTCGGCGAGCGACGCCTGGACGTGGCGCCGTTCACGCCGGCGAGCGTGGTCCGCGCCGGTGACGGCGCGCACCGGCTGAACATGCATACGCGCCGGGTCGACGTATCGACGCGCGGGGGGAGGGCCACGCTCGAGCTGGCGACCCTCCACGACAGCGGCGAGGGAGGCACGCTCGTGTGCCGGCTCCTGCTGGACTTGATGAACGCACCCCCGTCGACGCCGGCCTGCGCGACCGACGAGGTCCCGCTGCACGCGGAGCTGAGGTGGAGCACGCAGGGGGCGCTCGTCTTCGACGTGACGTCCCTCGTGCCGCGGGCCGACCTGCAGGCGCAGGACCTGGCGGCTCCGCCTCCGTCGCTGCAGCTCGCCACTTCGCGCCTTCCCACTCCGCCCTCCGAGACCGGCCTGTCGAGGTCCGAGCTCGCTGCTTTTCGAACCGCGCCGGTCGACGTGCCGCTCGGCGGGGCGCACGATGCCCGGCCTCCCCCGCCCGAGGCCGGGCTGGCCGTCGTCAACGGGACCGAGGAGCTGCGCGTGGTCTGGATCGACGGCGTGCCGGTGGCGTGGGTCGCGCCGGGGGAACGCTCGGTGCTGCCGTCGCTCGCGCGAGGGCGGTACCTCGTCCAGTGGAGGACCTTCCTGGGTGACTCGTGGGAGCCCCCCGAGCTGACGGCGGTCCCGGGGACGAGCGGCGCCGGAGACGCGCGGGGGCCCTGAATCAGGCTCTTCATCGAAGGTGGTGGAGGCTGACGGCCCCGCTTCTCGAACGACGAGATCCTCGATCACCCAGGGCGCGTGCAGGTTCGTATCCTGCGAGCCGCCGCGCTCACCCGACGCACGTGACGCCACCCTCTCCCACCGGGCCCGTCGATACCCATGTCGTCGTCGATCAGTTCGGGTACTTGCGGGACCTCTCCCCCCACCCCCTCCTCCACCACGGGTCGCACGCCCAGCGCGCCGCGAAGGCGTCGCGGACCACGACCTCCGCTTGCTTGCCCCGCGGGGAGAACCCCCAGGGCGCCTCCTGCGACGTGTCGTCCGGGTCCGCGTACACCCGCCACACGAAGAACCCCACGAAGTCCGGCTCGTCCAGCAGCGGAGCGAGCAGGGCCCGGTAGGCCGCTGCCTGCGCGCGCTCGTCCACCTTGACGTCCTTCATCGTGTCCGGCCACTCCCAGGGGCGAACCGCGGGATCGGGACGCGTCGTGTAGCCGGCCTCCGTGAAGAGCACCGGCTTGTGCCACAGCTCCGCGAGCGCGTGCACCTTCTCCCGGATCGCCCGCGCGCCCTCGAGCAGCTTCTCCTCCGACGCGCCCTCCTCGTCCGCGAGAGGGTAGAAGCCGTTGATCCCGATGACGTCGAGGTCTCCGAGGATCGTGGTCTGCTCGACGTCGTCCCAGTTCGCCGAGTACGTGACCAGGCCGTGGTAGACGCGGCGGACGTCTCGCAGAACGCCCGCGAAGCTCGGCGCGTGCGACGTCGTCACCCACGACCGCAGCTCGGCGCCCGCCGAGAACATCTCGGCGTGCGACTCCTCGGCGACCGTCGCCCAGGTGCGCGCGAAGCGCCCGTAGCTCTCGGCCCACCTCGCCCAGGCCCGCGCGCTCGATGGGTTCATCAGAGCACGCCAGCCGCCGGACTCCACCCACAGGTGCGGGACGACCATCACGTGCAGCCCCTCGGCGTGCGCCATCTCGATCGCCCGGGCCACGGCGCGCCGGTTGTCCTCGAACGCGGCCTCGAACGTCAGGTCCACCCCGGTGCCGGAGAGATCCGCGACCCGGCCGAACGGGGTGATCGCCACCCACGTCGCCCCCATCGCGCGGGCCTCGCGCACGGCTCGCCCGTACGCGGCCGACCCGTAGCCGACGTCCGGGTGATAGCCGTTCTCGATGGGGCCGACGGTCAGCCCCCGCACGCCGCCGAGCTCCGCGCGCCTCCACGCATCCGCGCCCGGCGCGGCGACCGCGAGCTGGGCGGCGAGCGCGAGCGCGAGCGGCGCCGTCCCGGTCAACCGCCGCCCTCCAGGAGTGCGTCCGTGATCGACGCGAGGTCGCCGACCGCCACGTCCGCGCCCGCGCGCAGGAGAACGTCGCGCGAGTACGAGTGCGTGACCGCGACGCAGCGGAGCCCCGCCCGCTTGGCCGACGTCACCCCGCCCGTCGAGTCCTCCACGGCGACGGCGCGGCCCCGGTGACCCCGGCTCCGCAGCTCCTCGAGCCCCAGCAGGAAAGGCGCCGGGTCCGGCTTGGAGACGGGGGACCGCTCGGCGCTCACGATGAACGCCACGGCGCCCCGTACGCCCAGCTTCTCGAGCGCGAAGGAGATCTCGTCCTGTAGCGCGCCGGAGACGATGCCCACCGGCCCGCGCGCCGCGCGCCGCGCCACCAGCTCCGCGGCGCCGGGGAAGACCCGGAAGGCGTCCTGGAAGCGCGCCATGAAGCGGGGCTTCTTGGCGTCCACCAGGGTGCGCACCTCGTCGTCGCCGGGAGCTCGCCCGCCGAGCGAGAGCACCGCGCGGAAGACCCCCGCGTCGTCGAGGCTGAGGTAGCGCTCGACGTACGCCCGCTCGTCGATCGCGGCCCCGAGCGGCGCGAGCACGTCGTTGAACGCCGCCAGGTGCGCCGGCTCGCTGTCGACGAGCACGCCGTCGAAATCGAAGAGCGTCGCGGTCACGGTGGAGACGCTTTCTACTTTTTCGCGCGGGCCAGGTCGAGTGACACGATCACCGACCGCCCGAAGCGCGCCTCGACCGACCTCTCGGCGCGGGCGTACCCGTCGCGGCGCAGGGTGACGACGTGCGCCCCGGGCGCCACCTCCACCGTCAGGGGCGTCTGCCCGAGCGGCTTGCCGTCGACCGCCACGAGCGCTCCGACCGGCGTCGTCGTGACGGTGAGCGGCGAGGGGCGCGCGCGCAGCACCTGGGCCTCGCGCTCCGCCTCGGCCCGGTCCTGGGGCGCGAGGTCCCTCTCGCCGAGGTACTCGGCTATCGCGGCCGCCGCGCTTTCCGCGTCGTCCATCTTCTCGAACGACCGGGCGATGTTCCACAGCTCGCTCGAGGGGCCGCCGAGCCTGTGGGCGCTCCGGAAATAGCGGATGGCGTCCTCGTAGCGTCCGTCGCGGAAGCTGCGCACCCCCTCCTGATCGAGCTCGCGCGCCGCCTCGACGTTGCGAAGAGCCGAGGTGTCCGAGGGCTCGTCGTCGCGGGCAGGGCGAGACGGGTGGAGCGCGCAGCCCGTGGTCGCGAGCAGCGCGAGCGCGAGCGGGCCTCGTCCCATGTGACCACGAGCTTACCCCAGCGCCGTCTGTCATCCTGAGCGAAGCGAAGGACCCCCCGGAAGCCTCCCGCGCGCGCAGTTCGGGCGTGGGGGGGGGCTCCCTTAGGCCGCGACGAGCACCACGCGCGTGATCTCCGGGGCGGCCCCGATGCGCGCGGGCGGCCCTACCGTGCCGAAGCCCCGGTTCACGTACAGCGTCGTGCCGCGCACCGGGTACACGCCCGCCACGTACTTGAAGACGACGTCCGCGAGGTTGACGCCCGGGTTGATCTGCCCGCCGTGGGTGTGCCCGCTCAGCTGCAGGGCGACCTGGCCCGCCCACTCGTCGACGGTCACGGGCTGGTGGGAGAGCAGGATCCGGGGGAGGCCCTGCGGCACCATCGAGAGCGCGCGCTCGAGCCTGGGGCCGGAGCCGCCGAAGCGCACGGACGCTCGGTCGTCGACGCCGAGCAGCGCGAAGCCGCCCCCGTCGCCGCCACGGATCTGGCGTCCCTCGTCGACGAGCGCGCCGATGCCTGCGGCCCGCAGGGCGGCGAGCACCTGCTCCGCCCCCGCGTAGTAGTCGTGATTCCCCAGGATCGCGGTGACCCCGTCGCGCGCAGGGAGGTCGGCGAGCTTGCGCGCCACCAGGGGCGCGAAGGAGGGCTCGAAGTCGACCAGGTCGCCGGTGGCCACGACGAGGTCGGGCCGCGCGGCGCGAACGAGGGCGAGCCCCTCGTCGAGCTCCCGCTCGCCGACGTAGAGGCCGGCGTGGATGTCGCTGACCTGCGCGATGACGTAGCCGTCCAGGGTCCTCGGTAGGCCGGCGATGCGCACGGGCAGCTCGACGAGCTGGAACTCGTGTCGGCCCCGCACCATCCCCCAGCCGAGCATCGACCCCGAGGCCGCCAGGAACGCCGCGCCCCCCGTGGCCTCGACAGCCTGCCGCCGCGTGATCGTGTCGCCGTCGACCCGGGGAGCCGCAGGGCGCGCCCGGGAGACGGCCCACGACAGGACGAGGAGCGCGGCGATGGGCAGCGCTGCGATCTCGAGCGACACCAGCAGCAGGAGCGCGGCCGTCTGCGCCGGCCCCGCCAGGCGACCGTCCGAGTGCCTGACGAGCCAGTGCAGCACCGGCTGCACGGCCACGAGTGCGAAGAGGGCGACGGCGAAGGCGCGTCGCCGCCTCCCCAGGACGCGCGTACCCCAGTGGTGCCAGGTCCCCAGGCCCACGGCCATCGCGAGAAACCAGAGGACGAGGAACATCGTGCGGCGGCTCAGCGAATCTGTAGCACGCCGCTCACCACCCGCTCGATCCGCCCGTAGTCACGGCGGAGCTCGACCTCGACGAAGCCCGCGTTCCGGAAGAGGTCCGCGGCGGCCGGGGCCTCGCCCGCGCCCACCTCGACGGCGAGAACTCCTCCGGCGGCCAGGTGCGCGGGGGCCTCGGCCACGAGCCGGCGGACGACGGCGAGGCCGTCGGCGCCCCCGTCGAGGGCCAGCCGGGGCTCGTGCTCGCGGATGTGCGGCGGGAGCGCCGCGAGCTCGCTCGCCGGGATGTACGGGGGATTCGCAGTCACCACGTCGAAGCGCCACGCGACGTCCACGGCCCGGAACAGGTCGCCCTGCCGGGTCGCCACGTTGTAGGCGCCGAGGCGCAGGGCGTTGTCGCGCGCCACCGCGAGCGCGTCGGCGCTGACGTCGGCGGCCACGACGGACGACGTGGGGCGCTCGCGCGCCAGCGACACCGCGACGCAGCCGCTGCCGGTGCAGAGGTCCAGCGCGCGCATCGACATCGAGACGTGGCGCGTCCGGCGCAGCGCCTCCTCGACGAGGGTCTCGGTGTCCGGACGCGGGATGAGCACGCGGCGGTCGACCCGGAACGCGCGGCCGTAGAACTCGCGCACCCCCAGGATGTAGGCCGTCGGCTCGTGCGTCCGGCGGCGCTTGACGAGCTCGCGGAAGCGCGCGAGCTCACCGGCGTCGAGCGGCCGCCTGGCGTCGACGATGATCTCGATGCGCGTGCGCCCGAGCGCGTGCCCGAGGAGCAGCTCCGCGTCGAGCCGCGGGCTCTCGATGCCGCGCGCCTGGAAATCGTCGGTGGCCCACCGGAGCAGGGCTTCGATGGTCCACGCCTGGGGCTGGGAGGACACCAAGGCGACGGCGCTACCCTGCGCCGAGCCGCGCCCGAGCCGCGTGCACCACGCCCTCGACTTCCTTGCGGATGGCGTCGCGCCGCTCGGCGCTCGTCGCCTCGAAGCGCATCACGAGGACCGCGCCGGTGTTCGAGGCGCGCACCAGCCCCCACGCGGGCTCTCGCTCCGTGCCGAACGAGATCCGCGCGCCGTCGATGTCGATGACCGGGAACCCCGCCCCCCGGTAGTGGGACCGCACGGCCGCCACGACGTCGAACTTCAGGGCGTCCGCGCAGTCGACCCGGATCTCGGGGGTCGCGAAGGCGCGCGGTACGTCCGCGAGCATCTCGGAGATCGTCCGCGGGTCGCGCGAGAGGATCTCGAGCAGCCGCAGCGACGCGTAGATGGCGTCGTCGTAGCCGCCGTAGCGATCGGCGAAGAACAGGTGACCGCTCATCTCGCCGGCGAGCAGCGCCCCCTCCTCCTTCATCTTCGTCTTGATGAGCGAGTGCCCGGTCTTCCAGAGGATGGGGCGGCCGCCGTGCCTGGCGATGTCGTCGTAGAGGGTCTGCGAGCACTTCACCTCGCCCAGGATGGCGGCGCCGGGGTGCTCGGCGAGCAGGGCGCGCGAGAAGAGGATCATCAGCCTGTCGCCCCAGACGATGTCGCCGTTCGCGTCGACCGCGCCGAGCCGATCGGCGTCGCCGTCGTAGGCGATGCCCACGCGCGCTCCCGTCTCGGCCACGCGTGCGACCAGGGCGTCGAGGTTCTCCGGGACCGTCGGGTCGGGGTGGTGATTGGGGAACGTGCCGTCCATCTCGCAGAAGAGCGGATCCGGCGCGAGGCCGAGCTTCTTCATGCAGGCGAGCCCCAGCGGGCCGCCGGCCCCGTTGCCGGCGTCGAGCACGAACTTGATGTCCGTCCGCGCGAGGCGGATGTCGCTCGTCACCATCTGGACGTACCGGTCCTCGAAGTCGAGGCGCTCGATGTGGCCCCGCGCGCGGGCGGACTGGAAGCGGGCGGCCTCGACGAGCCTGCGCAGCGCCTGGATGTCGGCGCCGAAGAAGCTCGCCTTCCCGCGCATCATCTTGAAGCCGTTCTCGTCGCCCGGGTTGTGGCTGCCGGTGATCATCACGGCCCCGTCGGTCGACAGGGCGTGCGCCGCCGCGTAGAGCATCGGCGTCGGGCCCACGCCGATGTCGACCACGCTGGCGCCCACGTTCGTCAGGCCGTCGGTGAGCGCGGCGAACAGCCTGTCGCTGGACACGCGGCAGTCCCGCCCCACGGCCACGCACGGCGAGCCCCCCAGCAGCGTGGCGAAGGCCGAGCCGATCCCGCGCGCGACGCCGGCTGTCAGATCGCGGTCTGCGACGCCGCGGATGTCGTACTCGCGGAAGGCGTGGGTGGGGACGATCATCTGCCGGCAGCAGCCTTGCCTCTTTCGAACGCTGTTCGCAAGTCCTGCCGCTCCGTCCCGGCTCGCGCTAGATTCATCCCCCCCTTGGACGCGCTTCCGCCCGCTCCGCCCTCGCCGCCCGGCATCTACGCGCCCGGCGACATCTATCCCCGCGGCCGGAGGGAAGAAGAACTCTGCGCGTCCGCCAGCCATCCCGACTGGCTCTACCTCGGCGGGCTCGCCGTCCTCGACGCCGGCGCCATCGCGTTCGGCAGCGACCAGCCGGTCAAGTACACGACGAGCGTCCCGCTGAGGCTCAGCGGGCCGGTCCTCATCGGCCTCACCTGGGGGGCGACGCTCGGCGGGGGCTGGCTGGCGCTGCCGAAGTGCGATCCGCACTGGATCGGCGAGACCCCGCGGGAGGGGTCGGTGCGGGCCGACTGGCCGGTCGCGCTCTCCCTGGCCGTGCTCGCGGCGGTCACCGCGCCGATCGTCAACGGGATCGCCGTCGGCTACTGCGACGACGCCTCCTCCTGGTGCGGGGGCGGCCTCCCGCGCGACTGGACGACGCTCGAGCGCGAGATGCACGTCGTCGCCGCCTCGGTCGCCGGCTTCGGCGGGGCGCTCCTGCCTTACGTCATCCCCCCGAGGACCTGGGTGGCCGCGCGCGAGCTCGATAGGCTCCGCGTCGGCGCCGACGCGCAGGGCAGCGCGTTCGTGAGGTACAAGGTCGAGTTCTAGATTCAGCTCGGGTCACTCGCGTCCGTGATGGCCTCCAGCCCGGGCGGAAGTGCGAAAGTCGTCTAAGCTTTCGCTGATGACGCGTGTCTCGAAGAAGATCCTGCTCGTCGTCGCGCTGCCCCTGGGGCTCGTGATCGTCGTCTTCTTCTATTCGACCCACACCGACCAGCAACGCTTCCGGGCAGCCGCCAATCCTTGCGAGCGCGCCTGCCTGCAAGATTCTGGAGGCCTCGACGATTGCCGCAAGCTGTGTGCGAGCCATCCCATGACGTACGGGCCCGCGAGCCAGGCACACTAGCCCTACTTTCGCAAAGAGGCCGAGTGTTTGAGCACGAAAGGCCGTAAAATAGAGTGGGCCGTGACGTTGGGCAGCGAGTGGAAAGAA
>PLYU01000261.1 GCA_003153495.1 Myxococcales bacterium
CGCGCAGGGGAAGTTCTGGGAGATGGAGCACCTGCTCTTCGAGCGCCAGCAGCACCTGGAGGACGCGGACCTCGAGCGCTACGCGCGGATGCTCAAGCTCGACCTCGCGCAGTGGAGGCGCGACATGGACGCGGCGGCGATCAAGGACCGCGTCGCCAGGGACCACAAGCTCGGCGAGGACCTGAAGCTCAAGGGAACCCCGACGATCTACATCAACGGCCGCGAGCTCGACATCGAGGCGGACGAGCCGCTCGAAGAGCGCGTGGCCGCCGAGCTCGGAGCGGCGCCTGCCCCCGCCCCTGCGCCCGCCCCCGCGGCGAGCGCCGGCGACCGGTGAGTCGGCCGCGATGACGCTCCGGTGGGCGGTGGGCGTCTCGCTCGTCGCGCTCTCCGCGGCCGCCTGCCGTGGCGGCCCGGCGGACGACGCGACCAGAGCCGCGCGCGAGGTCGACCTTCCGGGCCTCGACACCCGCGAGCTGACGCCGCGCGAGAAGCGCGAGCTCTCCGGCTATCTCGGCGAGCTGCCCTCCCCCTGTGCCACCGTGGCCGTGCCGATCGCGCAGTGCGTGCTGGAGCACCGCCCCTGTCCCGGGTGCCTGGCCGCCGCGTCGACCGTCCTCGACGCCGTCCGCCAGGGGCTGGCGCGCGAGCAGGTCGAGGCCCTCTACAAGAAGCGGTTCGACCCGACCGCGGCGCGAAGCATCCCCGTCGACGGCTCTCCCGCCCGCGGGCCCGCGGCGCCCAGGGTCACCGTCGTCGAGTTCGCCGACTTCGAGTGCCCCTTCTGCCAGCGCATCGCGCCGGACCTGGAAGAGCTGTGGGAGAAGCGCAAGACCAGCGTGCGCTTCGTCTACAAGTTCATGCCCCTCTCGATGCACCCGCACGGCGAGGTGTCCGCGCGCGCCGCGATCGCAGCGCAGTCGCAGGGGAAGTTCTGGGAGATGCACCGCCTGCTGTTCGCGAGCGCCGGGCGCCTCGAGGCGGCCGACCTGGACGGGTACGCGAAGGCGATCGGTCTCGACCTGGAGCGCCTCCACCGGGACATGGGCTCCGCGGCCACGACCGCGCGGATCGAGGCGGACAGGAAGCTGGCCGACGCGCTCGGCGTCAAGGGGACGCCGTCGATCTTCATCAACGGCCGCGAGTACGACGCGAAGATCGACATGGACGAATGGGTCGACAGCGAGATCGCGGCCCCCGCGTCGCCGAGGTGACCGTTACCCTCCGGGGCCGGCGTGCTGTAGGCTCGCGTCCGAGATGAGAGCGGCGTCGTCCGAGGCTTGCGGGTGCTTCCCGACCGGACGACATTACCCGGGCATCGCGCACCTGCTCCGCGCCGTCGCCCAGGGGCTCGTCGAGGAGCTCGGCGCGGAGGCCGCGTGGATCGACCTGCCGATCGCGCTGATCGACGTCGAGACGACCGGACGCGACGCGTCGGTCGACCGCGTCGTCGAGGTGGGCATCGCGATCGCTCGCCGCGGAGTCGTCGTCGAGCGCCGCAACTGGCTGGTGAACCCCGGCCGGCCGATTCCCAAGGAAGCGAGCGACGTCCACAAGATCATGGACGACGACGTGAGGGACGCTCCGGCGTTCGAGACGGTCGCGCGCGACGTCGCCGCGGCGCTCGCGGGGTGCATCCCGGCGGCGTACAACGCGCCCTTCGACCGCGCCTTCCTCCGGGGCGAGATCGCCCGGGCTGGTCTCTCCGGCGAAGGGCTCCCGCCCGCCCTGGGGCGCGACATCGAGTGGCTCGACCCGCTGGTGTGGGCGCGCGAGCTGCAGCAGAACGAGCGCTCCCGGGCCCTGGGAGACGTGGCCGCGCGCCTGGGCATCGCCCTCGAGAACGCTCACCGCGCGAGCGACGACGCCGAGGCGGCCCTCCTGGTGCTCCTCACGCTGGGAAAGAACCAGCGAGTACCGCAGAGTTACGCTGCGATGGTACGGGAGCAGCGCCGTCTGGCCCTCGAGCAGGCCGACGAGCGCCGGCTCAAGTGGCGCATGCCCGGCGGCTGAGCGGGCGCGTCATTTTGCGCACTGCGCCACCTCGGTTTTGGCCCTATAGTGCTCGCGCGCCAGGGGCGCGGAGGATTCCGTGACGGAGAAGGCCAATATCACCCTGGGGGGAAGCAAACCCGAGAGCCTCGAGGCGGCGGTCATCGTCGGGACGGAGAGCGAGCGCGCGATCGATATCGGCAACCTGCGGGCCGCGACCGGCTACGTGACGCTCGACCCCGCCTTCATGAACACGGCCTCGACCAAGAGCGCCATCACGTTCATCGACGGGGACAAAGGGATCCTGCGCTACCGCGGCATCCCCATCGAGCAGCTCGCCGAGAAGTCGAGCTTCGTCGAGACGGCGTACCTGCTCATCTACGGGAACCTGCCCGACGAGCAGCAGCTGAAGGCGTGGAGCGACAAGCTCACCCGCCACTCTCTCCTGCACGAGGACATGAAGCACTTTTTCGAGGGCTTCTCGGCCACGGCGCACCCGATGGCCATCCTGAGCGCGATGATCTCCGCGCTGTCGAGCTACTACCCCGACTCGCTCGACCCGGACAACGTCGACCAGCGCGACATCACGATCGCCCGGCTCGTGTCGAAGGTGCGGACGATCGCGGCCTTCGCGTACAAGAAGTCGATCGGGCAGCCGTTCGTCTACCCGAAGAACTCGCTGTCTTACTGCGAGAACTTCCTCAACATGATGTTCTCGGTGCCGGCCGAGGAATACGAGATGGATCCGGAGCTGGTGAAGGCGATGAACCTGCTCCTGATCCTGCACGCGGACCACGAGCAGAACTGCTCGACGAGCACGGTGCGGATGGTCGGCTCGAGCAAGGCGAACCTGTTCGCGTCGATCAGCGCCGGCATCTGCGCTCTCTGGGGCCCGCTGCACGGCGGCGCCAACCAGGAAGTGCTCGAGATGCTGATGGCGATCGACAAGGACGGCGGCGGCGACGTGAAGAAGTACGTCGCGATGGCCAAGGAGAAGAACAGCGGCTTCAAGCTGATGGGCTTCGGCCACCGCGTGTACAAGAACTTCGACCCGCGCGCGAAGCTGATCAAGGCGGCCGCCGACAAGGTGCTGGGCAAGCTGGGCAAGAAAGATCCGCTGCTCGACATCGCGAAGGCGCTGGAGGAGACGGCGCTGCGCGACAGCTACTTCATCGAGCGCAAGCTCTACCCGAACGTCGATTTCTACTCGGGCATCATCTACCGGGCGATGGGCTTCCCGACGAACATGTTCACGGTGCTCTTCGCGCTCGGCCGGCTCCCGGGGTGGATCGCCCACTGGAAGGAGATGGTCGAGGACCCGGCGACGAAGATCGCGCGTCCGCGGCAGATCTACACGGGGCCGACGATGCGGGAGTACGTGCCGATCGAGAAGCGCTGACGCTGCGTCGGCTGGCGTCTTCGCCGCGCCCCACTCCCCCGGGACGACGTCTTCCCGGTACGGGCGCCCTGCGCGGTACCCTTCGAGTCTGCCCTCGATGCGTGTCGCGCGCGCCCCGTCGCCCTGCTCGCGCGCGAGCACGGCCGCCCTCTCGGCCGTGCGCACGGCGTCCTCGAAGCGCCCGGCCTCCGCGTAGGCCGCGGCGAGGGCGTCGGTGCACGGCACGAAGTTCTTCCTCGTGTGCGAGCACGCAGCCTCGCCGAGGCGCACGGCCTCGGGGCCGTTGCGCACCGCGGGATCGACGCTCGACGCCAGGATCCCCGCCAGGGTGCGCTCGACGCGCGCCCACCCGGGGCGGAGACGGAGCGCTTCTCGATACTGGGCTACCGCCTCCGGCATCCGGCGCGCCTGCACGAGCACGGCGCCGAGCTGCTTGCGGATGTCGGGATCTGTACTGCCGGCACTAGAGGCGGCTCGGCCACTGCGGCGTGCGCGGGGGTCGTCCTACTCCAGCCACGGCAGACGCCCGTAGATCAGATCTCGCCCGATCATCCACTCGATGATCGCCAGGCACAGGAACGGCCCGAAGGGCAGCCGCGCGGCCATGAAGCCCTCTTCCGGCTCCGTCCCGAGCGGGTCGTCGTCGAGCGCCTTCTGCGCCTCGACGTCCCCCCCGGCGGCCGCCTTCTGCAGCTCCGCCCTGTCCGCGCGCACCGCCTCCGGCTCCTCGATCCTCCCGTGCGCCAGCAGCAGCACCCCGGCCGCCACCGTCGCCTGCACCGCCCCCGCGAACAGCGCGAACATCGCCCCCTGCCAGCCGAACCAGGCGCCCGCCAGCATCACGAGCTTCGCGTCCCCCAGGCCCATCCCGTGGCGGCCGCGCAGGGCCTTGTAACCGACGATGAGGGGCAGCCACACGCCGACGTAGCCCACCGCCGCCCCGAGCAGCGCGTCCTTCCAGGTCATGTCCCGCAGCCCGGGCGTCGCCAGGCCGAACAGGGTCCCGCCGAGGGTGACCACGTCGGGCAGGTACATGTGCTCGACGTCGATGAAGGCCGCCGTGACGAGCGCCATCGAGAGCGCGAAGTCCGCGAGGAATACCGCGCCGCCGTGCAGGAGCGTCGCCCCGGCCGGCATCGTGCGGAGAGCGTGCTGCGCGATCCCCAGCGAGACGACCCCTCCGATGAGCTCGACCACGAGGTAGCGGGGCGACAGCCTCGTGCCGCAGCACCGCGCGCGCCCGCGCAGCAGCAGCCAGGAGAGCACGGGGATGTTGTCCCACGGCTTCACCGCCGCGCCGCAGCCCGGGCAGTGGGACGCCGGGTGCACGACGCTCATCCCCCGGGGCACGCGGTAGACCGCGACGTTGACGAAGCTCCCCCATAGGCACCCCCAGACGAACGCCGCTCCTTCGACCCAGGAGGGGGGGACTTCACCGTCCAGAAATGCCATGCCGGGCCGAGCGTAGCAGCCCACGGCTCGATCGCGCGTGACGCGCGCGCCCGGCCGAGCTATCCGCGGCGCGGCGCGATGCTCCTCTCCGTCAACCCCGACCACCCGGAGCCCCGCAAGATCCGGCGCGCCGTGGAGGCGCTCCTGGACGGGGCGGTCATCGCGTACCCGACCGATACCGTCTACGGTCTCGGGTGCGACCTGACCAACAAGCACGCCATCGATCGCCTGTACGAGATCAAGGGGATGGAGCGGTCCCACCCCCTCGCGTTCGTCTGCCCCGACCTGTCGGACATCGCGCGCTACGCCATCGTGGACAACCAGGTCTACCGGGTGCTCCGCCGGTTCTTGCCCGGGCCGTACACCTTCATCCTCCAGGCGACGCGCGAGGTGCCCAAGCTCGTCCAGATGAAGCGCAAGCAGGTCGGCATCCGCGTCCCTGCCAGCGAGATCGCCCGGGCTATCGCGCGCGAGCTCGGCCGCCCCATCATCTCCTCGACGGCCGCCCGCCCCGGAGAGGACCCCCTCATCGATCCGCGCGAGATCGACACGGCCTTCAAGGGCCTGGCGTTCGTGCTGGACGCCGGCGCGGGCGGCCTCGTGCCGACGACCGTCATCGACCTGACCACCTCGCCCCCGACGGTGGTGCGCGAAGGCGCGGGCGAGGTCGACGAGTTCTAGCCCCCCGCTTGTCATCCCGAGCGAAGCGAGGGACCCCCCAGATGCCTCCCGCGTGAGCCGGGCTCGGGTGGCCGGCATCAGCGCAGCGCCCCAACCATGACGTTACGTCCCGAAGGTCAGCGCTTCGCGCTCGTGGTGGCCGCCCTCGTCCGGCTCCTCGCGGGAGCCGCCGTCGGCGCTCTGTGCGCTGCGGAAGAACGCCAGCAGGTCGTCCCTGCGAGCCTGGGCGTCGGCCCGACCCATCTCGATGAGGCGCCGGCAGAACGGCCCGTCGAACAGGAGGTAGCTGGCCAGGTCGGCCTCCTTCTCGACGCCGAGGTCGAGCAGGTTGAACAGGCGCCTGGTCAGGATCGGATCGCCGCGCAGCCGGCTGCGTTTAAGGTGGTCGTTGGCGAGCCGCCCGATGTCCTCGCTCGGCCGCACGCGCATGCAGTTCACGTAGCGGTACTCGAGCGCGCCGCGCGCTGCGGCCTGGGCGCTGAGGGCCTCGGCGAACTCCGGGCCGTACGCCTGCGTGCCGTCGACCAGCACGTTGTTGATGCGCGTGAGCAGCTCGATGTCGGTGTCGACGTGATCCAGCAGGAACGCGTTGAGGATCTTGCCGAGGAGAAACGAAGCCCCGGGCGCCGGCGATGACTGGTGATGGCCCGCCTCGCGCACGACGCGGCCCTGGATCTCGCGCGAGCTGCCGATGGCGAAGATGTGCGTCGCGCCGAGCCGGAGCGCGGGCGCGATGGGCGTGTTCTGCCGCAGGCCTCCGTCCAGGTACAGCTCGTCCTCGATGCGCACGGGAGGGAAGAGCAGGGGGATCGCCGCGCTCGCGAGCGCGTGGTGCGGGCCGATGCGGCCCGCGCGGAACACCGTCCGCGGGGGGGCCGTCGTCGGGATCGTCAGGTGCGGCGACACCTGCATGAACACCATCGTCCGCCCGGTAGCCACCTCCGTGCACGAGACGGTGAGCGCCCGCAGCATGTCGCGCCGCAGCACGCGCGACACCGCGCGCCAGCTGATCTCCCGCGTGACCAGGTCGGCCATCGGCCGGACGTCGAACAGCCCCGAGCCCTCGCCGCCGCCGAGCACCACCCGGGGCAAGGTCAGCACCTGACGCACGCCGAAACCGAGCACGCGCGTCAGCTCGAGCTCCGTCCAGAGGTGCACGAGCCGGCGAAGGCCGAGCACGGGATCCCCGAGGTGGGCGGCGAGGTAGCAGGCGTTGATCGCGCCGACGCTCGTCCCGCAGAGGATGTCGATGCGCGGCGGGGCGCCCAGCAGGCGCGTCAGATCGTCGAAGATGTACCAGAGCACGCCCACCTCGTACGCGCCGCGCGCTCCCCCCCCCGAGAGGATCATCGCGATGCGAGGTCGGCCGGTCGTCGGGGCACTTGTCATTCGTTCTCGGGGTGACTGCGGGTGGAGTGACTCAGGGGGACCGCGTCTCTTGCGAGGGGAGCGGGGTCGTCTCGAAGAGCGCTGCGTTCATGGGGCGCCCTGGGAACAGCCGCCGCAGGCGCGGGTCGCGGATCGTACGGGCGAGCGCCTCGGCATAGTCGACCGCTCGCTGGTGCGCCTGGGGCGCCTGCGGCGAGCCGGCTCGCTTGAGGGCGTCCGCGCAGAGCGACCTGACCTCGAGGCCGTACTCGCACCCTTGCAGGTTCTCGACCGCTCCGAGCGCCGTCGTCGCCCCGAGCGTCGCCGCGTGCATCTCGCCCAGGTCCAGGCGCGCGGCCGCCTCGATGGCCATCGCGTAGAAGTGGAAGGCCACCAGCGCCATGTTCTCGGCGTCCCTTCTCGCCTCCAGCGCGTGCTGGACGGCCTGGCGGGGCTCGCGCCGGGCCCGGGCGAGCATCGCCCTGGCGACGCTCTCGTGGGTCTTGTCGTAGGCGTTGCCGCTCGCCAGAGTCAGCGCGCTGGCCTCGTTCAGGAACGCCTCCGCGCCGTCGTAGTCCCCGAGCTCCGTCGCCACCATCGCGCTGACCAGCAGCGTCTCCGCCCAGCCGCTCTGGTCGCCGTAGCGGCGGTGCGCCTCGCGCGCCCGCTTCAGGTACGCCAGGCCGCGGGCCACGTCCCCCAGCCGGAAGTACGCCTGCCCGATGTTGGTCAGCGTCTTGGCGACCTGGAAGCGCCCGCCCATCGACAGGTCGATCTGGATCGACTCGAGCGCCAGGGCGATCCCGTCCTCGTAACGTCCCTGGATGATCATCGCGTACGCCAGCGCGTTCTTCACCCGCGCCTCGAGCCGGCGCGCGCCGCACTTCTTCACGATGGCGATCGCGTCGACGTACCCGTCCACGGCCTCCCGCACGCGCCCCACGCGGCGCAGGAGGATGCCGCGCGAGCGCAGCACCTCGGCCTGCAGCCGCGGCGGTACGTCCCCGTGGGCGCTCGGCCCGAAGGCCGCGAGCGCCCGGTCGCACGCGGCGAGCGCGCCCTGCACGTCCCCCAGCTCGCGCATGAATTCGCTGATGAGCGCCTCGGCCTCGACCTCGAGCGCGGAGACCTTCGACTCGTGCGCCACCTCGGCGGCCTGCCGCGCCACGATGACCCCGCGCGCCAGGTGCCCCTCGTCGAAGTCGTAGCGGGCCGTCCGCAAGAGCCCGAGGCACACGGCCCGCGGTGTCGCCATGCGCCGCACGACCCGACGCAGCGCCTTGAGGTGCGCCAGCCGCTCTCGCGGGCGCCCCAGTACGCGGTACATCGCCTCGAGGGCCTCGTGCCCCTGGAGGCGGCGCTTGTCGGTCGCGTCGAGGAGCGACAGGGCGCGCTTGTAGTACCGGATGGCGAGGGGCGTCTGGTGGCTGGCGCGCGCCGCCGCGGCCGCCTCGAGGTAGAAGTCGGCGGCGCGGCCGTGGTCCTCGCCGCGCGCGAAGTGGCGGGCGACGACGGCGGCCGGCAGGCCGCGGGCGCGCGACGTCCCCGCGAGGTGCTCGCCGAGCTGCCGGTGCATCGAGACCCGGTCGTCGGAGGGCAGGGCGGCGTAGGCGACGTCGCGCGCGAGCGGGTGGCGGAAGTCGACGAGATCGCCCTTCCGGTCGCAGACGCCCCGCGCGCACAGGCGCACGATACCCTCCTCGTCGCCCAGCCGCGCCAGCTTCGACAGGTCGGCGAGGGGAAGCGGACCGCCGGCGATTGCGAGCCAGTCGACCACCGCGTGCTCCTCGGCGGGCAGCTCGCGGATGCGATCGCCGAGCAGCTGCTCGAGCGTCGACGGGAGCGCCTGGAACCCCGCGTCCGTGCGCGCCGTCCGCTCGAGCGTCGTCGTGCGCTGGCCTCCGGTCCCCTCGACCTCGTGGATCTCCAGGGCCCCGCGCTCGAGCAGCGCGTCGATCATCTCGAGCAGGAAGAAGGGGTTGCCCCCCACTCGAGGCAAGAGGTCCGCGCACACCTGCCGCGCGCCGTCGCGCACGTCGAGGCGCGTCTCGACGAGCCGGACCTGCTGGTCCGCCGTGAGGCCGCGGAGCTCGGTGCGCACCACGCCCTCGAGCACGTGCGACACGCGGTCCTCGGGCCGGGTCACCAGCAGCGCGAAGATCGGCAGCGGATCGCTCGCGTGCGTGATCTCCGCGATGACGTCCAGGCTCGCCCGGTCTCCCCAGTGCATCCCCTCGACGACGAGCACCAGCGGCTGCGCGAGCGCGAGGGCCGCGAGGAGGTTGCGCACGCCCGCGACGATCGTCTTTCGGCGCGCGTGAGCGTCCTCGTCCTCGTCGCCGCCCATCTGACGGTTGGTCGCCAGCTCCGCCAGGCGCGCGACCATCGGGCTGGACGCGTCCCCCGCCGCGGCCCCGCCCCCCGCCTGCGCGATGAGGGTAGCGACCTGCGCGAAGGGCTCGTCTCCGGTCATCCCCATCGCCACGCGCACCAGATCGGCGATCGCGGCGTACGGGACCTCCATGGTCACGGGCGTGCACTCGACGGCCAGGACGCGCGCGTTCGGCGGCAGCTCCGCCAGGAACGACGAGACCAGCGCGGTCTTGCCGATCCCCATCTCGCCGACGACCGCGCGGCACGCGAAGGAGCCCAGCCCGGCGTCGGCGCTCACCGCCTCGTGGAAGGCGGCGTTCAGGTCCGCCTTCTCGGCGTCGCGTCCGACCAGATCGCTCGCGCCGCCCTCGACGTCGGCCTGGCGCTCCTCGCGCGAGAGGCGCCGCTCGAGGGCGTAGACGAGCATCGTGGGGGGGACGTCGGGCGGCGCCTCGGGCTGCAGCTGCAGGCTCGGCGCGTCGCCCCAGCGGAACTCCCTGCGCACCAGCCGGTACACCCCGCCGGCGACCCACGTGCGGCCCACGGGCGCGGCGCGCCCGAGCACGTCCGCCAGGTAGGCCGCGGGATCGTGCAGCGAGTAGCGGATGAGGTGCCCCAGCGGGTCGCGCGTGCCGCTCGCGATGCCGCGCACGATCCCGATCGCGACGGTCACCGGCGCGGGCGAGTCCTCGTCGAACCCGGAGATCGCCTCGTGCACGTCGAGCGCGAGCTGCGCGGCGTCG
>PLYU01000341.1 GCA_003153495.1 Myxococcales bacterium
ATCACGGTAAGCGCGCCGCTGAAGCCCGGGTAGCTCCGGCATTCCTTCCAGCCTCCAGATGGGATATGTGCGAATCATTCCGACGAGGCGACGATGAAACGCTCCGGGACCAAGCAAGAATGCGAGTCTGCGTCTCAGCTGATCAGCGAGAGAATCGCCGAGCTCGGCGACTGGCGCGGCGAGACGCTCGGCTGGATCCGCGCTCTGGTCAAGGAGGCGGACCCCGACATCCTCGAGGAGTGGAAGTGGATGGGGACCCCGGTCTGGTCGCACGCCGGGATCGTCTGCACCGGCGAGACATACAAGAAGGTCGTGAAGATGACGTTCGCCAGGGGCGCCTCCCTGAAGGACCCCTCCCGCCTCTTCAACTCCAGCCTCGATGGGAACGTGCGACGAGCCATCGACATCCACGAGGGCGAGGAGATCGACGCGCCTGCCCTGAAGGCGCTCATCCGCGCGGCCGTGGCGCTGAACGTTTCAGGCAAGAAGGCTGGGCCCCCCAAGCGCGGAGGACGCTGATCTCTTGATCGCGGAGCGGCCTTCTCGCGCGCCCGGAGCTCACCGGACAAGCGTAGCGGTGCCGACGGCGAGGCGCACGCCGTGGATGCCACGAAACCCCTCCGTCCTCCCCAAGAACGAAGAACGCGGGAAGCCTCTGTGAGGCTACCCTGGCGCGCGAGCGCGCCGTCCACCTCTCCGATGAGGTAGCCGGCCAGGTCCGGGTGCGTCTCGGGGTTCCAGTTGGACCTGTCGGGATCGAGCGCCTACAGCGCGAAGACCTCCTGCGCGAGATCGCGCGCCAGCTCTTTCGATGGGACATCTTGCTCTTGTCGGTGGTGGGGCTCATGGATTCATTCCTTGGATTGGTGACTGGTCATGAAGGCTCTCGGCGGAGCACCGTGCGCCGCGTCGGGCCTTCAATGAGGTAAGATCCCGAGCGAGTGCTTTTCCGCAGGGCACGGGCGATTTTTCTTCACGAAGGGGTGCGCTTTTCGTAAGCGCGCGACATCTCCCGTAGTTCGGGCGTGAGGATCACCAGCTCGGGCGCGCGGAATCGATCCGCACGAGTCCGGAACAGTTGCCGACGAGTGCAGTTGCGATCCGCGCGAGCGCTGTAGCGATCCGCAGACGCGCGGATCGTTCCCGCGCGACCGCGTGTGACGAGCTCGGGCGTGCGGAGCGCATCCTCTCGACCGCGGATCACTTGCTCGCGAGTGCGGTACGCCTCCTCGCGGGTGAGGAAACGATCCGCACGAGCGCGGAAGAAGAGCGCGGACCCTGGGAGCTGTTCCCCACGGGTCAGGAGTCGATCCGCGCGACTGCGGGAGACGACAAGAGGCGCTCGCTGCGCATGCTCACTCGTGAGGATCGCTTCCGCGGCGGTCCGGACCGCGTCCCCGGGTCCGCGGAGCGAGCCAGCGCACCCCGTCCACGGCCACGCGCGTGCCTGTCGCGGACGGCGGCGTGCTCGTCAACCGAGCGAAATCCTGGCAGCTCTCCGGCACGGCCCTGGATCTGTCCTCCGGGGCCGTGTCCGCCCTCGCCCCTGCCTATCGCCCGCGCCGCCCGACCGAGACTGTGCTCTTCGGCATCGTGCGCGAGCACCTCGAGACCTTCCTCGTCACCTTCCGCATCGCCGTCATGCACTCGCTCGGTCGCTGGCTGCCGCGATGTCCGTGCTGCCTGCGACGATGGTCTCGCATCCGCGCACCGAGACGATCCGTCCGCGCGGAGCCGAAGCCTTCTGCCCCGGCTGGATAAATCGCGGGCGGGTACTTGCGCGCGCGACAGCGGCCCTTTTGCTGCACCGCGGTCGCACCTCGCCGACGTCTATTCCCTTGGCGCACAGGCACGTGCCCCCAGCGCCTTTCAGAGCGGAGGAGTTCGCATGTCGAGCGGCGGCAGCATCGGCGCCCAGTTCCCGGTCTCGTCGTCGGGCACGCGCAATTGAACCGGACGCCGTCTCTGCGGCCGTGTGAGCCGTGCTTGCGGTGGGCCGTCTCCCTCAGGGCGACGTGTAGTCGAGGAAGTTTGAAGCACCCGAACGTAATCGCGCCGCAGGACCTCGTCACCTGCCACGGCGAGATCTTCGTTGTGATGGAGAACGTGCACGGGCCGACGCGCCTCTCCTCGAGGCCGGGCGCGGTCGGCCTCGAGGTGACGTTTTGAGCGACGAGCTCACCCGCACGCTGGTGAGCGCAGGATCGGTCGAGATCTCGAGCGCCCGGCTCGACGTGCGGGAGGCGTCAGGGTCCCTGCAGTCCCTCGATCTTGGGATCGACGAGCGGGTCGTAGGGAGCGACCCAGGCGTGGACCTCGCCGTGACCGATCCGGGCGTCTCGCGTCGTCATTTCGGTGTCCGGCTGACGGAGCAGGGCGTCCGCGTACGCGACCTGGGGAGCAAGAATGGCCTCTACATCGACAGCGCGCGCGTCCTCGACGGCTACTGCCCGGCCGGGTCCCTGCTCGGCTTCGGGGGGTGTCGCGCGCAGGTGCTGACGACGGGGGAGCGACAAATGGTTCCGCTCGGCCGCGCCGTCCGCTTCGGCGACGTCCTCGGGGCGAGCGTCCCCATGCGGGCCCTGCTCGCCCGGCTCCAGCGCCTCGCCGCGGACGACCAGACGGTGCTCGTCGTGGGCGAATCGGGGACGGGAAAGGAGCTCATCGCGCGGGCGCTCCACGCCGAAGGGACGCGGGCCGGCAAGCCGTTCGTAGTCTTCGACTGCGGCGCAGTGAGCCATGGCCTGATCGAGGGGGAGCTCTTCGGCCACGTGCGCGGCGCGTTCACCGGCGCGATCTCCACGCGGCAGGGCGTCTTCGAGGCCGCGCACGAGGGCACGCTTCTCATCGACGAGGTCGGGGACCTGCCGATCGAGCTGCAGCCGAAGCTCCTCCGGGTCCTCGAGCGGCGCGAGGTGCGGCGCCTCGGGGAGATGCAGGTGCGCTGCGTGGACGTCCGGGTGGTTGCGGCGACGCACCGGGACCTACGCGCCCTCGTCAAGGTGGGCTCGTTCCGCCAGGACCTTTATTACAGGCTCGCCGTGTCCGAGGTCCGCGTCCCGCCCCTTCGGGAGCGGCGCGAAGACATCGCCGTCCTCGTCGACCACTTGCTGCAAGAGCTCGGCTCCGAGCGGCGCCGCGAAGACATGCCGAAGGGGACGATCGAGCTGCTCAAGTCCTACGACTGGCCGGGCAACGTGCGCGAACTCCGGAACGTCGTCGCGCGTTTCCTACTCTTCCCCGAGGAGATCGCAAGCATCTTTTCTTCTCTTACGCCTGCGGGGAAGGATGCAGAGGGCGAAGAGCCCCGAAAGCTCGAGGGGCTCGACCTGCCCCTGAAGGCCGCCCGCGAGCTCGTCGTGGCGTCGTTCGAACGGCGGTACCTCAAGGCCAAGATCGCGGCGGCGCGGGGGAACATGACCCAAGCCGCGGCGAGCATGGGTATCTCCAGGCAATACCTCTACCGCCTCATTGAGCAGCACGGCCTCCGTGCGCCGGGCCGCGACAGCGACCCGCCCACATAGCGAACTCGGCAGGCGCGCGATCGTCGCGGCATCCTCTTCGGGCGACGGCGGCGGGTCCAGGCGGGACCGGCGTGACTCACCGACGCGCTCAGCGCAGGATCTGGGAGCTGACGATCGTGGCCGGCTGCTTCGCGATGACGTAGAAGCCCGGCAGATTTGGGGTCTCGAACGTGCCGCGCGGGTTGTTCTGCGTGAGCGAGTCCTTGATCGTGATCGAGCCGCTCTTGTCGTTGCTCACGAAGAAGATCGCGCTGCCGCCCTCGTTCGCCGTGTTGCCGTCGATCCGGCTGCCGGCGACGTCGAGCACGATCTCGTTGCCGTCGTTGTAGATCGCGCCGCCGTTGCCCCCCTGCCCGGAGTTGGCCCCGTGGCCGACCGCGGTGTTCCCGGAGAACAGGCTGTTGATGATGTTCCACGAGACGCCGATGCTGCTGAGCGCCCCGCCGTTCGCGCACGAGTTGCCGAGACCGGTCCCGCCGAACGTGCTCTTGACGATCCACACCGGACGGGCCGGGCCGGCGCCGGGCGCGACGAGGTAGTCGAGCTTGCGGATCGCCCCGCCTCCGACATCCGAGCCGAGGGGGGCGCACAGGTTATTGAAGAAGCGCGAATTATAGACCTTGAGGCTGCCGCCCTGCGCGTGGATCGCGCCGCCGCCGCCGTCGTTGTTCGTGCCCTCGGGGACGTTCACCGCGCTGCCGTCGACGAAGGTGATGTTCTGCACGACGAGCTGGACGCCCGGGTTGGTGTTGCAGTCGCCGCCCGGCGGCCCCGGCGGGTAGACCTGCGCCTTGTCGCACGTGGCCATGTAGAGGATGCGGGTCGTCCCGCCGCCGCTCAGCGTCACCTTGTTGCCGCCGTCGATGACGAGCTTCGTTCCCTTGTCGTTGAATACCTTGGCCGTCGAGGTCAGGACGATCGTCGCCGGATCGGGGCCGCAGTCGAAGGTGATGACGCCCCCCTTGGCGACGGCGGCCACGAACGCGTCGCCGGTGCAGCTCGCGGGGGTGCCCGTCCCGACGACGGTCGTGGGCGACGAGACGTCTTCGGCCTGCGCCGCCGCGGGGATGGGCTCGTGGCCGTCGGGGTTGCCGGCGGGAGGGCCGGATTGCGGGTTCGTCGGCGTCGTCGTGCTCCCGTCGGGCGAGCCTCCTCCGCTGGCCGAGCCGGTGGACGAGCCGGTGGACGAGCCAGTGGACGAGCTACCCGACGAGGCGCCCGATGAGCTGCCTGACAACCCGGATCCGGCCGCCGTGCCACCGCCCGAGCTGCACGCGGCGAGGGTCGCGAGCGCGACCAGCGCGATGAGAGAGGCAGAGGATGTCGAGCCCATCCCCGAACCGTATCGCGCGGCTCGGGCATCCAGCAACGCTCGGCGGCGCTCGTGTACCGACTCCTCTGCTTCGTGGTTGGCGTGGAGAGCTAGTTGAGACAGCACGTCTCGTCGGAGTAGGCGCACGAGTTGGCCGGCCCCGCGCGGTAGCAGGCCCCGAACGTGCTCGGGTTGCACGTGCCCCCTGCGCTCGCACAGGCAGGGAGGGTGTCGGTCGCCAGGAAGCACTCTGTGGTGCACTTGCGGGCCCGGCAGCATGGCCCGGCCGAGCGTCCACACTGGCAAGCAGGCCCAAGCGCGCCCGACCCGAGCGGCGTCCCGGAGATGTCCTCGTTGAACCGTGCCAGGGCCCCCACGTTGATGGCCGACCCGCCGGCGCAGAGGCAACCCGCGGCGCAGTAGTCAGCGGACGTCACCTCCGTGCAGTCCGTGTCGACCGTGCAGGACTGGTCGTAGCTGGAGGCGGAGATTGGGCAGGCCCTGGAGTCGGCGTCTGCGCCCGCGTCGGTGGGGCCGCTCCGGCTGACGGTGCCTCCGCAGCCCGACGTGAGATGGCCGCACAGTGCGAGGACGGCCCCGAGAGAAAGCGCACGACAAGCGGACGTCACCGCACGTCGGGTTGCAAGCGTCTGGCCATCGCGCCGCTGACGAACCTGCTGCTCCCGCGCGGGGAAGGGCGTGCCGACCTGTGCCAGACCATGACTTCGGAGGCGCTGGGGCGATGCCGGCGCTCCTCCCTCGATGCTATCTTTCCCACCCGATGGGGGACGTCATCGAGCGGAATCGCGGGCGCCTTTGCGACGCCTCGGCCGCGAGCGGGATCGGCCTTCACGTCACCGAAGAACCCTCGGGTCGGGCGGGGGGAACACCGGGCGCTCGGGCTCGCGATACCCGGGCGGACTGGGGAGCCCTTGCTGGACGCATTGAACCCCGCCCTTGAAGGCCGCCATCGCGCTGCAGACGTAGGTCGTCTCCTTGTCGCACCCGCGGGCCCGGTAATGGGTGCTGTCCCCTTCCTCGACGACCACCTGGTCCTCGGGGCAGCTCTGCTCGGTGGCGAACCGGCTCCGGATGACGCTCGTCGCGCTCACGCATCCGCAGAGCAGCAGCCCGATGCCCGTCCACGAGAGCTGTCGCATGCGCGCTCGAGTCGAGTATGCCAGTCCTTTCCCGGCGCGGGTACAATTGGCAACCTGCGTATACTCGACGCCAGAGACGCCGGATGCGACTTCCCCAGTGGCTCCCCTCCCGTCCGGACCTCCGGGGCCTCGGCCTCGCCGTCGCGGTGGGAGCGGCGGCCCTCGCGCTGACGCGGGCGCTTCCGCCCACGCCGTTCCTGTCGGAGGTGCTCGTCTCGCTGGTGCTCGGCGCGGTCGTCCTGAACACGCCTCTGCGTCACTTGATCGGGCTCGCCCTGCCCAGCGCGGATCGTGAGCCCGACGACTACGCCCCCGGGCTCCGGTTCACCGGCAAGTGGGTGCTCCGCCTCGCCATCATCCTGATGGGCCTCAAGGTGCAAACGAGCTTCTTCGATCGCGGAGAGGTGCTCCTCATCGCCAGCGTGGCGGCCGCCGCGCTCCCGAGCACGTTCTTCATCGCGCACGGGCTCGGCGCCGCGGCGGGCGTGCGGCGCCCGATGGCGGACCTCCTCGCGGCGGGGACCATGATCTGCGGCGCCTCCGCGGTGAACGCGGTCGCGCCGGTGGCGCGCGCGCACCGCGAGGAGCAGGCGACGGCCATCGCCGTGATCTCGCTGTTCAGCACCGCCGCGCTGCTCGTCTTCCGGCCCATCGCGATGGCGGTCGGTCTCGATCCGTCGTTCGCCGGGCTCTGGAGCGGCCTCGCCGTGAACGACCTCTCGTCGGCGATCGCCGTGGGAGCGCAGATGGGGGGCGCTGGAGGCGTCATGGCGGCGGCGTCGAAGTCGGCCCGCGTGCTGCTGCTGGCGCCGGCGCTCGTCGTGCTCTCGCTGCTGCGCCGCGAGGCAGGGCCGGTCAGCGTCCAGAAGAGCATCCTCGACACGCTGCCGGGCTTCTTGCTCGGCTACGTGGCGCTCGCCGTAGCTCGCGCCGTGGGAGATCGCGTGATCGGCCACAATCCCACGTACGGCGCCGTGCTGGCCACCGACCGGCTGCTCGTGGATCTATGCATGGCCACCGTGTCCGCAGGGATGGGGCTTCACCTCGCGCTCGGACGGCTGCTGTCCTCGAGCCCACGGGCCCTCCTGGTGGGCGGTGGCGCCTCGGTGTGGATGGCGACGGTCACCCTCGGCATGGTGGTGGCCGAGGAGCGGGGGTCTCATGCGACCACCGCTCTGATCGGCGGAGTCGCCCTGGCGATCGGCTGGACCGCTTACCGCGCGGGGAACCGTGGCGAGGTGCAGGAGGCGCTGCTGCTGCGTCGTTTCGAGAGCGGCGCTCCGCTGTCCCTCGGCGAGGCCCGGCTGCTTCTCGACCGGAAGGAGCGCGAGGGCCCGTTCGCGGACGCGTTCCTGCGCCGCGTGATCGTTCAGCTCCATCCGACCATCGGTGAGCTCATTCCCATCCGCGACAGCCCGCTACCTCACGGAGAAGGCTGCCGGTGGATCACGTACTGGGAGGGCAGGAGCGGATGGGCGCTCGTGGCCATCGCCCGCGATCCCGGGGCGGCGACGCCCATCCACGCGCACCCGCACCGGCTGCTCGGCAAGGCCATCGAGGGCGCCCTCGAGGAGCTGCGATTCCGCGAACTCGGCCCGGGAGAGATCGAGCTCTCGTCACGCGGGATCCTCGGGCACGAGGAGCTCGTCGAGGCCGATGGCCTCTCGGCGCTCCACGTCGTCCGCGCGGTCGGGCGCCGCGCGGCGATCGACCTTCAGCTCCGCGGCCCGGAGATCGGGCGCCCCGGGCGGCTGCTCGTCGGCGCTCCGCCGGTGGACGTCTTGACGCTCGCCGTGGGCGATCGGCTGCACGTCACAGAGCAGAGCGATCCACGGCCGGGCCACGGCGGGGAAGGGGCGGGTGTCGGGCGGATGCCGGATGCCGTGGCAGGCACGTAGGCGAGGGAGAACGGACATGCGAGCCCCGGAGGAGAGAGCCCTTCGACAAAACCCCCCGACGTGGTAACAGCACGTCGGCTTTTTGAACCATCCAGCCCTCCCCATCCGCCAGCAGTAGAGAGAATCCCTTGGCCGCTCGCATCCCCCTCGACCGCATCCGCAACATCGGCATCTCGGCGCACATCGACTCCGGCAAGACGACGCTCACCGAGCGGATCCTGTTCTACACGGGTCGAATTCACAAGATCCACGAGGTGCGCGGCAAGGACGGCGNNGATCTGGAGCGCGAGAAGGGCATCACGATCCAGTCCGCCGCGACCTATTGCGTCTGGAACGGCTCGCAGGGGCAGTTCCAGCCCCACAACGTCAACATCATCGACACGCCCGGTCACGTGGACTTCACCATCGAGGTCGAGCGGGCGTTGCGAGTGCTCGACGGCGCGATTCTCGTGCTCGACTCGGGCAAGGGCGTGCAGAGCCAGTCGATCACCGTCGACAGGCAGATGAAGCGTTACAGCGTGCCGCGCATCGCGTTCGTCAACAAGATGGACAATCCGGGCGCCAACTACGAGCGCGTGTCGGACATGCTCAAGGAGAAGCTCGGGCACCACCCGGTCAAGATCCAGGTCCCGATGGGCGCCGAGTCGGCCTTCACGGGGATCATCGACCCGATCATCGGCAAGGCGTTCTTCTTCGACGGCCAGGACGGTGAGGTCGTTCGCGAGGAAGAGGTCCCCCCCGAGTACGTGAAGGCCACGGCTGCGGCGCGCGAGAAGATCATCCACGACGTCGCCGACGTCGACGAGGCCCTCGCCGAAAAATTCATCAACGAGGAGCCCATCTCGGTAGACGACCTCCGCGCCGCGATCCGTCGCGCGACGCTCGCCCTCAAGATGACGCCGGTGATGTGCGGGTCGGCGATCAAGAACAAGGGCGTCCAGCTCTTGCTCGACGGGGTCGTGCACTATCTCCCGCGTCCGACGGAGGTCGTCAACGAGGCGCACGATCAGAGCAAGGGGGAAGAGAAGGTCGTCGTCGAGTCCGACCCGAGCAAGCCGTTCGTAGGCCTGGCGTTCAAGCTGCAGCAGGACAAATTCGGGCAGCTCACCTACTTCCGCGTCTACCAGGGCACGGTCGCGGCCGGCGACACCATCTACAACGTGAGCAACGAGATGAGGAAGGTGCGGGTACCTCGCATGTTCCGGATGCACTCCGAGGACCGCGAGGAAGTCCCGTCCGCCGAGGCCGGCGACATCGTCGCGTTCTACGGCGTCGAGGCCAGCTCCGGCGAGACGTTCACCGACGGCAAGGTCAACTGGACGCTCACGTCGATGCACGTGCC
>PLYU01000153.1 GCA_003153495.1 Myxococcales bacterium
CATCACGCTGCGCGAACCCTGGAGCGCGTCGCCCGCCTTGTTGAGCGACACCGACGTCAAGATCGGCGACATGAACGGCGACGGCCTTCCCGACATCGTGCGCGTGCGCGACGGCGAGGTGCGCTACTGGCCCGGGCGTGGAAACGGCTACTGGGGAACGGGCGATCCCTCCGCGTGTCCGGCCGGGACCTTCGCACAGGATCAGGACCTGGTCATGGCGACCAGCCCCCAGTTCGGGGTAGTCGATTCGACGCAGTCGCTGCTGCTCGACGACGTCAACGGCGACGGCCTGGACGATCTGGTGAAGGTCGAGTTCGACGCGGTCTACATCTGGCTGAACGTGGACGGAGGTGGATGGACGCCGCCCCACGTCATCCGAAGCGCTCCGCCTCGCATTCCTTCGGTCGACCGCATGCGCCTGGTGGACGTCAATGGTTCGGGGACGCGTGACCTCCTCTACGGCGACGGCTACGCCTACAAATATCTCGACCTCAGCGGCGGCGCCCGCCCGTGGACCCTGACCCACGTCTCGAATGGCCTCGGCAAAACGACCGACGTCCAGTACGGCACATCCACCCAGTTCATGCTCGCCGACACGGCGGCGAGCAAGCCCTGGTCGGACGTTTCCCCGGTGCCCGTCCAGGTGGTCACGCAGGTCACCGAGAGCGACCACCTCGACGTCGTGGGCCTGCCGGCGGGAAGCTACGTCACGCAGTACTCGTACCGAGACGCGGTCTACGACGGGCGGCAGCGCGAGTTCCGCGGCTTCCGGACGACGCGCGCGCGCAAGGTCGGCGACGCGAACAGCCCCAGCTCGACGACGGTCTCGACGTTCCTGCTCGGCGACTGCGTGAACGACGAGAGCCTGGCTACGGATCCGTGCACCCCGCAGGGCCGCTGGGAGGACAACCCGCGCGAGGCGCTCAAGGGGCTGCCGCTCACGACCGAGACGCTCGACGACAGCGGCACGTACCTGGCGTCGAGCCACACGACGTACCGCCTCCGCAAGCTGTACGCGGGGCAGGACGGACGCGAGGTGCGAGTCGCGTTCGAGTCGGCAGGCGATACGTACCTCTATGACACGGGGCCGTTCGCTCCCGCGGCGGGGAGCGTCAGCCTGGCCGACGTCGAGCGGGAGACGGCGCTGGGCACGGTCAGCCCGGAGAGTCCCTCGCCGGTCGCTCCCGCCGCTCTGACCCTGCGGGCGAGCGCGGGGCGCGCTCACCTCCACCACGGGGCGCTGGTGGATCCGTTCGGCAACGCCACCGACGCCATCGACGCGGGCTGCGTCGATTGCTCGGCCGCCGACGAGAGCATCACGAAGCACACGACGCCGGGTCTCCTGCCAGGCGCACCGGGCGGCGATCCCACCGGTTGGATGTGGCGGACGGCCGAGAGCTACGTCGTGGGCTCGGCCTACGCGGCGCCGCGCGACCACCTGCATTTCCAGTACGACGTCGGCGGCAACCCGGTGCAGACCAACGCCGACATGACCGGCGCCCTGCCTCTCGACCGCTTCTTCGCTCCCAACCCCCCCTCGGGCACCAACACGACGCTCGCCCCCACCCTCGCGACTGCGACGACGACCGACGGGCCGATTCTCGTCGACGCACGCAAGTACGACCGTCTCGGCGTCCTGATTCAGGAGTCGACAGCCAACGGTCACTGCCGCAGCGTCATCCCCGACGCCTCGTACGAGGAGCTGCCGTTGAGCGAGACCGCGTATGTCGGTCCCGGCCTGCTGGCCAGCGGGTGCGGGAACGTTCCCCTCAGCACCACCGTCGCGGACTACGACCGAGCCTTCGGCCTGGTGAAGTCGGTCGTCGATCTGCACGGCGAGCTCACCACCGCGATCTACGACGGCTTCGGGCGCATCACGTCGCTGTCGAAGCCCGACCCGGCGAGCGTCGGCCGCGCGTCATCCGTGCCGTCGATGACGTTTCAGTACGTGCTTCCGTCGGACCCGACCCAGACGCCGTACACGGCGATCATCACGAACGTGCAGGTCGGTCCCGATGCCAGCACGTCGCTCTATCGCCAGTCCGCGGCGGCCGTCGACGGGTTCGGCCGCACGATCGGGACGGCCGAGCAGGCCGATGCAGGCGACCCCGCCCCGTGGATCGTTCACGGGGCCGTGCGGTACGACGCCAAGGGCGCCGTGGCGCGGGCGTACGAGCCCTGGTTCTCCCAGGCAATCCCTCCGTCCATCCCCTTCGCGCCGCCGGCGAGCTACTCCGAGCGGAGGTACGACGCCTTCGGGCGACCGACGCAGACCTATGGCCTCGACGGCGCGCAGACGCTCGCCACCGTCTACCACGCGCTCTCGGAGGACCACTGGGACGCTGCCGACCTCGAGCCGGGAGGCCAGCACGCGGGCACGCCAGCGACCATGGCTCGTGACGGGCACGGGCGGACCACAGTCGTCACCGAGCGGGTCCACAACGGGGGCGCGCTCGAAACTCACGACGTGAAGACGCAGTACCTGCCGACCGGAGAGCCCGTCGTGATCACGCGCTCGCGCGCGGGATCGGCCGATGTGGTGCGCTGGCTCCGCTACGACTCGCTCGGTCGCATGGTGCTCAACGTCGACCCGGACACGTCGACGGGCTACGTGCCGCCGCCGGCTCCCTCGGCGACATCCTATTCTCCCCCGCCGACCTTGAAGGCCTGGCGCTACGTCTACGACGCCAGCGGCGACCTGGTGGGCACGAGCGACGCCCGCGGCTGCGGCGCCAACTACTGGTACGACGCCGGCGGGCGCATTGTCGCGGAAGACTTCTCGCCCTGCCAGCCGCCCCCGGCCCAGCAGCCGTACTCGGCTCCCACGCTCGTGAACGGCCTTCCCTCGGGAGACAAGACCGAGGCGTTCTACTTGTACGATCAGCTTCCCTCCGCCGTCCCCGCCGGCTGCGCGATCGACCCGTCGCTCCTCAACGGCCGTCTCGTCGCCGTCTCGGACCGAGGCGCGAATACGATCACCGGATACGATGGACGCGGCCGGGTGACGTGCATCGGGCGGCAGGTCGCGAGCCCCCAGGGGCCGAGCGACTACCTGTCGAGTCGTTATGTGCCAACCTGGAACACCAAGGCGACCACGTACGACGGCGCCGACCGTCCGGTGACCACCTCCACCGGCGCCACCGACCCGGCCGTGCTCGGGGCGGGGGGGGAGAGCGTCGTGACGACGCACTACTCGGCGACCCGCGGTACGGTGCAAAGCGTCGATTCGAGCTACGGACCCCTGGTCCGGTCCGTCGCACGGGACGCCGACGGTCTCGTGAGCACCATGGTCTACGGGGACGCGGCGAGGACGGCGAGCGCCTTCGCCTACGATCAGCGGCGCCGCCTGTCCAGCGTCCAGACGTACCGCGGGCCGCCCGCACTCTGGTCGACGCCGACGGCGACGTACTCGCCGGAGTCGGCGGGCTCGCCCCCGACGCTCCAACTCCTCCTGGAGGATGTCGACTATGCATACGACGCGGTCGACAACCCCGTCGAGATTGACGACTGGCGCAATCCGGCGGAGTGGCCGGCGGGCGCGCAGCCGGTGTCGCGCAAGCTCGGCTATGACGATCTCTACCGCGCCACGCGGATCGACTACGTCTACCCCGGCGGCTCCGACCCATGGACGAGCCCCTTCTTCGCCGAAGACACCGGGGCGCAGACCGATCCCCGCTTCGCCCGCCCGAACCCGCACTCGAGCGCGACCTCCCGGGCTCTCGAGCAGGTCATCCGGTACGACTGGCTCGGGAACACGACATCGAGCGACGACGACGCGCACCTCTTCTACGATCGCTCCCTCGGCACAGTGACCAACGGCACGGCGAACGCCGGCCCGTACCAGCTGACGGCTGCGGCCAAGGCGCCGGGGGTGAGCAGCAACTCGGTCACGACCCTCTACGACGCGGCCGGAAATCTCACGGGCCTGGGCGTCAACCGGTCCGGCCCGGCATGTCTCCCGTCCGGCGCGATCTGCTCGCACCAGTTCGCGTACGACTGGGACGAGGTGGGTCGGCTGGTGCGTGCGCGCCGGTGGAACGTGTCCCCCGCCACCGCGAGCACCACGCTCCCGACAGCGCAACCCGACGCGGACCTGCAGTACGTATACGACGCGAGCGACGAGCGCGTGCTGAAGGTGGAGGGCGCTCCCCCGCCGGCGTGCGTTCCCAGCACGTGCGCGCAGCAGGGCGCCAACTGCGGGACCGTGTCGGACGGCTGCGGCGGCTCGCTGACCTGCGGTAGCTGTGGGACCGGGCAGCAGTGCGGCAGCAACGTGTGCCAGCCGTGCGGTTGTCCGGCCAACTGGTGCGGCCTGGACGGGTGCGGGCACGCCTGCCCCGCGTGCCCGAGCGGTCAGACCTGCAACGCGGCCTCCCAGTGCACGACCACGTGCACCAATCCGTCGAGCTGCGCCCTGCAGGGCGCCACCTGCGGGACGGTGAACGACGGCTGCGGCAACATTCTGCAGTGCGGCACGTGTCCGACGACGACCAAGCCGAAAAACGCCTGCGTCTCGAACCAGTGCGTCTGCACTCCCAACACCTGCGCCTCTCTGGGATATGCCTGCGGCACCGCCAGCGACGGTTGCGGGGGAACCCTGCAGTGCGGCACGTGCCCCACGACGACGAAGCCGAATAACACGTGTGTCTCGAACCAGTGCTTCTGCCCGCCGTCGCAGTGTCCACCGACTCAGACTTGCGGCTCGGTGTCGGACGGCTGCGGCGGTACGACCGTTTGCGGAAGCTGCACGAGCCCGCAGGCATGCAACGGCACCACCTGTGTCTGCGTGTCCAACCCGACGAGCTGCGCAGGGAAGTGCGCCGGTAGCGATAACTGCGGTGCCCCCTGTCCGAACACGTGTCCCGGCGGTTATGCGTGCCAGAGCGACGGCGTCACGTGCTGCACCGGAACCGAGGTCCCGACCTGCCAGCATGCCTCGCTCTCGCTGCCCCGGCGTGGCGGGTCGAGACGCAACATGCTCGCGAGCACGGTCGAGACCGTGTGCTCGATGTTCGAGGGCGAAGCGCAGGCCGCCACCGGGACCTTCACCTCCATGCGTGCGAGCAACGTGCAGGCGCCCAGCGGGCCGTCCAGCGTGCTCGTCACCGCGTACGTGTTCGACTCGCTCGAGCTGCGCCGAGCCGTGCCGAGCGGATCGGACTACACCCGCGCTCCGCTCGTCGAGGTTCCGTACCTCTTCGCGAACGGCGTGCGCCTGGCGCGGGTCCACGCGCCGTACACCGCGCTGCCCTCGCCGTCCGGTCAGACGCCCAGCGTGCTCCTGGAGCTGTCTGATCACCTCGGCTCCTCGAGCATCGTCATCGACCAGGCCTCTAGCGAGCTCGTCGAGCGCGGAACGTACCTCGCCTACGGGCAGGCGGAGAGTGACTACCGGCCGGCGCGGTGGGCGAGCTATCGCGATGACTACCGGTTCACGGGGAAGGAAGAGGACGTCCAGGTCGGGCTGACGTACTTCGGGAAGAGGTACCTCTCGCCGTCTCTGGGGCGGTGGATCAGCGCGGACCCTCTAACCGTGCACGGGCGAGACGGGAACCTGAACGCGTATGCGTATGTCCACGGGCGGCTGTTGCAGGCAATAGACCCAGTCGGGCTGCAGGAGCAGCCAGATGCCGGGTCGGGGCAAAGCGATGTGTCGGGAACTGCAGCTAGTCCAGAGAACGCTGGAAGTAATCCCCCCGTGCAACTTGGACCGACTGGCGTTGTCACCGTTGGCGAAATCCAGATCGTTGGCCGCGCCGCGCCGAGACCGCCTCCGCCCGCTGCAAGACTCCTGGAGGTCAACCTAGGCGCAAGCGGTAGCGGTATGGCGACAGGTATGTTTCCCAACACCGCATTCGGTGCCTACGCGCTTTCAAATCGAAGTGCTCAGGGACAACTGGATCTCTTCATGCCGGGTGCCGGGACCGTCCCACGGGCGGTTGAAGGTGCCTACGATTTCAGGAACGGCGATTCTGAATCCGGGGTCGCGCACTTGGGCATGGCTGCTCTTAGCTTGGCCTCGTTTGGTAGTCTGGGTGCCGCCGGGTCGAGGCTGGCAGTCAGTGGCACGGCTGAGCTGTCGGCGCTTCGCGGTGCGGGGCCTTTGATCGAAGGTTCGACCGAGCTGGCGACTGAAGGTGCCGCCGGCGAAGCTCGAACTGTCGACCTCTTCCCGCAGAATCCAGACTGGGGCCTGTCGGAAGCACATCTTCAGAAGCACTTCACGGGCACGAGCAACTACTCACTCAGCGAAATTGATCCAGGGGGCGACGGCGCAAAATGGTTTGGTCATCTTGACGAGCTCTTCAGGTCGCCGGTGACTGGGAGAACCTCGAATGGGATGCTGGACATTGTGAAGACCTTCCCGAAGGCTGGCGGAAGCGGTACATTCCAGCTAGGTGTGCGATTGTCTCCCAATGCGGACGGAACGTTCGATCTAATTACGGTTTTGACGAAGCAGCCGAAACCATGACGGTGTTATACACGTGTCCTTGTTGCGGATACCCAGGACTGTCTGGGCCTGCATATGTCAACTTGACAAGCGTGCCGTTCACAATCGATGGCGGTCCGCCCTATGGGCGAACACTCGGGCGGGCAAGCTATGAGGTGTGTTGTTGCTGCGGATTCGAATTCGGGTTCGATGATGAACCGGGCACAGGTCCACCAGTGACATTTCAAGAGCATCTCAAGGAGTGGATTGATGGGGGGTGTCAATGGTTCGACCCCAAGAAGCGACCCCGTGGGTGGGGGTTGGAAGAGCAGCTACGTCGGGCGAAGATTCCCGTTCCGGGAGAAGCGTGAGGTGCCAGTCGAAGTGTCGTCCGTACCTCAATACGGAATCCGTGGGCCAGGTTTCGGGGGAGGTCAGTACCAATCGTGCTGCTTCTTAACGTGAACCTGCGCATGGCGACGAGCGCCTTCGCGCGCCTGGTCGCGTTCGCACCTGCGAAGACCTTACGACACCGTAGGCCATCTCGAGGACAATGGGCTGCCTCAGGCCGCAACAGCGCCCGGGGCCACCGCAGGCCGTGTCCAGGCGCGACTGCGTGCATCTTCCCTGTTTCCAAAATGTCTCCACGACCGGGGTCGATTCGGGAGGACTGGCGGAGACTGGTGGGGAGATGGCGGAGCCGTGATTCCGGAGCAGGTTCGTACTCTTAGCTGAGAAGTTCGAGCGACATCACCTAGTTAGGAAATGCCTTTGCTTCGAGTTCGAATCCCTGCGCCGGAACTCAGCAAGTATCGGTAATGCCACAGGATCGGGATCGACTGTAGCAAGGGCTGTAGCAAACCCTGCGGGGCGCGCCGCCGGCGGCGCGATCCGCAGCTTGCTGACTTCGTCGCAGACCACCTTCCACTCGAAGGTCGAGTAGAGGTCCATCATGTCGCGAACGTTGTCGGCGCCGTGGGTGACGACCTTGAGCAGATCGCGCCGCGCGCCGTCCGAGCGTGCCAGCGAGATGAACGTCCGGCGCAGATCGTAGCCGCGGCGGCGCCGCAGCTCGAGGGCGACCAGCACGGCGCGTGTCTCGTGGCCCCAGGTGTTCTTGTTGCGCATCGCGCCGAGCTTCCCGTAGCGCGTGGCCGGAAGCGGCACGATCAGATCGTCCGGCCCCGCCGCGCGGCCCATGAGCTTCACCCACCCGGACATCCGCCACTCTGCCAGCAGCATGGCCAGGGCCGGGTGCACCGGCACGTGGCGCACGACTCCCGTCTTGGTGCGCCGGCGCGAGTTCGACCGGGTGATCAGCAAGCGTCCCAGGGGCTCCAGGGTGGGCTCGTAGTGCCTCCAGCAGAGCGGCGCCGCCTCCCCGGGACGCAGCCCCGCCAGGCCCTGCAGCCCGTACCACACGTGCTGATCGGTGCGCAGGCGAGCGTCGAAGAGAAAGAGCGCGAGCTCGTCGCGCGTGAAGATCGCCGTCGCCCGCCACTCGGGGTCCGCGTCCTCGACGACGCCGAGCTGGCGTGAGGTCAGGATGCAGGGGCTCTGCTCGATCAGACCGGCGATGCGCGCCTCGCGAAAGAGCGCGCTCATGTCCGAGTAGATGTTGCGGATCGAGCGCGGAGCCTTGCCGGTCTGCCGGGCGCCCTTGATGACGTCGTTGATATGGCGGGGGCGCACGTCGGCCAGCTTCATGGGCCCGATCCGCGCGTAGACGTACCGGCGAAGGCGGCCGGCGGTGTTCTTCACGTCGGACAGTCCGAACTTTTCGCGCTCCGGCAGAAAGACCTTGGTGGCGAAGCGCTTGACGGTCACCGCGCCCTCCAGCGGATCGTCGCTCTCGGCCCCCGACTCGATGCGTGCCTCGACCTGCGCCAGCAGCTTCTTCGCCAGCGCTTCTTGACCGACATGGTAGGGCGTTGCGTCGCCGGTCCACGCGCCGTCTGTCCCCTTGTAGCGGAGCCAAAGCTTGCGGCCGCGCGGATAGATGCTTCCCATGATCACTCCTCCCCCGTTCGACGGGCGACCCGCCGCCGCGATGCACCCACGATCTGAGCCGCCGCGTCGGCGACGTCCACGGCGGGGGCGCCCTTCGGTACGCGTGTGAGCACAGTCTCCAGGTCCGCCGGACGAATGCCGTACTTGCGTCCTCCCGGCCCGATCGCCACAGCGGGTAGGTCCCCGGCCCGGATGTAGGCGCGCACCGTGGGGTCGGTGACGCCGAGGCGATGCGCAGCCTGGGTTACGCTCAGAAGAGCCCCATCGGTCGTGGCGAGGCCAGCTCGCGCGCCGCCCAGCTCCTGGCGAATGAGCTCGCGAACGGCGACGAGAAGGCGCTCGCTTTCCTCGGCGATTGCGTTCCGGACGGCGATCCGCACGAGGTCGCGCAGCGCCCGCTCGAGCGCGCCGGAGGTGATGTCGTTCGCAGGGCTGCCCACGAACGCAAGCATGAAGGACCGCGCCCAAAGCGGGGCCGGATGAATGGCCTGGTTACGATCCTTCCGCCGCTGGGGAGCCGGACCTCGTGCTTGGGTTGCGCATGAGCATGGAACCTCGACCCTCCAAAATGGCTCTCCAGCCCGGTGCGCGCGCCCGCGACACCCATGGCTATGTGGTGCTCGCCCAGGACCCGACGAAGCCGACCGGCACCGGCGCGGTCCTGGGAGCACTCGAGCTGTCGCCGCTCCTGCAGGGGTCGAACAGCGTGGATTACGGCGAGGCGACCCTCGTCCTGAGTCCGATGCGTAAGGAGCTCGTCTATGACGCGTTCGGCCTGGGCAAATGGGTGGGCGCCGCCCCACCCCACGCGGGAGAGCGAGATAGCGCTGGCTCGCCCAGCTTCTGCGTCGATGGTGTGTCTCGAGATACGTTCGTACCGCTTCAAAATGACCTGACCGACAACAGCAGCTCTTACGAGAACTCTTGGCAGCACTACCTGTCGCTCGCCCAAGAGGCGGCTACCAACGCTGACTCGCTCGGCCAGCAGATGGTGGACATCGGGTTTCAAGGCGACGTGAACATCGAGAACGCTGCCGAGCAGTTGCTGCAGCAGACCGGTTCTCTCCCGGATGTCAACTCGATCAGCGTCGACTCTAACGGAATCATCCAGGCGGGAGGCTCCAACGGCGCTCTGGCTGCGATCCTCTCCCAGCCGACGCTCGACGTCGTCTTCTTTGGTCCTGGACCCAACACGACAGACCCGACCGCCATGAAGAGCGCGCTGGGATGCACCCAGAATCCGCAGAACCCCCTTTGCGCTAAGCTGTCATCAGCTGGCATCGCCGTCCAGCCAGTGTCGACCACCACCATCGCGAGCTGGACAGGGCCATCCGCGGGCAACACCTTCACGTACGCAGCCCTGAACCTTCCGGGTACCTCGCCACCGCAGCAGGGCGCGCTGACGTGCGCCCCTCTGGTCACCGGCGCGGCTGCCATGAAGGGCATTGCGCCGGGGGGTGCTTACTCCCCGACGACCGCCTTCAACGCCTTGCCCTTTGCGGGCGCAGCGTCTGCCCTCGATGCGAACGCCATTGCCTCCACGTGGGCCAATGGAGCCATCACGATGAGCATCAGCGACCAGCCTACCGTGGGCCACTGGGCGGTGACCTTCAAGGGGCAGCCGCTCATGGACTCCGATGCGCAAGCGCAATGGCCGGCGTGTCTCGGGGCTCCCACCGGCGCCCCGACGCCGGCCGTCTCCTGCAACTTCGCCGGCAACCCGCTGACCGCAGCTTTCAACGACATGTTTCGCTGGTGTCCGGGCCTGGACGCCCGGAACTCTGCGCTCGGGGCCTGCGAGGGGAACAGCGCCGATGCCGAGCTCAACGCCATTCGCTGGCGCATCGAATCCGCGCTCTGGCTTGGCGCCGCGATGTCCGGCGGAATCCCCGCAGGCACATTCAGCGGGCCAATGCCGGCCGCGAACTTCCAGGCCACCGACCCCACGACGGTCAGCGCACCTGTGAATACCATCTTCGGCAACGGCTCGTTCGTGACCGGCACGCTCGGCACGCCAGTGACCGCCTTCGCGACGATCTACCGGACCGTGTCCACGAACGAGCTCAGCACGCTTTCGCAAGGGGGAGCCGTCGTCTCCGTAGATCCCGGTTCACGCTACTTCCACTGGGGACCCAACGGATCGCAGCAGGTTCCCCTGTGGCTTGCGAGCATCTACGCCCCGGCCTACGCGAAGGCGCGCGCCGCAGGTGGCCTGCTTCCGTTCAATACCGGTGACGCCCCGGCAACCGCCGGCGGCCCCCCTTACGTCCACGTGTTCGCCAGCAACGTGAGCGGCCCCTCCGATTTCGGGGGCGTCCGCGCCTTTTTCGCAGGCAGCCCGCTGAGCCTGACCGGCCTCTCCAGCCAGGTCACGCCTCAGATGTGGGGTGCGATCGTCAACCTGCTGGGCAACCAGCAATGTCAGAGCCCCCTGGGCAACGGCGCCTTCGGGTATACGAGCCAGCTCGGAAGTACGTGGCTCCAGGGCCTGGTTGCCTCTCTCAAGACCGAGCAGAGCCTCCAGAGTGACATGCGTGCGCCGTTCGCTGATTTCTTCATCGGGGAGAACAGCGAATGGGCCACCTCGTATGCATGGGGCCAGGGCGCATTTCAATACAACTGGCTCGACGCCGTGCAGATCGGGACCACGCTGCCTGCGACTTGGTTCGATCAGGTCGCCGTCCGATACCACGTTGCTGGGACGGGCATCCAGGTGTTGCCGCAAGATGTGGACTTCGTGTCCGCATATGCTGCTGACTACACTTTTCCGTTTGGATATCCCCAGCGCAATCCGAGCGTCATTGCACCCGCGCAGCGCCTGCCGTTCGCGCTCAACTCCGGCGCGCCGAACGGCAACTGCGACGCGGCCTGGCAACTGACGCAAGCCATGGCTTTCTCCTGCCTCGCGGCGTTCGATCTGTCGCAAAGCGTGTCGCCTCCTTCATCGGCGACCGACCCTCTGACCGCCCCCCCGGCCACGTATCAGGACGTCGCCACTCTGACGAGCTGGCTGAAGGGCAGGGTGGCCGCATCGGCCCAGGCTCTGGGAAACGCGTACGTCGCACACGTTCCGGCCGTGGTGGTCTCCAATGCCTTGAACGTCCCGGGGACGCTCACGAGCTCCGCGGGCGCCGTGGGCAAAGATCTGGCGCAGACCTCGAACGCGCTCCTGAACGTCTATTCGGACTGGCGAAACGTCCAGATGGACGCCCAGTCCATCGCGAACGCCCTGGAGTCGACCCGGATCGCCATCGAGCAGGCGAACGCAACGGCCGCCCAGGCACAGATCAACGCACAGATCAGCAGACTGGGAGCAATGAAGGCGATCGCCGACGACACTGCTCAGGGCGTGGCGGGGATCGGCTCGATCGTGGCGGGTGTCATCGACATCGGGGCTTCGGCCGGCACGGCGGGGCTGACGCTTGCTTCGGGCGTGAGCAGCCTGACGTCGGGAGCGGCGTCGGCCATGGCGAGCGGTCAGGCCCTGCAGTTCGATCAAGCGCTCCTGCCGCTGATTGCCCAGCTGCAAGCGACCAACGGTGCGCTTCTCACCGACAACATCAACGCCGCCATCGCCAACCTGAACCAGCAGGTCAACATCGCGGGTACGGCCATGGCCAACGGGATGACGAGCCTCCGTCAGGACGCGAACAACGTCAGCGCCGGCACAGGAGCCCTGGCGACGGACCGTGCGAGCACCTCGTACTATGCCGGCAAGGCGGCCGGCGCCAACGTCTGGCAGTGCACCGGGAATAGCGGGCAGGCCATCGAGTGTGCTTCGCACGTCAACACGGTCCTCAACCGGCGGTACGACGGTACGGAAATTCGGTACAAGGCGGCGCTAACCAATGCAAAGGCCATGGCTTACCTCGCCCGGCTCGCGATCGAGCAGCGCCTCGGTATCCGGCTGAACGACATCTCTACGCCCGTGGGAACGTTGCCGGCGCCCTCTACGTGGGCGGACGACGTGTGTCACCTCACGGGGATCAACTACCAGAACCTGCGCACCGAGATCGGGCTGGACGCCGGCACGACGCAGTCGCAGGCCGCCAACCAGCTGCTCGCGTCCCAGTTCGCCGACGGGTTCATCGGCGACTACGTGCAGAAGTTGACCGACTTCGTGGCCTTCTACAACGTGGCCAACCCCGAGCAAGACGGCAACGACACCGCCGTTCTGTCGCTTCGAGAGACGCTCCTCGGAGGCAACTCGGCGTGCGCGGTCCCGTCGTCCAATCTCCTCGTCGACTCGTCGCGCCTCTACGCGCCCAGACCCGGCGTGAGTCAATCGGCAGGGGGCTGGACGGTGAGCACGTGCGCGCCCGGCGATGCGACCTGCCTGCAGCCGCGGTCGGTCGGAAGCATGCAGTTGCCCACGGTGCCCGGCGGGGTCACCTGGCTGTCGGATCAGCCGAGGTCGTCGGCCACGGTGGATGCAGGCGCCGGCGACGCCGGGAGCTCGGACGGTGGGAAGGACGGCAGCGCCGAAGGCGGCGCGGCTGACGCCGGTGTGGACGGAGGTCCCGTGGACGGCGGCACCGCGGCCGAAGGGGGAACACCGTCTCCGGGCCCTGACGACGTCGAGACGCAGCAGGTGCTGCTCAACGCACCCGGCACCTACATCCTGTCGTGGTGGGACCAGGCGCTTGACCCGGTCACTGGCAAGCCGTCGATGACCGCCGTGCCGTACCAGGTGGGCATCTACGATTCGGCCTGGAGGCCGGTGGGTGGGTTCGCGGGGCCGCCCCAGCCCTCGTCGGATATGACGGGCGCGGGGTGGAGCTCGCGGCGGGCCGTCACTTTCGCCGTACTGACGCCAGACGTCTATCACGTGGTCTTCGGCGCCTCGGTCTCCAACTCGGCACCTGGCAGCGTCGCCGTCGCCAACGTGCAGCTCGAGCTTGCCAACTCGTCCCGGTCGGCAACACCGTACGTCGACACGAACAGCTCGGGGCAGATGGTGTCGTTCAGCTGCGGCCTGACTCCGTCCGCGCTGCGGGCGCAGTTTCAACGCAACTGCGATCCCGATGGGACTTGCCACTACGATCTCGCGACGCCATTCACGGTGAACACTCAGACGATGACATCGAACGGCCAGCCGCTCGCCGGAAAGTTCGCCACCGGGAACTTCAACTTCCGGCATATTGACGTCGCGGTGAACGTCGTCGGCACGGGCGTCATCGACTGCACGAGCAGCGGGTCGCCCGATTGCTACGGGTCGGGGTTCCTCCAGTACACGCTGATCGACAACGGCAGCGACGTCGGCGTCCTCGGCGCGGACGGGCAGTACCGCAGCTTCGACTTCGGGACCGCCACGATCTCTCGCGCCAAGGCGCTCACGGCCGAGCGCTACATCACGACGCCGCTCGGCTCGGCCGATCAGCAGCTCGTCGACCAGGGCCTCCAGGTCCAGTTCCGTGGGCGTCCGGTCGACGGCGTCTACGGGCTGAAGATCTACGACACCCCCGCGCTTCACTTCGACAAGATCCAGGACGTCCAGATCGTCCTCAACTATCACTACTGGTCTTCCGTCGTCACAACCAACAACGCCAACTGACCGGCAGGCGAGGCAGGTCATGAAGTTGCGCCCGCCGGTCACGGCACCGATCGCGCTCTGCACGTGCATCGCTTTCCTCGGTGGCATCTTGCTGCCCGTGCAGCGCGCCGTCGCTGGCGAGCCCGTCGCCGACCCGGCTCGCGGACCCACCGAGCACATCGTCTCTGACGGTCCCGCCGCCGAATCAGCCGGCGAGCCCGTGGTCACGCGTCCCTCTGCAACTACCGCTGTGGCGCAGGCCACGCGGGACCACATCGCGGGTGCCTCGTCGGCCACTCCCGAGCCAGTCACGGTCCAGTCCCTCCCCCTCGGCGGCGGAGACAAGACGGGCGTGTCGAGCCAGGCCATCTCCCTCCCCCAGGGCGCCGGCAAGCTCCGCGGGATGGGCGAGAGCTTCTCGACGGACCTGTCAACCGGTGTCGCGAGCCTCACCGTCCCCTTTGCCCTCCCCGCGGCACGGGGAGGTGCCCAGCCCTCGCTCGCCCTCCACTACAGCTCCGCATCCGGCCACGGCGTCGCGGGCGTCGGATGGGACGTCGGCGTCCCCTTCATCGCACGGCAGACCGACCGTGGCTTGCCCCAGTACGCGGACCCGGCGTTCGGCGGACCGTGGGCCCCCTCGCAGGACCGCTTCGTCTTCAACGCCGGCCAGGAACTCGTCCCCATCTGCCTGGTCTCCGGCACGCAGTGCTCTGGCGCGCTCGCTGGCGAAGTGATGCCGCCGTGGGCGAGCGGCTGGCAGTACTTCCGCGCTCGCGTCGAGGGGAGCTACCTGCGGTTCTTCTGGTCGCCCGACCATCGCACGTGGCGCGTTCAGTCCAAGACCGGAGAGTCGATGGAGCTCGGCGCGCCCCTCGACGGCAGCGGCGACACGAGCGGGCTGGAGTCCGACCCGGCCACCCCGGCGCACGTCTTCCGCTGGAACCTCGTGCGTCAGTACGACGCGTACGGAGGCGCCAACCCTTCGGGCAGCGTCGCGCCGACGCCGGTGAACCTCGTCGTCTACCGGTACCTCGCCGACGGCGCGATGGCGTACCTGGCCGACGTCTACGACACCCCGCCCGCCGCGAATCCGTCGAGCGCGCCTCTGTCGGCGTACTCCCATCACACGCACCTCTCGTATCAGCCGCGCCCCGACGCGACCTTCTCCTACCGGCGCGGCTGGCTGGTCACGCAGGCGCAGCACCTCGCGGGGGTAGACGTGACGAGCGCCAACTTCGGCGCGACGGGCGCGCGAGAGCTCCTGCGCCGCTACCACCTCGCCTACGACCCCGGGTACCACGTGTCGCTGCTCACCAGCGTCCAGATGGAGGGTCGCTGCGCGCAGGCCGTCGCCGAAGCCGGCGGACTTCTGCCCCCGACGAACTGCCCTTCGCTTCCTGCAACGAGCTTCGGGTACCAGCACGTCACGCCGTACCACGTCGATGGCTCGCCGGGAGTGGCAGACCTCCCTGGCTACGAGGGCTTCGACGAGCGCCTCACGCGGATGGCCCTCAGCCCGCCCAATTCGGTCGACGAGGACAAGACGGACCTCTTCGACATCAACTCCGACGGCTTGCCAGACGTTGTCGTCACCATGCCCGGCCAGGACTCGGCGTTCCCGCTCTACCTGAGCGGCGTGACCGGAGCGCGCGACACCTTCGCCGCGTCGCGGTTGGGTGTGCTCGGCGTGCTCGGCGCGACGTCGACCGGGGTCAACCTCGCCAACGACAACGTCGCTGCGTGCGACCTCGACGGCGACGGCACCATCGACTGGCTGCACCAGCCTGCTCCGAAGTCGTACGCCATCTACACGCCGCAGCTCGTGGGCGGCAGCTGGTTCATGGCAGGGCGTGCGGTCCCGGCGTCCGCATATCAGGACCCGCACCTCGACCTCGGCGAGGACACCCCGGACATCGACGTCCTCGACGCCAACGGCGATGGCCTCGTCGACGTCGTGCGGGCGACCGGAACCGACATGCAGACGTTCTTCTCGCTCGGTCGCTACCCGGGCGGTGACGGCAACTTCGGCTCGGCAAGCTGGACGGGGCCTTCTTCCGCGAGCCTGTCGCTCCAGTTCGTCGCGTCGTGCGTTCCGCTCGTCGCGCCCGGGGTGCCCGTGCGCTTCAGCGACCCGTCCATCCATCTAGGCGACATGAACGGCGACGGCCTGCAGGACATCGTCTACGTCAACCAGGGCGACATCCGCTACTGGCCGGGGCGCGGCGATGGCTCGTGGGGCACCGGGCCGCGGGGCAGCTGCACCGACGGCTTCGCGGCCGACACGTACATCGCGATGAATAGCTCGCCCGAGTACTCCGACCCGAACGGCTCGGGGCTACGCATCGACGACGTGAACGGCGACGGACTGGACGACCTGGTGCAGGTGCGCTTCGACGCCGTGGACGTGTGGCTCAACGTCGACGGGACGGGCTGGACCCCGCAGCGGCACGTCATCCAGGGCGTCCAGCCCGCGCAGGGCCCTCTCTGGGCGAGCAAGGTGCGCCTCGCCGACATGAACGGCTCGGGCACGCGCGACATCCTCTGGGGCGAGGGCGGGAGCTACCGCTACATGGACCTGGCGGGCGGTCAGCGGCCGTGGGTGCTGACGCACGTCGCCAACGGCCTCGGCAAGACGACCGACATCCAGTACGGCACCTCGACCCAGCAGATGCTCGCCGACGCCGCGGCGGGCAATCCCTGGACGAGTGTCGCGCCCACGCCCATCCACATCGTCACCCAGGTCACCGAGCAGGACCACCTCGACGCGGTCGGCCTGCCCGCGGGCGTGTACACGACGCAGTACTCGTACCGCGACGCGGTGTACGACGGGCGGCAGCGCGAGTTCCGCGGCTTCCGCACCGCCCGCGCGCGTCAGCTCGGCGACGCGAACAGCCCAGCCTCGACGACGGCGACTACGTTCCTGCTCGGCGAGTGCAAGAACGACGAGGGGCTGGCGACCGACCCGTGCACGCCCCAGGGGCGCTGGGAGGACAACCCGCGCGAGGCCCTCAAGGGCCTTCCGCTCACGACCGAGACGTACGACGACGGCGGCATTTACCTGTCGACGAGCCACACGACGTACCGCCTGCGCAAGCTGTACACCGGGCTGGACGGCCGAGAGGTGCGCGTCGCCTTCTCCTCCACGGGCGACACCTACCTCTACGACACCGGGCCGTTCGTGGCGGCGCCCGCGACCGTCGGCAGGACCGACGTCGAGCTCGAGACGACGCCCGGCACCGCCGTGCCCGACACGACCTCCTCGTTGACGCTCCGGTCCACCGCCGGCCGGGTGCACCTGGCGCGCGGCGCACAGGTCGACGCGTTCGGCAACGCGACCGACGCGGTCGACGCCGGGTGCGGCGACTGCGGCGACGAGGTCATCACGCGTCATACGACTCCCGGTCTTCCGCCCGCGGACCAGAGCGGGTGGATGTGGCGCACCGTCGAGAGCTACGTGCTCGGATCCGCGACCGCAGGGACGCGCAACGATCTGGTGATGACATACGACGCCGGCGGCAACCCCACGCTGACCCAGGCCAAGCTCAGCGGGACGCTGCCCCTAGTCCGCAGCAATCCGAGCGGCGGGGGCGTTGCGCCGACGTTGCCTCAGGCTTCCCAGGGGCTCACGTCGACCGCGATCATCGGCGTCAGCCTCAAGCAGTACGACACGCTGGGCGTCCTGACGATGGAATCCGGGCCGAACGGGCGTTGCCACATGATCACGCCCGATGTCTCGTACGAAGAGCTGGCGGTGCAGGACGCTGTCACGGTCGGCGTGGCGACCGCCGTCCCCGCGGCTCTCTCCGGAACGTGCGGGAGCACGCCCCTCAACACGGTCGGGATCTACGACCGCGGTCTCGGCGTCGTGACCAGCGTGACCGGCCCGCACGGAGAGGTCAGCCTCGCCGGCTACGACGGTTTCGGGCGCGTGGTCTCTATCACCGAGCCCGACCCCGCCGGCGCCACCGCCGCCGGGAACCTCCCGCCGTCGGTCTCGATCCAGTACATCCTGCCTTCGGATCCGACGGTAACCCCGTACTCGGTCGTCGCCACCGCGACGCAGGACGGCGCGGACCCCACCGTCCAGAGCTACCGCCAGTCGGTGATGGCGGTGGACGGCCTCGGGCGCACCATCGGCACCGCCCAGCAGGCCGACCCGCTGGCCGGCGACCCCAAGGCGTGGATCGTCGAGGGAACCGAGTACGACGGGAAGGGCGCGCCGCTTCGCGCGTATCACCCGTTCTTTGCGGACGCCGCGCCGCCCGCGATGCCGGTGAATCCTCCCGGGTCGTACGTCCAGCAGCGCCACGACGCGTTCGGGCGCGTCCTACAGACCTACGGCCTCGACGGCAGCGTGACGCTCCAGAGCGTCTACCACGCGCTCTCGACCGACCACTGGGACGCCGCCGATCTGCAGCCCGGGGGCCAGCACGAGGGGACGCCCGCGACCGAGACGCGCGACGGCCACGGCCGCACGATCGCCGTCACGGAGCGCATCCGGGCAAGCAGCGGCGTGCTCGAGTCGCACGACACGCGCACGGCGTACCTGCCCACGGGCGAGCCGCTGGTCATCACGCGCGTGCGCGTCGGCACCAGCACCCCGCCCATCGTGCGGTGGATGCGCTACGACTCGCTCGGTCGGATGGTCCTCAACATGGAGCCCGACACGACCCTCGGGTTCACCTCCAATCCGGCAGCAGACCCGACCACCCTGACAGGGTGGCGCTACGCGTACGACGACAACGGCGACCTGGTCGGCACGAGCGACGCGCGGGGCTGCGGCGCCAACTACCACTACGACGCCGCCGGACGCATCCTGGCCGAGGACTTCTCGCCCTGCCTCGCGTCGCACCAGACGTACTCGACGCCCAACCTGACGACGGGCGACGGGACTGAGGCATTCTACCACTACGACACGGTCGACTCGACCGTCTCCGGTATTCCGGGTTTCTCGATCAACGCCTCGCTCACGGCAGGACGCCTGGTCTCCGTCTCCGACCGCGGAGCCAGGACCGCGACCCGCTACGACGCGCGCGGGCGCGCCGCCGGCGTCGCCCGGCTCATCGCGAATCCGTCTCCGACCGACACGCTCTCGTCGCGCTACGCGCCCACCTGGTACGTGCGTTCGGTGAGCTACGACGCGGCCGACCGGCCCGTCACCGAGTCCACCGGCGCGAACCGCACGGATCTGCTCGGCGCGAACGGCCAGAGCGCCGTCACCACGAGCTACTCCAAGCGCGGAGCCGTCGAGAGTGTCGGCTCGAGCTACGGGCCGCTGGTTACACGGGTCGCGCGCGACGCCGACGGGCTGGTCAACCAGGTCGTCTACGGCGACGTCGCCTCCACGACCAGCGCGTTCAGTTACGACCTGCGGCGGCGCCTCTGGAGCGTGCAGACGTACCGCGGTCCCCCCGCGACGTGGACGCAGACCAGCGCACAGTACGCGCCTCCGCCGTCCGCGGGCACACCCGCGACGACGCAGCTTCTCCTCGAGGACGTGGACTACAAGTACGACGCGGTCGACGACCCTGTGGAGATCCAGGACTGGCGCAGCCCCGGGGAATGGCCGGCGGGTACCCAGCCGGTCTCGCGGCGGATGGTCTACGACGATCTCTATCGAGTCACCCGGGTCGACTATCTGTACCCGGGCGGCAAGTCCGACCCGTGGACGAGCCCCTTCGACCTCGAGATCAATGGCACGCCGACCGACACGCGCTTCGCGACGCCCGCCCCTGCGCCCGGCTTCTCCTCGCGCGCTCTCGCGCAGACCGCGCAGTACGACTGGGCGGGGAACACGACCTTCACCGACGACGACGCCCACGGGTTCTACGATCGCTCGCTCGGGACCGTCTCCAACGGCGTCGGCGGCGCGGGTCCGTACCAGCTCACGGCGGCGCATCCGGCGTCCGGCAGCTCCTCGCTGGCCACGATCTACGACGCGGCTGGCAACCTGACCGGCATGGGCGTGACCAGGACGGGAGCCAGCTGCTACCCGTCCCCGACACCGAGCCAGTGCGCCCAGACGTTCGAGTACGACTGGGACGAGGTCGGCCGGCTGGCCCGCGTGAGGCGCTGGGACGCGGCGACAGCGACCGCGAGTCCTCCCACCGACGGGTCGACGCCGCGGGTGGACCTGCAATACGTGTACGACGCGAGCGACGAGCGCGTGCTCAAGATCGAGGCGATCGAGCCGCCTCCGTCCACGTGCACGCCCAACTGCAACCTCAAGGCGTGCGGCTCAGACGGCTGCAGCGGCACATGCGGCACCTGCCCGAGTGGGCAGACGTGCAACGCGAACTCCCAGTGCGTCGGGAGTTGCACCCCGAGCTGCAACCTCAAGGCGTGTGGCACGGACGGCTGCGGCGGCTCGTGTGGCACCTGCCCGAGCGGGCAGACGTGCAACGCGAACTGGCAGTGCACGACGCCGTGCACGCCGAGCTGCACCGGCAAGGTGTGCGGGCCGGACGGTTGCGGCGGGTCGTGCGGCTTCTGCGCGCCCGGGCAGACATGCAACGCCAGCAACAACTGCGCGGTGCCGTGCACGCCGAGTTGTACGGGCAAGACGTGCGGTTCGGACGGCTGCGGCGGCTCGTGCGGGACGTGCGCGAGCGGGCAGACGTGCAACGCCAGCAACCAGTGCGCGGCGACGTGCACGCCGAGTTGTACGGGCAAGACGTGCGGCTCGGACGGCTGCGGCGGCTCGTGCGGGACATGCGCGAGTGGGCAAACGTGCAACGCGAGCAACCAATGCGTGGCGACGTGCACGCCGAGCTGCGCGGGCAAAGCGTGCGGCTCGGACGGCTGCGGAGGCTCGTGCGGCACCTGCGCGAGCGGGAGCTGCAACTCCTCGGGCCAGTGCATCTGCACGCCCAACTGCGCGGGGAAGTGCTCGGGGAGCGACGGCTGCGGCGGACAGTGCCCGGCGCAGTGCCCCACCGGCTTCGCCTGCGACGTTACCGGGACGGTATGCCAGCCCCTCACGATGCTCGAGCCCGGGCGTTGGGGCCGCGGCCTCTTCTCTCGCGCTCTCGCGGCCGCCTGCGACCTCCTGGAGGGGCAGGCCCTGGCGGCAACGGCGCTGGCGCAACCCATGCGCGCCTCAGGTCATTGGAAGAACACGTCCCAGACGTTCACCGCCTACGTCTTCGACTCACTGGAGCTACGGCGGACCTCCGGGGGCAGCGACTACTCCCAGACCGACTGGACCGAGGTCCCGTACCTCTTCGCACACGGCGTGCGCCTGGCGCGCGTGCACTCGACGTATCCGGGCAACCCCTTGCTGTCACCGACCGGCGCGCTCTTCCACGTGCTGCTCGAGCTCCCCGACCACCTGGGCTCGTCGAGCATCGTGATCGACCGGGAGACCAGCGAGATGGTCGAGCGCAGCACCTACATGGCCTACGGGCAGCCCGAGAGCGACTACCGACCCGCGCGGTGGAGCAGCTACCGCGATGACTACAAGTTCACAGGAAAGGAAGAGGACATCCAGGTCGGGCTCCAGTACTTCGGAAAGAGGTACTACTCGCCCTACCTGGGGAGGTGGATCAGCGCGGATCCGCTTGCGCTGCATGGGGTGGGGGGGGATCCAAATCTGTACGCCTATGTGCACGGGAGAGTGCTGCGCGCAATCGATCCGCACGGCCTCGAGGAAGCAAGGGACGCTGGCGCGGGCGCACCATCCCTGCCGGTCGCCGGCGCACCGGACACGAACCCGCCGGACTACGACCCCGCTGCCGACGCCCAGGCAACGCACAAGATGCTCGGTCAAATGGGCGCCGGCGTCACGACGACCGCAGACTTCGGGAGCGGGGTGCTCAGGGGTGCCGCGAACTCGGTCACCTCGACTCTCGCGAACGTGCCGCGTACCGCCGTCAATCTCGGACGCGCCGCCGCGGTGCCAGCTCCGGCCGGCGCGCTGGGTGTGCAGCTGCCGATGCCCGCATTGCTCGATCGGCCCTTGAGCCTGTGGGAGCGCACTGTCCAGCGCCTGGAGCTCACGCCTCCGGATAGCACAGGGGGACAAACCGGATCTTTCATCGGGCATGGCCTCGGATTGCTCGCCATGACCTTCGGCCCGGCTGCAGTACTGAGTGGCACTGCGCGCGGGGCGACCGCAGCGGATGCTGCGGACGGCTCGCTGGCGGAAGCCACTGCAGCACGAGACGCATTGGCGGCGGACCTTGCGCCTCTGAAGGGCAGGGCTCCAGCCACCGTAACGGGTGGCTACAACGTGGAGACCGGCGAGGTCGCCGCCCGCGCATGCGGCGGCGGGAAGTGCGCCGAGGATCACGTCGTCGACGCCCTCGGTGGAGCCAAGGCAAATGTTCGGTTCACGCCGGCGATTCGACCGAGAACGGGAGCGGAGGTTCCTGTTTGTCCGCGGTGCGAGACGTCATACGGTAGGGCATCGTTCCCTCCGGGCACGCGCTTCAAGACCGACGAATGAAAGGCGTCCAGATGACTGCGTCATATCCAGAAGGAATCGATTGCGTATGGTTGGCGTCGGATCGTGAGGGCAACGTCGGTGCGTTCGCAACAGGCGGCTCCGGTCCGATTCCTGTTGGCGCGCTCACTGAAACACAACCTGCGATCGTAGATATCGAAGAACGTGTGCACTTGCTCCCTCGCACGTCACAGGCCAAGCTTCTGGTAACGGTCAAGCGGCCCGACGACTTCATCGCGATGGCTGAGCGGGGTCTCTACGTCTACGACTGGAGCGACGTGCACCGTACGGCGCGCGAAGCGATCGGCGCGTATGAACTCATGGCGGCTCCGCTCCGACCCATCACCGCGCGTGAAATGGCGGATGAATTCGCAGCCACGCTCGCGGGCGCGAACTTGAATACAGTTTCGTTCGAAACGGAGCGGCTGTTGGACGTGCGAACCCTCTTGCCGTGTTGCGAGCCTGAATGAGATGACGGCAATCGTCCTTTCTTTTCTGGCGTGAAAGGCCGCGGAGTGCGGCGGCCTGGTTGGCGTTGAAAGTTTGCGTGAAATCGCTGGATGGCGTCGATGCAGCCAGCGACTATGGGGCATGGCCGCGCCGCGTTCACGACGAGAGAAGCAGACGTCCGGCGAGACCGAACCCGCCGCACTCGCTGCCCTGGCGGCGGCGTTGGCCCCTTACCTGCGCGAGCTCTTGGCGCTCGAGCATCGGGGCGTAGGTCTCGCGGAGGTCGCTGCCATGGTGCCGCTTCCTCGCCGACAAGTCTTCCAGGCGTGCCGCTCGCGGGCCATTGCGGGCGCCTCTCGTGTTGGCCGTCGGTGGCTGGCAACACGTGGCGCTGTCGAGGCGTGGGCCCGGTCGGGGTCGGCGTCAGGCGAGGGCCCGGACGACAACCTTCAGGAGATACGCGAGTCCCTGGCTCGCCCAGGTCGGGTGCGTCGGCGGGGGTGAGGTGCGCCGCCTTGTCTAGGTGCGCCGCCGGACAAGCGCCGCTCGGCCGGCGAACGGTGCATCCCTGAACGGCGGTGTCGGCAGGTCGGTGCGTTGCACGAGGGCCCAGCCGGTCATCTTCTTCAGGACCGGGTCCGGCGCGTATCCCTCGCCCTCGCCGCTTCCCAGGCGCGTCAGCTTCTTCGCGAACTCGTCGTCCACCTCGAACAGGACGGTGCCTGAGACCCCCTGCTTGAAGCGACCGGGTTTCGGATGCCACTTCGGTGCGACGACCTCGAACGTGCCGATCTCGCGGGGGTGGCCGTCTCCGGTGAAGTACATGTGGATGACGTCGTGGAATTCGACGTCGCGGGTGTTATCGGCCCGCGAGCCGTTGTTCTCGTACGCCGACCGGCACAAGAACCCCTCGTCGACAGCGATGTCCTTCGTCTCATCGAAGGAGATCTTCTTGCTCGTCGCCCTGTAGAACCACTCCGTCATCGGCGCCCCCAGTCGTCTCGGTTCAGTGTACCAACTTAGATCGGCATGCCTGGGTGTCCTCGGCGCCACGGCGACCGGCATCAACCTGGCCAACGACAACGTGCAGCCGCTCGACATCGACGGCGACGGGACGATCGACTGGCTGCACCAGCCGGCCCCCAAGTCGTACGCGGTTTACACTCCGCAGCTCCTGTCCGACGGCTGGTCCATGGTCGGCCGGGCCGTTCCGGCCTCGGCGCTGCAGGACCCGCATCTGGATCTCGGAGAGGACACGCCCGACAGCGATCTCTTCGACGCGAACGGCGACGGGCTGGTGGACGTCGTTCGGGCGACGGGCACGCAGCTTCAGACCTTCTTCTCGCTCGGTCGATTCCCCGGCGGCGACGGCAACTTCGGCTCGGCGACGTGGACGGGGCCGAGCTCCGCCGCTCTGTCGCTTCAGGCGGTGACCTCGTGCGTGCCGCTCGTGGCGCCCGGATCGCCGATCCGCTTCAGCGATCCGACGACGCACCTGGCCGACATGAACGGCGACGGCCTCCAGGACATCGTCTACGTCGACCAGGGCAACATCCAGTACTGGCCCGGGCGAGGCGATGGCTCGTTCGGTACGGGCCCGCTCGGCGCGTGCCAGGACGGCTTCGCGTCCGGCACGGCCATCACGATGGCGGGCGCGCCGTTCTATTCGGATCCGAGCGGCAGCGGGTTGCGGCTCGACGACGTGAACGGCGACGGGCTCGACGATCTGGTGCAGGTCCGCTTCGACGCGATCGACGTCTGGCTGAACGTCGACGGCGTCGGCTGGACCCCCGAGCGCCACGTGATCGCGGGCATCCAGCCTGCGTCGGGGCCGCTCTGGCAGAGCAAGGTGCGCCTGGTCGACATGAACGGCTCCGGCACCCGCGACGTCGTCTGGGGCGAGGGCGGCAGCTACCGGTACATGGATCTGTCCGGGGGCCAGCGCCCCTGGGTGCTGACGCACGTCCAGAACGGCCTCGGCAAGACGACCGACCTGCAGTACGGCACCGCCGCCAGTCTGATGATCGCCGACGCGGCCGCCGGCCCTGCCTGGACGAGCGTGGCGCCGATGGCCATCAACGTGGTCACGCAGGTCACCGAGAGCGACCACCTCGACGTCGTGGGCCTGCCGGGGGGCAGCTACGTCACGCAGTACTCGTACCGCGACGCGGTCTACGACGGCCGGCAGCGCGAGTTCCGCGGATTCCGGACGGCGCGCGCGCGCAAGGTGGGCGACGCGAACAGCCCCAGCTCGACGACGGTCTCGACGTTCCTGCTCGGCGACTGCGCGAACGACGAGAGCCTGGCGATCGACCCGTGCACCCCGCAGGGCCGCTGGGAGGACAACCCGCGCGAGGCGCTCAAGGGGCTGCCGCTCACGACCGAGACGTTCGACGACAGCGGCACGTACCTGTCGTCGAGCCACACGACGTACCGGCTGCGCAAGCTGTACACGGGGCTGGACGGGCGCGAGGTGCGGGTTGCGTTCGAGTCGGCGGGCGATACGTACCTCTACGACACCGGGCCGTTCGCGCCTGCGGCCGGGAGCGTCAGCCTGGCCGACGTCGAGCGGGAGACGACGCTGGGCACGGTCAGCCCGGAGAGTCCCTCGCCGGTCGCTCCCGCCGCTCTGGCTCTGCGGTCGAGCGCGGGGCGCGCTCACCTCCACCACAGCGCGCTGGTGGATCCGTTCGGCAACGCCACCGACGCGATCGACGCGGGCTGCGTCGACTGCTCGACCCCCGACGAGATCATCACCCGGCACTCGACGCCGTCGCTCACCAGGTACCTCAGCGGCGCGCCGGTCGCCGATCCGAGCGGATGGGCGTGGCGTACCGTCGAGAGCTACGTCGTCGGCACGGTCAACACGCTGATACGTGAGCACCACTACATCCAGTACGATCCGGGCGGCAACCCGACCCAGACCACGGCGGACCTGAGCGGCACCCAGACGCTCGCCCGGCCGACGACCATGACGGTCGCGTCGACCTTGCCCTCCGCGTCGAAGGACACCCGGATCCTGGTCGGCACCCGGACGTACGACACGTTCGGCGTCCTGACGCTCGAGTCGGCCCCGAACGGCCGCTGCCGGAGCGTCCTGCCGGACGCCTCGTACCACGAGGTCCCGGTGAGCGAGACGGTCTACGTAGGCTCGCCAAGCACCAGCGGCTGCGGACCGACGGGGCTCAGCACCGTCGTGCAGGACTATGACCGCGCCCTGCGCCTCGTGAAGTCCGTTATGGACCCGAACGCCGAGCTGACCACGGCGTTCTACGACGGCTTCGGGCGCATCACGGCGCTGAAGAAGCCGGATCCCAAGACGATCGGCAGCGCATCGTCTGTCGCATCGCTGACCTTCCAGTACACCCTGCCCGCCGACCCGACAGCGACGCCCTACACGACGGTAGTGACGGGCCTGCAAGACGGGCTCACCCCTGACCCCTCGGCCTACCTTTACTCGGCGGCGGCCGTCGACGGGTTCGGCCGCACGATCGGCACCGCCGACCAAGCTGCGGAGAACGACCCGGCCCCGTGGATCGTCCACGGCGTGGCGCAGTACGACGCCAAGGGGGCCGTCGCCCGCGCGTACGAGCCATGGTTCTCGCAGGCGGTGCCCCCGTCGATCCCCTTCGCGCCGCCGGCGGCCTACTCGGCGCGGCGATACGACGCGTTCGGCCGGGCGACGCAGACCTATGGCCTGGACGGCGCGCAGACGCTCTCCACCGTCTACCACGCGCTGTCGGAGGACCACTGGGACGCGGCGGACCTGGAGCCCGGCGGCCAGCACGCCGGCACCCCGGCGAGCGTGGCGCGCGACGGGCACGGGCGCACGATCGACGTCACCGAGCGGATCCGCGTCGGAGCGATCGAGGCGCACGAGGTCAAGACCCAGTACCTGCCGACCGGCGAGCCGGTGGTGATCACGCGCTCGCGCTCGGGGTCCGCTGACGTCGTGCGGTGGCTCCAGTACGACACGCTCGGCCGCATGGTGCTCAACGTCGATCCGGACGCGTCGGCGGGATACGTCCCGCCGCCCGGTCCGTCGGTGGCGCGGTACCAGCGGCCCCCCTCGCTGGCGGCGTGGATCTACGCGTACGACGACAACGGCGATCTGGTCGGCACGAGCGACGCGCGCGGCTGCGGCGCCAACTACCTCTACGACGCGGGCGGGCGCCTGGTCGGCGAGGATTTCTCGCCGTGCCTCGGGACGCAGAAGCCGTACTCGGCGCCCTCGCTGAACGGCGGCCTCCCCACCGGCGACGGGACCGAGGCGTTCTACCAGTACGACGCGCTCGGCTCGACCGCCCCCGGCGGGACGGGCTGCACGATCAACACGCAGGGCCTGCTCGGTCACCTGGTGGTCGTCGCGGACCGGGGGGCTCTGACCGTGACCGGGTACGACGGCCGCGGCCGGGCGACGTGCGTGCAGCGCCAGGTCGCCAACGGCCCGGTGGCGGACGACCACCTCGCCTACCGCTACGTGCCGACGTGGAACGCCAAGGCGACCACCTACGACGAGGCCGAGCGTCCGGTCACCACGACCACGGGGGCGGACGTGCCGCAGCTCCTGGTGCCGCAGACGTCGACGGGGCAGAGCGCGGTTACCGTGACGTACTCGTCGCGCGGGACGGTGAAGCGCGTCGACTCGAGCTACGGCTCGCTCGTCGCGTCGGTGGCGCGCGACGCCGACGGCCTGATCAACCAGATCGTCTATGGCGACGCCGCGCAGACGCAGAGCGCCTTCGGCTACGACGAGCGGCGGCGCCTCTCGACCGTCCAGACCTACCGGGGCCCCAGGGTTCGCGCAGCGTGATGGGT
>PLYU01000114.1 GCA_003153495.1 Myxococcales bacterium
GCGAGCCGTGGGCTCGGGCGAGCAGCGCCAACTGGACGACGGCGTGAAGAAGCAGGACGACGTCCTCGAAGTGTTTCTTGGTGAGAAGCGTCGACAGCGCGGGCGATCGCCACGGCGGCGTCGGGCTGCCCTGCAAGCGCAGGGCGCCGCACGCGGCGCACCACGTCGCGGCCGCCGCACCCGCGGCGGGATCGGCGGTCAGGTCGACGTGGCTGTCCTCGGGATGCGCGCACGTCACGAGGGCCGCCGCGAGGGTGCCAAGCGAGCGGGGAGCGGCCGGCTCGTCTGCGAGAGAGCGGAACGCGAATGTCTTCATCATGATTTCCTCGGTTGTCGGTTCTTGGGGATGGGGCTATGGCGAGGGTCCGCGCCGCTCGCCTGCCGGCGGGCGCGGGCGGAACGTCGAGTCGGCTGCTGGTGCGGAGCGCAGGCCGCGGGGACGGCGATGCGGCCGAGGGCGCGTCCCTCGGCGACGAGCTGCTCGAGCTGCGCGCCGACGCGCCCGAGAAACGCGTCGAGCGTCTGCGTCCCCTCGGTGATGGCGCGCATGGCCGCCTCCCACATGGCGGTCATGTCGGGCGTGGTCGCGACCTCGGGCAGGCTCCGGACGAGAGCGCGGCCCGTCTCGGTCGAGACGATGGTCCGTTTGACGCGCTCGACGTAGCCGCGCTCGAAGAGCGTCTCGATGATGGCCGCGCGTGTCGCGGGGGTGCCGATGCCGTCAGCCTCGGTGAGGATCTTCTTGACCTGGGGGTTGCGCACGAACTTGCCGACGCCGCACATCGCGGCGATGAGCGACGCGTCGGTAAAGGGCTTGGGCGGCTGGGTGCGCTTGTCGGCGATGGTGAGGTCGAGCGCGGCGGCTCGGTCGCCGACCTGGAGGGGCGGGATGCGAACCACGTCCTCCTTCGGGGCCCCCTCCTCGCCGTCGCCTGGCTCGTCGCCGGCCGCGTCGTCCGAGAGGGCCTTCCAGCCGGCGGCCAGCACCTGTCGACCGGTCGCCGTGAAGCGTTCTCCTGCGAGCTGGAGCTCGACCTTGGTCTCAAGAAACTCGTGCGGCGGGTAGAACTGCGCGAGGTACCGCCGGCAGACGAGGTCGTAGACGGCGCGCTCGCGGTCGTTGAGCAGCGCGGGCGCTGCGGCCGCGCTCGGCGTCGGGATGATGGCGTGGTGGGCGGTGACCTTTTTGTCGTTCCAAGCCTTGGAGCGCAGCGTGAGATCGGCCTTCTGGGCGGCAGCGGCAAGGGCGGGCGCCTGCCGTGTGGCGGCCGCGAGGACCTCCTTGGCTTGCGCGTGGTGGCCCTCGGGCAAGTAGGCGCAGTCCGAGCGCGGGTAGGTCAGGAGGCGATGGGTTTCGTAGAGGCTCTGGCAGGCATCGAGCACGCCCTGGGCGCTCAGCCCGAGGCGCCGGCCCGCGTCCATCTGCAGTCCGGCGAGCGCGTACGGCAAAGGCGGCGCTTCGCTCTTCTTGTCTTCGCTCCGCGCGGTGACGCGCCCCTCTTGCCCAAGCACGCGGCGGCGCACGTCTTCGGCGACCGCGCGCGCGAGCAGGCGCCCGTCCGGATCGAGGTCCGCGCTCGGCCCCGGGGCCCAAACGGCGCGGAACGTCTCGCCTCCTCCCGCCCGAATCTCCGCGGTCACGACGTAGTACGCGCCGGGCCGAAACTCGGCGATCTCGCGATCGCGCGCCACGATGAGCCCGAGAAGCGGGGTCTGCACCCGCCCGACCGACAGCACTCCCTGGTAACCGGCCGCGCGACCGAGCAGCGTGTAGAGGCGCGTCATGTTCAGGCCGTAGAGCCAGTCGGCACGCTGGCGGGCGAGCGCCGATAGGTAGAGGGGCCGGTACTTGCCGTTGGGCTCGAGCGCGAGGAGCTGGCGGCGCACGGCCTCGGGACGCAGATCGCTGACCAGGAGCCGATCGACCGGCCCCTCGTAACCGAGAAAGTGCAGCACCTCGTCGACGAGGAGCTGCCCTTCCCGGTCGGGGTCGCCCGCGTGAACGACGCGCTCGGCCCTCTTGAGCAGTCCCGCAATCGATTGGAGGAGATCGGGCGAAGAGACCTCGAGCTTCCAGTCTCTCGGCGTGATGGGGAGATGTTCGAGGCGCCAGGTCTTGTACTCGCCCGCGTATGCTTCGGGCGGCGCGGTTTTCAGGATGTGTCCGGCGCACCAGACCACGACGTCGCTCTGGCCGCATTCGATGTGCAGGCGCGCGCGCTTCTGCGGCGCGGGCAGCGCGTCGGCGATGGCGCGGGCGAGACTCGGCTTTTCGGCAATGAAGAGGCGCATGGGGGCGAGCGGGTCCCTTCGCGGCTCGCCGAGGGCGGCGGCCGGGGGCACTGAGGACGGTGAAGATCGAGAAACGGCGGCGGCGCTAGGGCATGCGGGCACGAGGGATGGCCGGAGGCGCCATCGCGATGGGCATGGGAACGAGCAGTTGGTCAGGGCCCCACGTGCGAGCGCTCGGGAGCGCGAAAATCGGCGCGTCCTCGATGGATGGCCTCTCCGGGCGCTGGGCGGAGAGCTCGAGCTCTATCGCCTCGGCGAAGTCCACCGAGCCGATGGCCGCCTCGTACTTGTGCAGGACGCACGCGCGCCGGTTGGTGCGCTCGAGCCTGCGGGCCCAGTCGCCGTGCGGCGGCGCCTTGGGCGCGCATTCGCGATCGAACTCGGAGAGCATGGCCGTTCCGATGGCGATGTTCGTGCACGGGTCGAACGCGCTTGCGAGCGGCCGGGCGAAGGCGTCGAGCCACGACGGCGGCAGCTCCAGAAGGCCGAGCAGAGGCCTGCCGCCCTGGGCCGCGATGTCCGCGGCGCGGGAGATCGCTTCCTTCTCGCTCTTCGGTGGCGGGGGCGTGTCGCCCGGGTCGACGGCGGGGCTGAAGACCAGGTAGGGATTGCTGCCGCTCGGCCCCTCGGCGATCGCTCGCACGACGGCGTCGTCGGACGCGTAGAGGCTGCAAACGAGAATCGTCGTCAATAGGTCCATAGCGGCGTCACCGTTCCTCGGATGTCAGAGAGCGGCACGGGTCCAAACGTGCGCGAGTCGAAGCTCGTCGGGAAGTGCGATGCGACGAAGACGTCGCCTTCGGGCAGGGGGCCGCAGCGCTCGTCCGAAGGCAGCGGCCTGCCGCGGGTGTCCTGGGTCGGAATGGCGCCGAGGGCCGCGCCATTGACGGTGAGTGTTCCGCCGTCGGTGCACACCGAGTCGGCGCGCATGGCGACGACGGGTTTGACGAGCAGCGCGCCCGGCGGCAGGTACCTGCGCGCAATCACGAGCTCGCGCACGTTCGCCGGGACGGGGAAGGCCACGAGCGCACCCACCTCGGCGCGCCTTCTGGGCGAGAGCCAGTAGAGGCCGAGCGGCAGGCTCGGCGTCCAGTTCCAGAGAAGGTGCGCTCCGGCGATGCATGCAAGCGCCGACACCAGTGCGGTCGCGAGGCAGGCGCGAAGGAGCAGGCGCTCGAGCTCGCGCACCGTCATGCGGCGACGCACGCGCACGGGGAGGTCACTCATGGCGCAACCCCAGGGCGGCGGGCGGATCGGGGTACGGCGGCACGATCATGTCCTTGGTGACGATGACGTTGACCGAGAACCCCGGCCTGACGGTGATCGTGGGCTGGATGTTGAGGTTGCTGTGGGTGATGTGGGCTCCCACCTGGCCGACCTCGCCGGTCGCGTTTCGCGCCAGCGTCTGGCCCACGGTCGGGTTGAAGCCGGTCGTGTCGCCCGCGACGACGGTGCCCGTGGTGGCGAGGAGCGTCGCGATGGTCGCGCCCTTGAGGATGCGCCACCAGTGCTCGTCGACCTCGTCGGCGAGGCCCGCGGCGCCTTTCAGATCCGCCGCGGGCATGCACTTGAGGTCGATGGAGTCGCCGTTCGGAAGAACGAGCCGGTTCCAGCAAAGAAGCACGCGCTCTTGCCCCCACGCGACCATCGAGTCGTACTGGGCGAGCAAGCGACTGCCCTGCGGGACGAGCAGGTACTCGCCGGTGACCGTGTCGTAGACGTGCTCTCGCACCTGGGCGACGACCGGCCCCGGCAGATCGCTATTGATGGCCGTGATGAGGACGGCGGGAAGGATCGTGCCCGCTTTGATCTCGTAGGGGCTTCGCGGGTGCTGCACGGTGGCTTCGAGGTAGTCGCTCGACTTGACCCCTCCCTTGCCTGACAGGAAGGCGTTCTTGCGATCTTGCAAGTTCGGGTCGGAGGCGGCAGAGAGCCCGGGCGGCGCGCTCGGGGTCTCCGATTCGCCAGGCGCCCCGCGGGACGCGACTTCGGGCATCGGCCCCTCCGAGGGAGGGGGAGCGGACTCGAAGAAGATGCCGGCGCCGCGCGCCTTGTGGTCGATCTCGCGCTGGGCGCGAACCTCGGGATCCTCGGCGCCCGCGACGCGCAGGGCGCGCGGCTCGAGTCCCGCGTCGGTGCCGGACAGGAGCGGCGTGCGATTCGCCCGCGCGTTTCGGATGCTGTCGGGCAGCGCGGGCGGCGCGGGTGTGCCGCTGGGCTCGGCAGGGCCCTGGGCCTTGTTCTGCGGAGCCTGGAAGGCCATCGCGACCGCGAGCATCACCGCGGAAAGGAGGCCCGCCAAGATGAGCGCGATCGGACCCGCACGAAGGGTACGCGCTCCGCGAGGGCGCGCGAGCCTTAGCCGCGGATCGTCCGCGGAAAGCTTGGGCGCATGCGGGTCGAGCGGGGACTCGGCCGGCGCCGCCGGCTCCGACGTGGTCGAGGTCATCGCCCCTTCCCCATGTGAACGGGCCGCGGTGGCTCGGCGGTGCTGCGCGCGATTCGCACGATCTCCTGGTCCTTCTGCCCGACGCGCAGCTCCGCGGCGTCGATGAGCCGGTCGATGACGTACGTGTCGTTCTTGACGCGGTAGTTGACGAGCTGCGTCTCGGAGTCGCGAAGGACGAAGAGCACCGGCGCCTCGCGCAGCACCATCGCGGACGGAAAACGGACGAAGGTGCGCCGTCCGTCATCGAACACCTGCACCGGCGTCCACGAGGGCGCGCCTTTGACCACCTGGATCGTGTAGTTGAAGTTGAGCGCATCGATCCCCACGACCGGGGCGGCGTTCTTCTCGTGACCGGCGAGCTCGGAGGCCTGCGCCTCTAGCCGCGCGAGCTGGTCTTCGGGGTAGTGCCACACGATCGCCGCCATGTACGTGTCGGCGTAGCTGTGAAGCTCGAGCAGGTAGCTGCGCCGGTCGGTGTTGATGGCGAGATTCGTTTCGAGCTCGGGCCGGGTCGGCTTCAAGTACACGTGCCACTGCTCGACGCCGCCTTCCATCGACTTGCCGAGCGCCAAAAGCCAGCGCACGACGTCGCCCGAGGCAGGCTGCCCGAGGATCTTCTCCCCGGGCTCCAGGGCGATGTCGGTGATGCGCATCGGCTGCGCGTAGACCTGGTAGAGCGTGCCCGGCTCGTAGGCGTACTGAACGATCGCGTTGAAGTAGTCGCTCCGGTCGGGCGCCTGAGCGGCCTTGTGGTTGGCGTCGGCGGCGAGCTGCAGCGGAGACGCCTTCGGCTTGGTGGGGGCGCCAGGCGCGGGCGCGCGGCCCGGCAGGGGTTTGAGCTGCAGGGAGGCCGGATCGAGCGACGCGGGCTGCGTGGCGCGCACGAGGA
>PLYU01000194.1 GCA_003153495.1 Myxococcales bacterium
GGCTCCAGGCTCCACCAGGTTGCGCCCCTCTCGACACCTTCCCCCCGCTCCGGCGGGGGGAAGGCCGGGTTGGGGGGCCGCGAGAGCCAGGACGGCTTCTTTCCACTAGCTGCCCAACGTCACGGCGCACTCAAACACTCGGCCTCTTTGCGAAAGTAGGGCTAGAGCAAGCGTCACTCGCATGGAACGGCGGGGGGCGGGATCGACGAAGGGGCGATCGAGGCGAACTGTCCCGTTTGCGGGTCGAACTCGAATACGTCGCCGCTGCCGATCTCGAAGACCCATCCCGCCATCGACAGCACTCCGCGATCGAGCCGGTCGGCGACGTTCGGGAAGGCGCGCAGGTTCTCGAGCTGGACGAGGACGTTCTCCTCGACCGCGGCGAGCATCCTCGCTCCTTCGTCGAGCTGGCCGTAGCGCTCGGCGACGATTGCGCGCACGCGCTCTCCTTGGGCGAGCCACCGCTTGACGAAAGGGAGGCGGTCCATCGTCTCGGGGTTCAAGATGGCGTTTATCGCCCCGCAGTGCGTGTGCCCGCACACGATGACGTTGGTCACGCCGAGCACCTCGACCGCGTACTCGATCGCCGCCGCGGTGCCGCCGGGGACGGTGACGTGCGGGACGACGTTGCCAATGTTCCGGACGATGAAGAGCTCGCCCGGCTTGGTGCTCGTGATGAGGTTGGGATCCACGCGCGAATCGGAGCACGTGATGAACAGGGTCTCCGGGTGCTGCCCGCGCTCGGCCAGCCGCCGGAACAGCGCGCGGTGGGTCGCGAAGTACTTCGACTGAAAGGCGTGCACCCCGTCGACCAGCTTCTGGATCACGAGATCGCTCGTAGCGACCGCTCGCCCAGGGCGCAAGCCTTGCCGTGGGGCGCACGGATGAAACGAGCGCGAAACCAGATGTCGGCGGCACGCTCGTTGCTCGAAAACAGCCGCATGAACGTCACCGAAGCGATCCTCGCCCGGCGCGCCGTCCGCGCATACGCTCCCCGGAAGGTCGACGACGCCACGCTCCGGTCGCTGCTTCGCGCGGCCGTCCAGGCTCCGAGCGCGATGAACAGGCAGCCGTGGCTCTTCTCGATCGTGCAGGACGCGGCGCGGCTCCGGCGGTACTCGGACCGGGCCAAGGCGATGCTCCTCGTCGCGATGGCGAGCGACGCGAAGGCCGCGCACTACCGTGACCTGCTCGCGAGCCCCGGCTTCGACATCTTCTACGACGCGACCACGCTGGTCGTGATCGGCCCCGGCGAGCGCGGGGCTTACACCGACGCCGACTGCTGGCTCGCCGCCGAGAACTTGATGCTCGCGGCGTGCGAGGCCGGGCTCGGCTCGTGCTGCATCGGCTTCGCGATACCGGTGCTCAACACGCCGGAGGTCAAGGCGGAGCTGGGCCTGCCCGCGTCGGGCGTCGCCGTCGCGCCGCTCATCCTCGGATACCCGGCCGCGGCGCCGCCGCCGGTCGAGCGCGCCGAGCCGAAGATAGTCTCGTGGAGCCGGTGACCCGGATCCATCGAGTCCGCGCTACTCGGACGCGGCGTCGCCCGCGTCGGTCCCGGCATCCGCGCTGGAGCCGTCCGTGCTCGAGCCGTCCGTGGCAGAGGCGTCGGTCCCGCCGTCGCCGGCCGCGTCCGTGCCGGCGCCGCCGTCCAGCTTCGGGCACGTCGTGTCGTTGACCTGATTCACGACCGGCGGGAGGCTGCGCAGAAAGTCGATGACCTCTTGCGCGACCGCGGCATCCATCGGCGTTCCCGGTTTGGGCCCGCCGTCGGCAAGGAAGAGCGCATGGCCGAGCTTGGACATCGGGGGACACAGCGAGCCGCCATCGGGGTCGTTGCCGTCGAGCATCGCGGTGCTGATCTGGGCGTTGGACCAGCAGCCGAGGCCCGTCTGCGGGTCGTTCGTCAGGTTGGGCGGGAAGATCGTCCCGCTGTCGCCCAGACCGTCGTTGTTCCCCGACAGGACGATGCCCTTGCCGGCGTCGTCGACGATCTGAGAGGTCTTCTGATGGCAGCCCCAGCAGCGGTAGACCTTCCAGACGGCCTGGAATCCGGCCGCGACCGAGGCATCGTCCAGCCCGGCGGCGTCGTAGACGGCGCACTGGCTGGCGCCAGTGTCCTTGGCTGCATCGGCTGCCCCATCGGCGGCCACGCGCCCGTCCGTGGTGGGCGAGTCCGTCGTCACGACGTCGCTCGTCGTGGCGTCCGGCGTGCCGGAGTCCGTGGTCCCGGTGCTGCTGTTATCGTCGCCGCTGCACGCAGGCACCAGAAGCGCGCTCGCGGACAGCGTCAGAAGGCCGAGCGGATAGAGCCATTGTCGTTTCATTGCGATCCTCCCCAGGACGGCGGCCGATACTGCCAAAGCTGCGGAGCCGCCGTCAATGAGTCGAAATGGACCCGAGTGGAGCCGGCGCCGGCCTTCCCTTTCTCCACCGGTCCAACGGAGCTCGAACGAGACCGCCGAGCGCGCGGTCGTGCGCTTCCTGCGCGCGGGACGCACCTTTTGCGTGGCCGTCTTGCGGGCGCGGCGGGCCGACCGTGGCGGTGGCCTGCATGACCCGTTGGTGCCCGGGCACGCGTTGTGCTCCGAGGAAGGCCCATGAGCCGTATACTCGTCGTCTACTACTCCCGCACCGGGACCACGAAGTGCGTGGCGACCGAGATCGCCAAGGCACTCGAAGGCGATGTCGAAGAGATCGTCGACCACACGCCGAGGTCGGGCCTGGTCGGCTACATGCGCTCGGGCTTCGAGGGCAGCTTCCACAAGGTCACCGAGATCGATCCGGTGGCGCTCGACCCCACCGGATACGATCTCGTCGTTCTCGGCTCTCCGGTCTGGAGCGCGTCGATGTCCAGCCCGATGCGAGCGTTCATCCGCCATCATCGCGGCGCGCTGAAGGCCGTCGCCTTCTTCTGCACGTGCGGGGGGCGAGGGGGAGAGCGCGTCCTCGAGCAGATGGCCGCGGAGTCGGGCAAGGCACCCGCCGCCTCGCTCATCCTTCGAGAGGCCGACGTGGCCCGGGGCTCGGTCGGTATGGCCATTCGCGGTTTCGCGGACCGCATCCTCGGATCGTTCCAGTCGGGCCAGGTGGAGAGCCCACCGGCGGCGCAAGCGCACGCCCCGGCGGCTTGACGGTCACCGGGCCTGGCCGGGCGGCTTGACCATGTCGTCCTGCGTGAGCTGGTCACTCCTCGGTGCTCGAACGGGCGCGTCCCACCACGCGGTCGAGCAGGAGGCTCGCCTTGGCCGGATCGACGTGCGCGCGCACGGGAAACGGCACGCTTCGACCGAGCAGGAGCCGCTCGACCAGGAACGACAGGATCGCCGCGTCGTGGGCGTCGTCCGTCTCGCGGTACTGCTCGGGCGCGCGATTCACCCACGCCTCCTCGACCGCGCTCCCTTCGCATTCGGGGCGCAGCCGCACCGCGTAGATGCAGATGCCCGTCCAGCCGCGGTGAAAGTAGAGCCACGGAGCCTGGTGGTAGACGAACCACTTGTCCTCCGTCTCTCGCGGCACCAGGCCTCGCGTCACGCGCGCGTGCTCGTCGCTGTCGAAGCCCCGGGCGTACGCGATGCGCGTCCGCGCCTCGGGGAGCGGCTCGTTCTTCCACGACGCGGCGGTTGCGATCTCGCCTGGCATCCCGGGAGCCTAGCGCGGGCGTGCGCCGTCGGTCAGGGACGGGCGAAGTACTCGTCGCGGCGCGCCTCGGCGTCGTCGCCGAAGAAGATCTGGCAGGCCTCGTGGAGGCCGGGGGCGGAGCGCAGATCGCTCTTGCGGGTGACCAGCGCGATCTTCGAACGTCGCCGCAGGAAGTCCTCGAGCTTGACGATCATCTCGCGCCTGGCCGTCTGGGCGATCTCGCAGCGCAGGTACTCCGCGCCGGCGATCAGGACGTCCGCCATACGCGGGTCGGCGCGGATGTCCTCGAGCAGCGCGAACGCCTCGGTGCCGTAGCGGCGCCACAGGCGGGTCGTCAGCGGCTCGGACGACCTGGGAGAGGTCAGGTCGTCGAGCCTCATGAGCGTCGCCTGGTGCAGGAACTCGCGATGCGTCTCCTCGGGTGGCTCGCCGTACCACCGCGCGGCCGGGTACTCGATGCGCACGCCGAGGGACTGGACGCGCGCCGCGACCTCGCGCCCGACGTTGATGCAGTCGGTCAGCTTGCCACCGAAGATGCTCACGTGGCGCGCCTCGACGTCGACCTCGACGACGTGCTTGCGGGACATCTGAAGCCAGTCGGTCTCGCCGCTCCGGGTCCCCCCGACCGCGAGAGGGCGCACCCCGCAGCGCTCGGCGATGACGTCGGCCTCGGTCAGCGGGCGCGGCAGGCGCAGGCGTCGATTGATGTTGTCGAGGATGAAGCGGCGGTCCTCGTCGGTCACGTGGGACTCGGGGCCGTCGACGCGCGTGTCGGTCGTCCCGATGCACGTCCGTGGCCCCATCGGGATGACGAAGAACAGGCGGCCGTCGTCGGCGAAGAAGGTCAGCACGCGCCCGTTGCTGGTCAGACGATCCACGATGAGGTGGACCCCCTTCGAGAACACGTGGTGGTGCTGCGTCTTCTGGCCGGCCCCGGCGTTCAGCTCGTCCACGAACGGGCCGCCGGCGTTGACGAGCACGCGCGACCGGATCGTGAGCTCTGCGCCCGACACCACGTCTCGCGCGCGGGTGGTCCACGTGCCGTCCGGCTCGCGGCCGGCCCCGATCGATTCGACGTAGTTCGCCGCCACGCATCCGTAGTCGAGCGCGCGCCGGACGAAGTTCCAGACGAAGCGCGCGTCGGTGTCGTGCAGGTAGGCGTCCGAGTACTCGATGCCCCCGTCGACGCGGTCGAGATCGACGATCCCCTCCTCCCGGGCGATGGCTCTCTTGCCGAGGATCCGCGGCGCCCTCGTGAAGAGGTTGCCGATGAGCCAGTAGAGCCACGTGCCGAGCCAGAGCACCAGGAGCCCATGGCGGAAGCCCCGCTCGTGCACCGAGTAGAACCGGATCTCCTGGACCGTCGACGGGTAGCTGCGGACGAGGTGATTGCGCGACAGGCAGAGCTTGCGCACCAGCCCGAGCTCGAGACCCTCGAGGTACTTGATGCCTCCCCAGGCCAGGTTCGACGACTGCTGGCTGGTGAAGCCCGCGAAGTCCCCGCGGTCGATGAGCGCCACGCGGGCGCCGCGCGCCGCGAGGCACGCCGCCGAGACGGCGCCGTTGATGCCGCCGCCGACGATGAGGACGTCGAACGGGTCGCCTCCGAGGCGGGTCACGTTGGCCTGGCGCAGGCTCGACATCCTCGGCAAGGTATAGACGGCTTCCGGGTGTCGGGGCGCCCCTTCATCGGCGACGAGGCGAAGCTCTCCTTCCCCGGATTCGATGAAGAGCCGCCGAATCAGCGGTCACGATCCTCGAATCAAGAGACGGGGAGCCGCCAAGGCCTGCGGCGCAAGCGTCCGAGCCCGAACAGCGCGAGGAGAGCGAGCCAGGCCGCGTCGCTCGCATCGGCGCGACCCGCGCCGAGCTGGCAGCCCCCGGTGACGGTCGGATCGGCGGTGCCGGTCGCGTTCGGTGCAGCGCCGCCGTCGGCCGTCGCGGCCGGATCGCCTGCCGCACCGCCGCCGGGACCGGGCGGTACCCCCCGGCCGTTGCTCGAGCCGCTGCTCGCTCCGGCCGAGCTGCCGCCGCCGCTGGCTGGCGTCGTCGGAGGGACCGTGCCGCTCCCGGTGGCGCTCAGGGGCCCGCCGAGGCCGGCGCCGCCGTAGTACGGAGGCTGGCAGAAAGACTGGGGCGGCGGCGGCGGAGGCGTCACGCAGGGCGGGGGAGCGGCACCGTCGAGGGACGGGGCGCTCGCGCAGCCGTAGCTGACGGGGGGCGACGCGACGCACGTCCACGTGGCGGGGCAATCGCCGTCAGCGGTGCACGCGATGGACTTCGCCTGGCAGCTCGACGTGCCGAGGGCCGTGCATCCGCAAGTGCTGGACGGTGGGGTCGTCGGCATCGCGGGAGGAGCCTGGGAGCCGTTCGATGCGCCGGGGGTGGGGAGGGGCGGCGAGCTGGCGGACCCTCCGCTCGAGCTCCCGAAGCCCAAGACACCGGCGTCGATCGGGCCTCCCGACCCGGAGCACCCGCACGCCTGGTCCGGCACGCAGGTGAAGCCGCCGCCGCAGTCCGAGTCGACCTTGCACGGGAGGAGATACGTCGGCACGCAGGACCTAACGGTGTCGGTCGTGCACCCGCCGCCGTCGAAGACCGGCTTGGCGCAGGCCGCGTTCGGCGGGCACGCCGGGTCGGGCGCCGGGACGGCCGTGCAGGTCGTCTGCGTCTGGGCGAAGCAGACCATGCCCTGGGCGCAGTCGCTGTCGACGCTGCACGGGCCGGGCATGCACGCTCGGGTCTCGGTCGAGGTGCACGGCGGCGGCGACGGGCAGGGGCCGTTGGCGGCACACGCGATTGCGGGGCACGCCGTCATGCCCGAGACCTGGCAGGTGAGCCCGTGAGCGCAGTCGGAGTCCTGGGTGCAGGCGGTCCCGGCCCAGGCGCGGCCCGAGGAGAACGCCAAGGCGCCCGAAGCGGCGAGGGCGACGAGCGAAGCGCGGACAAGGTGACGGGCGGTCATGGCGTCCAGCAAAGCATGGAGCAGGCCAGGGCGAAGCGCCGCTAGTTCCGGGGACTTCGCGGGACATCGGTGTGTCGATCTGTGCCGCAGGTCGCGCTCGCGATCAGGTGCCCGCAGGAGCCCCAGGTGGTTCTCGCCGAGACCGAGCGATGGCTAGCCC
>PLYU01000278.1:0-894 GCA_003153495.1 Myxococcales bacterium
TGTGGCCCGCCTCGATGCCGCGGTAGGCCTCCAGGCGCCCGCCGCAGCGGGGGCACGCGTCGCCCCCCTTCACGAGCCGGACGCTCTGCAGATCCCCCCGGTAGTCGCGGCCGAACCAGACGCCCTTGAGGTGGTGCCCGGTCTCGTTCGCCCCGGCGACGCCGCCCGGGACGGCGGCCGCGTCGCTGTCCACGACGACCCTGGCGGCGTCGAAGCCGACGGGCCCGGCGAAGCCGACCTTGGCCCGGGTCTCGCGCTCGACGTCCTCGTCGCTCGCCAGGAAGACCTCGGTCGCGCCCAGGACGCGCGCGAGGCGAAGCTCGTTGAGCTCGTGATCGCCGCGCACGACGGCCATGACGACCTGATTCGCGCGCGGGCCGTCCTTCGCCATGTAGAGGAGCGACTTGAGCGTCCGGCTCGCGTCGACCGCGAGGAACGCGGAGACCTCGTCGATGGTGCGCTGCGCGGGGGTCGAGACCTTCTCGGGCTTGCCCTCGGGCGGGCCCGAGGTGCTCGGCGCCGCCGCGGGCTCGGCCGCCTCGACGTTCGCGGCGTAGTCNNACTCGGCGCTCGTGGAGCCGCCGATCGCCCCCGAGTCGGCCTGGACCATGCGGTAGGTCAGCCCGACGCGGTCGAAGATGCGCACGTAGGCCTTGCGCATGGTCTCGTAGCTCTGCCGCGCGCCCTCTTCGTCCGCGTCGAACGAGTACGAGTCCTTCATGACGAATTCGCGGCCGCGCAAGAGCCCCCCGCGCGGGCGCGGCTCGTCGCGGAACTTGACCTGCACCTGGTACAGGTTCTTCGGCAGATCGCGGTAGCTGCGGATCTCCCGGCGCGCGATGTCGGTGACGATCTCCTCGTGGGTCGGTCCGAGGTGGTAGTCGCCCCCCTTGC
>PLYU01000278.1:904-8182 GCA_003153495.1 Myxococcales bacterium
AGGTAGTCGTAGATGCCGGCGCCGACGCGGCGTATGAACCCGGCGCGCGCGAGGAGCACGTGGCTCGCGTTCGTCGCGTCCGCGGGGGCCTCTTTGACCGTGGGGATGAGGGCGCGCGAGAAGAACATGGGGAGGCCCGCCTCTAGCACGCGGGGATGGGGGCGTCGCGCGCCGCCGGGGTCGAGGTCGAGGTCGAGGTCAGTCCCCCCACAGATCCGCGAGGTCGATCCGCAGCCCCTCGAAGCCGGAGGGCTCGAACACCTCGTCTCCCGCCGCCGTGGTCGCGATGGTCCAGCGCCCGTCTTCGAGCACCAGACATTCGACCGTGCGGCCCTCGGGGTCGACGATCCAGTACTCAGGCACGCCGATGTCGGCGTACCAGCGCGCCTTGACGACGCGATCGTAGCGGCGGCTCGACGGCGACACGACCTCGACGACAAGATCAGGGCGCCCCTCGGCGAGCCCGTCCTCGTGCTGCGCGGAGGGCTCGTTGCCTCGCCGGAAGAACTGCACGTCGGGCATCACGCCGCGACGCTCCGTGATGCGGACCTTGTAGCCGGAGGCCAGGACGTGCCCCGCGCGGCGCTCCTTCGCCCAGGTCCCCAGCGCCACGATGAGAGCGGCCACGATGCGCTCATGCCTGTGCTTGGGCACCTCGACCTCCACGAGCTCGCCGTCGATGAGCTCGCGCAAGTCGTCCTCGTCGAGCGCGATGAAGTCGTCCCAGGTGTAGGGACCGGGCTGGGACAGCGCGACGTCCGCCATGCGGCGAGTATGCAACATGGCGAGCGAGCGCGCATGTGAGCCAGAAGCGTGCCGGGCCGCTGCCTGCGGCGGGCGCCGCCATCCGGAGGACGCCGAGCCGTCATGGACGGAAGCGAGATGTCCCGGGCCAGATTCAGACGCGCTGGAAGTCGTAGAGAGCCCCGATGCGCAGGAGCTGGGTCAGCTCGTCGAGCGCCTGCATGCCCTCGCGAGCGAGCTTCGGATCGGCCAGATCTCCCGGGGACAGGCGATCGCGGTAGTTGCGGTCGATCCAGGCACCGAGGGCGAGGTCGAGCGCTTCGTCGAGGAGCACGCCCCCGGACAGCGCGCTCACCTCGGGCTCCGTGAGCGGCACCCGCAGCCTCAGGCACGCCGGGCCCCCGCCGTTGCGCATCGACTGGCGGACGCCGACGTAGTGAAGCGCGCTGACCGGGCCGCCGCTCTGGACGACGCGCTCGAGGAACGCCCGGGAGCTCGCGTCCTCCCGGGCGTCCTCGGGGGCGACGACGGCCATCGAGCCGTCGGGCAGCGTGAGCACCTGTGAGTTGAACGGATACGACGCAACGGCGCTCCCGGCGGGGAGCTCCCGGCTCGTGGCCCGGACGACGAACAGCTCGTCGCCGAGCACGCGGCGGAGGTCGTCGACGAGGCGCGAGTCGTCGAGGAACGCGAGCTCGTGAAGCGCGAAGAAGCGCCCGTTGCCCATGGCCAGCACGTCGGTGTGGAACGCCCCGGCATCGATGCCGTCGGGGTGCTGCCGGGGGAAGAAGCAACGAGCGGCCTCGAGGCGGTGCAGCCGCGCGACCGCCTCGCTGGCCTCGCGCGTGTGCCGCGCCGGGTGGCGGGTCGGGCCACCGGACGCGCCCCACGCGGCCCGCCCCCAGGAGAAGAGATGCGCCGCGCCCCGCGAGGTCTCGAGGCGCGTGTGGTTGGCGGCGCCCTCGTCGCCGAGCTGGCCGCCCCCGGGAAGCGGGTCGTGCACGACGAACCGCGCGGCGTCCGCGAAGACCGCGCGAAGCACGCGCGTCGTGGTGTCTGCCTCGATGGCGCGGTGGAACATCGGCTGGAGGTTGGCCGGCGTCAGGTGGACGCGAGCGTCCGCCGAGTCGCACGAGGGCGTGACGGTCGCGGCGTTCGCGGCCCACATCGCCGACGCGCTCGAGCAAAGGCGCAGGTAGAGCCCGTCGCCCGCCCCCGCCGCCGCGATCACCTCCTCGTCGCTCCCGTGGAAGCCGAGACGTCTGAGGGTGCCGAGGCTCGGCCGAGCGTGCGGCGGAAGCACGGCCTGCGGCACGCCCAGACCGCGCACGAAGCGCATCTTCGCCAGGCCCTCGCGCGCCGCCGCGCGGGGATCGGACACCTGCCCCGCGTGCGTCGTGCTCGCGAGGTTGCCCGCGCTGAGCCCCGCGTAGTTGTGCGTCGGGCCGACGAGCCCGTCGAACTGGACCTCGATCATGGCCGGGAAGGCTCCTCCGGGCCGTTGAATACCGTGTAACCTGGGTACGTCTACCGCGAGTCGGATCTTTCGCCAGGCTTGCAGGGGGTTCATGTCGCTCGATGGGTCACGGCGTCTCTCTCCTTCGCTCGTCGGCTGCGCGTCCGCCGTCGCTTGGATGCTCCACTCCTCGCCGGCAGGCGCGCAGGACGGCGAGCCGCCCCAGCCAGCACCCGCATCGACCGCGCCCGGAGCCAGCCCGGACGACGTGCGCTTCCGGGACGCCCACGCCGACCGCGTGATCCTCGGCTCGACGGCGGAGACGCACCCGAAGGGGACGTTCTTCTTCAGCGACTACGAGATCCTGCTGCTGCAGTTCGGCTACGCCCTCACCGACGAGCTTCAGGTCGCGATCGCCGGCGTCCCGCCGATCGTCAAGGATCAGCCGTACTACTTCGACTTCGGGTTGAAGCTGAATCTCGTGCGCGGCGACGTCTTCCGCGCCGCGGTGACGGGCGGGCTCGACGTCGTGACGTCCGGGGGCTCGGGCAACAACAGCGGCCCGTACTATGGCGGCCGCTTTGGCGCGATCGGGCAGTTTTGCTTCGAGAAGACGTGCCGGTCGAGCGTGTCGATCAACGCAGGCACGCTGCTCACGAGCGGCGCCGACCAGGTACTGCCGGTGTACGGGGCCGCGGGCTTCGTGGGGAAGGTCTCGCCACTCGTGTCGCTGATGGCCGAGCCCGCGATGGTGGGCGCGCTGGGCACCGGCTCGAGCAACATCACGAGCGGCGCGTTCTTCGCCTTCGACTACGGCGTCCGTCTGTCGGGAAAGAACTTCGGCGTGGACATCACCTTCATCGAGCCGGTCGCGGCGACGACGGGCACGTTCAACAACCCGTTCATCCTGGGATATCCGTTCGTCGCGTTCACGTACCGGACGGACGGAGACGCGCGGCCTGGGGCCGCGAGCGCGGCGGCGGCGGCGGCGCTGCGGGGGTTCTGACCAGGTCGACCTCGACCTCGACCTCGACCTCGACCTCGACCTCGACCTCGACCCCGACCCCGACCCCGACCTCGACCCGTGAACCGCTGGGCGCGCTGGAGAGTACCCGGGGCCCGGGCCCCACCGGGGGCCGCGCGCAAGCGCAGCCCCCCGAGGGGTCCGCGTTCTACGAGTGCTTCGGCGGCGCGGCCGTCGGCTTCGTCGTCGACCATTCGCGCATTGCCTGGTCGCCGGGTCGATCGACATGCACTTTGTCATCGACCTTCGTCACCCAGCTCATCGGGATGTAGTGATGCTGGCCCTTATCGTCCTTGTTGAGCTTGATGGTGTCGGTCCCCTCCATGTGATCCACGACGGCAAACTGGCCATCCTTCGAGCACACAACGGGCGCGTTCGGTTTGATCTGGCTGGCATTGATCATCGGTGACTCCTTGTTTGCTTGAACGGCAAGGGGCAGGAGCATGACGCGTGCCACGCCGGTCCAGCGCCTCCCCGGCGATCATCCTGTCCGCCCGGACCCACGGCCGCCGCCCCTTCCAGTTCCGGCACCGCGCGACAGGGTAGACTCTCTATCGTGGCCCGCTGCCGAACCTTCCGCCGTGCGCCGTGGGCAATCGGGCTGGCGCTGTTTCTCGTCACCTCGTCCGCCCAGGCTGACGACGATGACGACGCCTCGCCGCCTCCCGTCGAGCACCGTCTCGTTCGACTCCAGTGGCGCCTGGGGGCGGGACTGGGAGGGTCTTGGATTCCGACGAAAGACGGCAGCGTCGCGATGGCTGTCGTGCAGGCCTCCATCGGGTTCGACTACGGGCGGTACAGCCTTCGCGCGTTACCGGCGTTCCAGTATGGAACCCTCAGGGATCACCAAGATGTCTTGAAGATCTTCATCGGCTACTTCGCGCTGGAGAACGTCGTCCGGGTCACGCCGACCTACGCGCTGTCGGTCGCCCCCCTCGTGGGCTACGCCTACTCTCCCGAGCCCATTCCAGGATGCACCGACTCCTGCACTGAGCCGATCGGCAACGGGCTCGCGCTGGGGGCGGACGTGAGCCCCGCGACGTTCGCCTTCGGCCGCGACAGCGAGTTCGAACTGGGCCTGCACGCGGACATCTTCGTGTTCAAGGCCAACGGGTACGTCTGGCCGGGCGCCTACTGGGACCTGCGATGGATGTTCGCGTCGAGCGGAAGGCGGCCTCCGGTGAGCGGCGGTGCGGCGCCAGACGGTCGCTGGGATGACGGTCCGGCACCATGAGCGTTTCTGGGCGTCCGGACCCCCCAGCCCCCCCCACCGACCCCACCCGCCCCGCCATCTCCGGCCACGCCCCCGAGCGCGGCCTCTGGGTGGAGATCGAGGACGGTGGCGCGGCCGTCACCTACGACGCTACCGATCCGGGTCCGTCCCCGCGTCCATCGCGCTGCCGCCATACGACTTGACCTTCGCTGAAGATCCCGGACGCCGAGCTCGTCGAACTTCTCGAGCACGCGGCGCACGGCACACTGCACGGCCTCGTCGCTGCTCGACACCAGCTGGGCAAGATCGTCGAGGTCGCCGTGCCTGTTCGTGGGTAAGGGGTCCCGCTGCGTTCGCAGGCACCACGCCGTCCCGGACGGTCGCGTGTCTGGCGGTGGACGGCGCAGGCTTGGGTGTCCTCGATCCACCAATCCCCTCCCATGACCGTCTCGATGCCCTGGCATGGCCGTGCCCATGGTCCGTCATGGACTCGTCGACGCGCCGGTTGACCGCGTCCATGGTCCGCGACGGTCGCGTCGATGTTCTGCCATGGCCGCGTCCATGGCACGCCCTATGGGCCTCGACCCCACGGGATGGGTGCATGGATACCGCGGGATCTCTGCATCGATCCCACATGGGTGCAGGGATGCCGTGGGGGGCCTGCATCGATCCCCGTGCACGGGTGCACCGATCCCACGGGGTCGGCCCACCGATACCGGCTCTCGATGCACCGGAGCCGCGTGACCTCGGCATCGATACCCGGCGTCGATGTCCCCGAGCCGTGAGACGCGCGCGCTCGACTCGCTTGCTGGATGTGTCGCCGCCCCGTCCTCAGTGGAAGCGCGGCGTGTGGCAGGCGGGTAGCCGGTCCTTGAGCTGTTCACCCGCCAAGACGCAGCGCCGGCCCTCTCGCCGTAACGGCTCGAACGAAGTGGGACAAGCCGCGGACTAGATTGAGAAGGAGACCCGATCCATCGTAGAGTACGAGAATGCCCTCGCGACCTTGGCGCGTCCGAGGGCACGGCCGGAAGGGTGGTTCCGATGGATCGAAGAATAGCGCACGCGTCGGCATTGGCAGCGGCGCTCGTCGCGGGGTGCTCGACGACGACCAACGTCGACCAAGTGGTGGCGTCCGACGCGGGGCCCGGGCTCGACGGAACCGCGGGGGCGAGCGACGCCAGCCAAGATGCCTCGGTCCCGGACGTGTTCCAAGACGTCGGCAGCGTCTCCGAGGAGAGCGGAGACACCGCCACCTGGAGCGCCAATGGAAGTGTGGGCAGCGACGGGGCGCCTCGTCCCGACGCTATGGTCTCGGCGATCGTGAGTTCCGGTCCCAACGGTGGGCTCTGTCCGTTCGCGGTGAACGTCCAGTTCGTCACGATCGGGGCGCCCACCGGACCAAAGCCGGTGACGGTCAGCGACGGCAGCTCGCAGGCCGGCGCGATCGTGTCCGTCGCGTGCAGCGTCGTCCCCTCCGGTGCCGGGTTCAACGTCCAGGCGTCCGCAACGATTCAGGGGGTGCAGGGCGGAAGCCTGACGATAATTGGCTACGTCGACGCTTCCGGCGGTTCGAACCTGCGCGGTGGATTCACCGGCCTCCAGGGCCAGTCTTACGACCAGGCCACCGGCTGCACGGTCAGCTACACGATGAACGGTCAACCCGTGCCGGCCACCCCTCCCGTCGCGGGCGGGCGTATCTGGGGCCACATCGACTGCGTCACCGCGCAGGCCACCGGCGTGTACCGGAGCACCGCCGACGGAGGCACCACCTTGGCCCAGTGCGACGGCCGCGCGGACTTCCTGTTCGAGAACTGCACGGGCGGCTGAATGACGACGACGAACACAGGCGGACGCCCCGCGACGGGCTCGATCGTGTGGGCCGACCCCGACACGAAGACGAAGCCGATCGGCGTGCGCGTCACGAAGGCCAACGGCAAGCGCAAGCTCGTGCCGTTCGAGCCGGGCACGACGGCCGAGGACGCGATTGCGCTGGCGCCCGTGCTGGCCGAGCGGTCGCGATTCGCTGTCGGGGAGCACGAGGGAGAGACGGTCTCGGAGTACGCGATCCGGTGGTGCGAGTGGCGCGAGAGACGCGGCCTTGGCTGCGTCGCGGACGATCGCGTCCGGCTAGAGCGTCACGTGTTCCCACGGCTCTTCCGGGTTGGGTGCAGATCCTCTCCGGCAGCCTGAAGCGCGACATCCTCGCGCTGGCGACTCGCCTGAAGCGGAGGCTTCGGGCGCTGAGCCGCTGAATGCGTCGGCTAGCGAATCAGCCCGGTCATCATCGCGACGAACCGGTCGGCGTGTCCCAGCACCGCCCGGAGGGCCTCGGCAGGAGCATCGCCCGCAGCCACCGCGATCTCCACCGCCGCCGCCGCCTCGACCGCCTCCGCCCGCGCAATCGCGAACACCCGCGCCTTGTCCGCCCGGCTCACGCGCCCGGCGCCTTCGGCTGCGTTCAACGCCGCGCTCTTCGCAGCCCGCATCGCCTGGTCTCTCAGGTGGCAATCTCGTATCCGCGCCTCGCGCACCGCCTCGAGCAGCTGCATCGCCACGCCAAACGCCTTCAGCTTGTGATGGGGAAGAAGTATCGGGGTCATGGGCCGTGCCTTTCGCCCTCGGAAGGCACGGCCCATGACCCCGCGCGCCCAACACTCGAGCGAGCGAGCGTCCCACGCGATGGCAAGCGCAGTGCCGCCGCGCAGCGGCGGCGCGAGCTTGCCTGGTGGAGCCGATCGGACTAGGGCGCCCCCCTCGCCCTCGCCCTCGCCCTCGCCCTCGCCCTCGCCCTCGCCCTCGCCCTCGCCCTCGCCCTCGCCCTCGACCCCACCTCCCCCCAGC
>PLYU01000280.1 GCA_003153495.1 Myxococcales bacterium
CCGCCCAGGCGAAGATCGACAAGGGCGACTATGCGACCGCGACCGACGAGCTGACCGCGGTCGAGAAGACGAGCCCCGATCGCGCCGACGTGCACATGCTCCTCGAGCGCGCGTACTCGGGGACGCACGCCGCCCGCGACGCGATGCGCGAGGCCGGGGAGTGGCTCGCGCTCGAGGGCGACGCCGCGGGCGACGCGAAGCTCCAGGAGGACGTGCGCGGCGTGGCAGCCGGCAGGGACGCGCCGGACGAAGCCTTCGGGCTGCTCGAGTCGAAGATGGGCGCTCGCGGGCTCGACGTCCTGTACGACATGGCGTACGGCTTGGCGGCCCGCGCCTACCCGCAGGCGGCCGCGAGGGCGAAGCGCTCGCTCGCGCAGGACGACGTGCGCGCAGGCGCGAGCGACAAGCTGGCCATCCTGCTCGACTTCCGCGACGCCAAGACCTGCGAGGCGAAGCGGGCGCTCCTGGACCGCGCGCGCGATCAGGGTGATTCGCGCACGGCGACGCTTCTGCAGCAGTACCAGGCCACGCGCGGCTGCGGCTTCCTCGGCGTGTGGGACTGTTACCCTTGCCTGCACAAGGACAAGGCCCTGAGCGACGCGATCGGCGCGATCGAAGAGCGCGCCGCGAAGGGGCCGTAGAGCCCTATTCGACCTTCAGCGCCCAGAGCCCCCTGGACGCTACCTCGTGAGCAGCCCGCGGGCGCGATCGGGTCGCGCCTGCGTGCGGTATGCTCGGGCGCCCGACCGTGCACGAGCCCGCGCAACCCGAGCCCGCCGTCGTCGAAGGCGGCGTGATCTGGCTGCTTCGCATGTTCGACGTCGCCGACGTCGTCGACCTCGAGCGCGCGCGCACCCTGACGATCGAGCGCGGCTCGACCCGCACCGGGCGGCTCACGCGGGGCCCCGAGAGGGCGGCGGCCGGCCTCGTCTTCCAGGCGCCGCCGCTGGCGTTCGACGCCGGTCCGGTGACCGTCGCCGGCCTGGAGCTGCGCGCCTCGGTGCGCCTGTTCGACTTCGGCGTCGTCTCGGTGCGCTTCGCGCTCGACCTCGCCCCGGGGACGCCGGTCGCGGACCTCGCGCGGCTCGCGGCCCGCCTCGACGCCGCGCGCGAGCTCGACGGGGTCGCGCGCGGCGTCTGGGAGGGCTTCGAGGGGACGCTGCGCGACGCCATTCGCGGCAGCCACCACAGCGAGGTCACCGAGGACTACACCCTCTTCGAGATCACCGCCGTCCGCGGCACGACCGACGGCATGCAGGCGCTCGCCCTGCTCGAGCCGTGGAAGATCATGCTGGCGGAGCCGGATCGCCCCATCGCCCAGACCGTGATCGACAGCCACCTCAGCCGGGCCATCCAGTATTACGCCGTCGACGCCGCGCTCGTCGGGTGGAACTCCGCGCTCGTGCTCGACCCCGACGGGTCGCGCGACGAGCTCGAGGTGCTCGAGATCGCCACCGCGCGGCTGCTCGAGATGCGCTACTACGACGGCCTGCTCGCGCGCGAGCTCGCCGCCGTGTACGGCGCCGCCGACGCGGCTCGCGGCTCGTCCGCGCTGTTTCGCTCGCCGTTCGCCGGGGTCGCCCGCCGTGCGGCGACCCTCTTCGTCGAGATGACCGAGCTGTACGACCGCGTGGAGGGCGCGATCACTCTCGTCGGCGACGCGTACACCGCAAGAGTGTACCGCGAGGCGGCCGGACGGTTCCGGCTGGACGAGGCGTCGGCGGCCGTGAAGGAGAAGCTCGGGACGCTGGCGCGGGTGAGCGAGATCCTCCAGGGGGAGATCGCGCACCGGCGCGGGATGTTGCTGGAGATCGCGGTGGTGCTGCTCATCGTGCTCGAGGTGGTGCTGGGGCTGGTGGGCCGCTAGCTTCGTCGGGGCGACGTGAGGCCCCCACCGGTGCGCTCCTCCCGAGCGCGGCGGCGGCTGCCGGAAGTGCGGCCGAGACCGCCAGCGCTCGCCGCTCGCCCGTGCGCACGCCGCGCGTGCATGCGCTCGCGTGAGCGCCCTGCTCGTACATCTTGGTTGCGCAAGGTGCGAGAGAACATGCGCGCCGGAGCCGGATTTCGACGAGCCCGCCAGCCAGTGGCTCCCCGCGGCCCCAGCGTAGTTCCGCCCTGTTGTCCATGCCTGGCACGGGAGAGACGTGGAGCCGGTGGCTTTGACTCGCGCTGGTACGGATGGTGCTTGGGTCAGACACCCATGAACCACTCCTCCCTGATTGCCCTCGTCTTCGTCGGAGCGTCCCTGGCCACCGGCTGCTCGGCCACTGTGGACGGCCAAGGCCAAGGCTCGCCGGACCCGACCAGCAAGTCGTCGCAGTCGCTGACGCTGGCGCAGTGCGCCACCCAGCGCGACACGTGCCTCGCCAACAACCCCCTCTTCGGTCTGTTCACGTGCCCGCTGCAGTACACACAGTGCGCGGCCACGGCCAGCAACGGTCTGCCTGACCAGGTCAACTCGGCCATCACGAGCGCCTCGGAGTGCACCAGCGCCGCGGCGAGCTGCACCAAGGCAGCGACCACGCCGGCCCAGGTTGCCTCGTGCGCGACGACCGAGGCCGAGTGCGTCGCCTCCATCGTCCAGGTCAACCTGCCGACCGTCGTCACGGGCACCGCGACCTGCGTCGACAACAGCGTGAAGTGCATCAACGCCGCCGAGGCGGTCGCCGATCTCACGAAGTGCGCGAACAACCTGGAGAGCTGCGCGGTCACGCAGGTCCAGTCGGTCGTGCCGCCCCAGGTCGGGCAGGTCATCGGCAGCGTCAGCTCGTGCGAGACCAGTCTGAACAGCTGCATCGCCGCTGCCACGACGGCGACGGCCCTGACGGCCTGCGGACAGACCGGAGCCACCTGCGTTGCAGGCACTCTCGGGGTCACCCTGCCGAGCGTTCCCGCGACGGCGGCCGTCAACTGCGCAGAGACTGCGGCCAAGTGCACGCTCGGCGCGACCACGGTTGCGGGTGTGACCGCCTGCGCGAACGCGCTCACCTCGTGCGTCGCCGAGGTGGCGGCGCCCGTGCTGACCTGCCAGCAGAAGTGGACGGCCTGCCTCGCGCAGAATCCGTTCAACTTCCTGGGATGTGGCGCGCAGCTCGCCACCTGCAAGTAGGTCGTTCAGCAAACGAAGGACGGACGCCCCGCTCGCAACCGCGAGTCGGGGCGTTCGCGTAGTGTCCCATCTTTTTGCGCTAGTGAGTTCAGATGCCGAGCAAGTATCCGTCCTTCGTGCTGGTGTGGGCGCTGGCGGCCTGCGGAACGAGCAGCGCGAACGCGCCTCCAGGCGGATCGACCGGCATCGACAGCGGGCACGACGGCGCCGACACGGGGACCGCGATCGGCCCGGGCGACGACTCCAGCACGGCGACGGACGCCGGCGACGCCAGCGTGCCGTCCGATGGCTCGGGCGGACACGATGCGACGACGAGCACCGACGCGGGAGGCACCGACGGGGGGGCCGTGCACGCCGACGGCGGGGGTGGGGACGGGGGCATCCGCGACGTCGGAAGCTGCTGCTCCGCCCAGACCACGCCAGGTTGCAACGACGCCAACCTGGAAGTGTGCGTCTGCGAGAAGGACCAGACCTGCTGCACGACGGCGTGGGGCCTTCAGTGCGCTCTCATCGTCCAGCAGAAGTACTGCCAGACGGGGGTGCGCACCTGCGTGTGCGGCACGGACGTGGACGCCGGCCAGTGGGATCAGCCCCAGTGCAGCACGGACTGGACCTCGTTCTGCGACAGCGTCGCGACCAACAAGTGCGGCGCGGTGTCGGGCTGCTTCTGAGCCTTGCGCCGGGCGCGACCGTGGCCGTCTAAATCAGGGAGCGTTACGCTCGGTGATCTAGATCCCGAACTTCTCCCTGCTCGCCCGCACGAGCTCGATGTACGCCTCCGCCGGGAGCTGCCCCGCGATCTCTCCGGCGGCCACAGCCTCCTCGAGCTGCCGCTTGACCTCCCCGACCTTGCGCGACGGCGGCAGCGCGAACGCGCGCATCAGCTCGTCGCCGATCCCGCTGGGTAGCGGCGCGACGCGCGCGTCCTCGGCGGCCAGCGCCGCCACGCGGGCCTGCAGGTCCTCGATCTGCTGAAGGCCTCGCCGCTTCTTCTCCGGGCGCTTCGTCGTGATGTCCGCGCGCGCGAGACACAAGAGATCGCCGAGGTGCGGCCCCAGCTCGCGCGCGAAGCGGCGCACGGCGCTGTCGGTCCAGTCGGGAGAGTACTGGTTGGCGCGCAGGTGGTGCAGGATCAGGAACCGGACGGTCTCCTTGAGCGGCGGCTCGTGCACGAAGAGCGGCAAGCGCCGGTCAAGCTTCTCGAACATCCGCGTTCCGACCTCGGCGTGACCGAGGAAGTGGACCTTGCCGTCGGCGGTGATCGAGCGCGTCTTCACCTTGCCGATGTCGTGGAAGAGGGCCGCCCAGCGCAGCTCGAGGCGCGCCTCCGACTGCCTCACCACCTGCTTGGTGTGCTTCCACACGTCCTTGTGACGCCACTCGGCGTCCCCGAAGCCGACCATCGCGTGCACCTCGGGGAAGATCGCGGCCAGGGCGCCCGCCTCGAGCATCGTGTCCAGACCGCGCTCGGGGTCCTCCCCCATGACGACGCGATCGAGCCGCGCGCGCACCGCCCTCGGGTCGAGCTTCACGGCCGCCCGGAAATCGTCCGTCGACACGGGCGGGGGAACGGTGGCCTCGAGGCGCCCCTCGGCCGCCAGGGCGGCCGCCTCGAGGGCGTCGAACACGCGATCGACCCTGGGCGCCGGGCTCGGCACGCTCTTCGGCTCGGGAGACTCGACCATCGAGTGGTCGCTGTCTAGCACGCTCGCTGTGCAGGCGCGACGACGCGAGCCGTTGCGATGCGGCGCGAGCGGGCGTACTTCTTTCCGGCAGGGAGGCACCAGCCCAATGGCCTCATGGCCCGTATCGTCGCTGTTCATCGTGATGTCCCTGGTTTCGGTGTCGGGGTGCAGCGGCGCTGCCCCCAGCGACCTGCTGTCGCCCCCTCCGCCGGGCGTCGGGGGGTCGAGCGACGCCTCGATCGCCGACTCCGCTTCCCAGCAGGACGCCCACCCCGGGCGGGACTCGGGCGTGAAGTGCGGCGGTACGTCGTGCAGCGCGCCTTCCCAGGTGTGCTGTCGCGTGATGGTAGGGTCGGTTGCGACCGACACGTGCGCGCCGGCCGGGGCGTGCGGCGGCCTGTCGATCCCCTGCTCCAGCACCGCCGACTGCAGCGCGGCCGGTCACTCGGGCACGGTGTGCTGCCTCACCGTCAGTACGGACGGCGGTGGCGCGGGCGGCGTCCAGTGCATGGCTTCGAGCGCCTGCGCAGGGTCGTCGCTCTGCGACAAGGCGGCGGCGACGCCCTGCGCGAACGGGGCGTCATGCGTCCCCAGCGTGCAGACGCTTCCCGGTTACACCTTCTGCAAGTAAGCCCTCGGGCTCGACCTCGGAGAAGGCCGCGAGCTCCTCGCTCACCTTTCGCAGGTACTGCTGCTTGACGTGAAACGGCAGAAACGCGCTCTTGAAGCCGCTCAGGATGATCTGCTTGATGTCCTCGAGCGTCATCCCCATCTGCGTGTGGCAGAGCCACAGCTCCCGGCTGACCGTCGTGTCGGTGACGAGCCGGTTGTCGGTATTGACCGTCACGCGCACCCCGAGGTTCTTGTAGAGCTTGAGCGGATGGCTCTCCAGATCGCGGATGGCCCCGGTCTGGACGTTGGACGACGGGCAGCATTCGAGCGGGATGCGGTGGTCGTTGACGTAGTGGAGTAGATCCCCGTTCTCGCGCAGGCGGCACCCGTGGCCGATGCGGTGCGCGCCGCAGACGTGGATGGCCTGCGCGACCGACTCCGGCCCGTAGGCCTCGCCGGCGTGGATGGTGACGTTGATGTTGTTGTCGCGTACCAGCTGGAACGCAGCCCGATGGTGCTTCGCCGGGTGATCGTACTCGGCGCCCGCCAGGTCGAACCCGACGACGCCGCGCCCCTTGTAAGCCACGGCGAGCTCCGCCATCTCGAGCGAGTGCTCCGGAGAGACGTTGCGGATGCCGCAGATGATCACGTTGGACTCGATGCCGTGCTGCTCCTGGGCCTGCCGCAGGCCCGCGAGGACGCTCTCGACCACTGTGGTCAGCTTGAGCCCGAGGCGCGTGTGCAGCATCGGCGCGTAGCGCACCTCCATGTACCGGACGTTCTCTCTCGCGGCGTCCTCCGCCAGCTCGAAGGCGATGCGCCGCAGGGACTCCTCGGTCTGCATCACGCGCAAGGTGACGTCGAACGCCTTGAGATACTCGACCAGCGACCCGCAGTTTTGCCCGAGGTGCATCGCCGCCCTCAGCCCCTCGGGGTCCTTCGCCGGGAGCTCGATCCGGTGCCTCTGCGCGAGCTCGAGGATGGTGGAGAGCCGCAGCGAGCCGTCCAGGTGGACGTGCAGGTCCGTCTTCGGCAGCTTCTCGATCAGCGCGAGGGGGATGGCTCCGACCGGCGACGATTGGTGCATGACGGAACATAGCACGTGGGGCGAAGATGGGCCCCACCATGCACCCCCGAAAGCCTCTTGCCACGTGCGTCATTCTCGCCGCTCTCGGCTGCGGCCACGCCCGCGGGCCCGCGGTCGCGGCCCCCGCCGCGCCGGCCCCGGTGGCGACCGTGGC
>PLYU01000087.1 GCA_003153495.1 Myxococcales bacterium
GTCGAGGTCGAGGTCGGGGTCGAGGCGGAGCCCGGCACGAGGCTCGTCACGTCCTCTCCTCGCGCTCCGACGATCGCGACCGGCTGTCCGAGCTTCACGGTGGTGCCGGCCGGTACGAGGAGCCTGAGCAGCGTGCCCTTGTCGAACGACCGGAACTCCACCGTCGCCTTGTCGGTCTCGACCTCGGCCAGCAGCTCGTCCACTGCGATCTCGTCGCCCTCCTTCTTGTGCCACGCCGACAGCACACCCTCCTCCATCGTCGGCGACAGCTTCGGCATCTCGAGGATCTTGGCCATGCGGGGCCTCCGTCGTGACAGGCTAGAACGCATCCCGGGACCTTGCGATCCCATCGCTCGCGGCGCGCGCGAGCCCTCCGGTCACGGAACGCACCGCCCGAGCGCGATGACCAGATGGCTCTGCTGCCGCACGACCACCGATGGCCTGGACGTAACGGACGACCGACCAAGATGGTTCACGCGCCCGCGCCAGCAGGTGCGCGAGCCCCACCAGCGCCGCCCACGCCGGCGAGGTGCACCCCGTCGAGGCTCGTCCGTCGTTGTAGGCGAGCATTCCGTGAGTGCGCAGCGCGAGGCCGTAGACCATGTGGATCCAGGCGTCGTCGAGAGGGAAGCCGGAGCCGAGCGCGCGACCGGCGACGACCAGCGAGGCGACGACGGCCACCGCGGCGACGACGAGCTCGGGGACCGAGCGGCGAAGGAGCGAGGAGGCCCTCAACGGCGCGCGCCCAGGATGCGCTGGACCGCCCGCACGACGCGTCCTGGCTGCGGGATGCACGCTTGCTCCAGCGCGGCGGAGTAAGGCATCGGCACGTCCAGCGTGCTCACGCGCAGGATCGGCGCGTCCAGGGCGTCGAACGCCAGGCGCTGGACGCGATCGGCGATCTCGGCGCCTACGCCTCCGTAGGGCCACCCTTCGTGGACGACGACGAGTCGGTGCGTGCGCTCGACGCTCGCCACGAGGGTGCCCTCGTCGAGCGGGCGCAAGCTCCGGAGGTCGACCACTTCCGCGGAGACGCCCGTAGCCTCGAGCGCGGCCGCAGCCTCGAGCGCGACGTGGGTCATGCGCGAGTACGCCGCGATGGTCACGTCGTTGCCCGGGCGTACGACCTGCGCTTCGCCCAGCGGCACGAGGTGCTCGCCGTCCGGGACGTCGCCCTTGACCCCGTAGAGCGTCTCGGACTCCATCACGAGCACGGGGTTGTCGTCCCGGATGGCAGACTTGAGCAGGCCCTTGGCGTCCGCCGGGAAAGCGGGGGCGATCACCTTGAGCCCTGGCACGTGCGCGTAGAAATGCTCCATGGCCTGGCTGTGCTGGCTGCCCACCTGCCGTGCGCTCGCGTTCGGACCCCGGAATACGATGGGGCACTCGAGCTGCCCGCCCGACATCTGGCGCACTTTCGCGGCGTTGTTGAGGATCTGATCGAACGCGACGGCGCTGAAGTTCCAGGTCATGAACTCCACGATCGGCCTCAGCCCCACCATCGCGGCGCCGATCCCCACGCCCGCGAAGCCGGCCTCGGCGATGGGCGTGTCGATCACGCGGCGGGGGCCGAATTTCTCGAGCATGCCCTCGCTGACTTTGTAGGCCCCCTGGTAATGGCCGACCTCCTCGCCCATCAGAAAGACGCGCTCGTCGCGCTCCATCTCCTCGACCATCGCTTCGCGCAGGGCTTCACGGAAACGGAGAGTCCTGGTCATCGTGTGCGCCTGCCCGCCTAGTAGGCGAACGGGCCCTTGTAGGTGGTCTCTTCGAGCACGTCGAGGCCGGGCTCGGGGCTCTCGGTGGCGAACTTCACGGCGTCCGTCACCTCCGCCTCGACGGACCCCTCGAGCTCGGCGAGGCTGCCCTCGCCCAGCCCCCGCTCGACCAGGAGCGCGCGCGCCCGCGCCAGCGGGTCTCGCTTCTTGTGCTCCTCGAGCTCTGCCTGGGTGCGGTACTTGGCGGGGTCGCTCATCGAATGCCCGCGGAACCGGTACGTGCGGACCTCGACCAGGGTCGGCGAATTCTGCTCGCGCGCCCGGCGGACGGCCTCGCCGATCCTGCGCTCGACCTCCAGCACGTCGTCGGCGAAGAATCGGTCCCGGTCCATCCCGTAGCCGAGCGCCTTGAGCGACACGTCCTCGAGCGACATCGACCGCGAGAGGGGCGTTCCCATCGAGTATTCGTTGTTCTCGCAGACGAACACCACCGGCAGCTTCCAGAGCGCGGCCAGCCCGACGCCCTCGTGGAACCCGCCGATGCTCACGGCCCCTTCGCCGAAGAAGCACAGCGTCACCTTCCCGTCGCCGCGGTACTTGCTCGCGAACGCGAAGCCCGACGCCAGCGGGATGTGCCCGCCGACGATGCCATAGCCGCCGAGCATGTGGTGCTCGTGGTCGAACATGTGCATCGACCCGCCGAGACCCTTCGAGCAGCCCGTCACCTTGCCGAACAGCTCGGCGAGCAGTGCGCGCGCCGGCATACCCTTGGCGAGCGCGACGCCGTGGTCGCGGTACGTCGTGATGACGTAGTCGTCGGGCCCGAGGGCGGCCATGGCGCCGACCGCGACCGCCTCCTGCCCGATGTAAAGGTGCAAGAAGCCCCCGATCTTGCCCTCGGCGTAGCCGCGCGCGCTCTCTTCCTCGACGCGGCGGATGAGGAGCATGCGCCGGTAGAGCGCCGCCAGGTGGTCGAGAGCCTCGGACGGGGGAGTCTCGGCGAGCATCGCAGACCTAGCCGAGTCTAGTGCGACGGAGCAGGCATAACTAGGAGACCGGTGTCTTTCGGCCGNNTTTCGGCCGATCCCGGCGCGCTGGCGACGTCGGCCGCGCTCGAAATACGCTGTGTATTCCTCGCGCGGCAGCCGACCCCATCGCTCGGTCTCGACTCTGAAATACACCGGTCTCCTGCGCGGTGAGGTGCCGCGGGGCGCGATGGGGTCTCGGTGCCCTCAGCCGGTCTGCGCGGGTCGTAGGTGCACCGTGTCCTGCGTGGCGACCGCGTCGTAGAGCGCCGTGGAGTCCAGCACGCGCTTGCGCCCTATCAGGCCTGCCTCCTTGGCCATCGCGAGAGCCGCCTCGGCTCGCGCGTCGAGCGCTGCAGGTCGGGACTCGCAGGCGTGATGCCCAGGCTCATGCCCCTGTTGGTGGTTTGTCCCCGCCGAGTCATTCACGCGCGCGTACGCAAGACGCGTGCGAATAGCCAGTCTCCTAGCCCTACTTTCGCAAAGAGGCCGAGTGTTTGAGCACGAAAGGCCGTAAAAATAGAGTGCGCCGTGACGTTGGGCAG
>PLYU01000011.1 GCA_003153495.1 Myxococcales bacterium
CGAGGACCACGCTCGCCGGCTCGACCTCGACCTCGACCTCGACCTCGACCCCGACCCCGACCTCGACCTCGACCTCGACCTCGACCTCGACCTCGACCTCGACCTCGACCCCGACCCCGACCCCGGCGCCTACTCTCTTCGGCGCCCTGGGTGTTCGCTTCGCCGCAGACCTCGCCACCGCCTTCACCCGCACGTTCCCGCAAGCCGCCAGCGCCGAGCCGCTCTGGGGCACGGCCCCGTTCGGCGGAGCGGGACGGGCCGACGTCGCCCTTTGGCTCGACGACGCGGGGTACATCTCCACCAGCGCCGTCACTGGCGCCCCCTCCCCGGCCCTGCGACGCGGCATCGAGCGGACGCTCCTGCTGCTCGGCCAGCGCCCGTTCACCTCTCACGCAGCCCTGACGAGGCTCCAGGTGACGGCGCGCGTCACGGGGGACGACGTGCACGACGGACTCCACGGCGACGTCTTCGCCTTGAGCGGCGGGAGCTTCTCCGGAGCCACGGGGACGGCTTTCTTCGCCCTGCCCCCCACGGCCGGGTCCGGTCGTCGGGTCGACGTCGAGGTCCGCCTCCTTCCCTGAGCGACCCGACCATGCCGCATCGCGTCAAACAGACCGCGTCGCCATCAAGTGAACTGTCGCACGGCAACGCCCCTCGGGGTATGAGAACGGTCGATGAGCGATTCCTCCCCCCCTCCCTCCGATCGCCGCTCGGGCGAACGCCACCTGGCGTGCTTCCCCGTGGCGCTCGAGCGGTCCGATGGAGCGCAGCGAGCGAGCGTCATCCGCGATCTGAGCGAGTCCGGCGTCCTGCTGCTGGTCCGTACGACGAAGATCGAGCTCGGCGAGCGCGTGCGGCTGCAGCTCCACATCGCCGAGGACGCGGAGACGTACCGGACCGCCGAGGGGCGCGTCGTCCGCATCGAGGAGCCCTCTGCGGCAGAGACGGGGCCGTGGCTACGGCGGGTCGCCGTCCAGTTCGACGAGCCGCTGACGATGTACGCCACGGACATCGCGGCGTTCCGCGAGCGCGCGGAGAGGCTGGGACTACGCAGCTGAACCACTACAGACACGGAGACCGCACGTGAATCCGAACGCCGCCCCCCCGCGAGTGATCATCGCCCACTGCGAGTCTTACGACGCGGCTCGGATCCGCGAGATCGTACGCGACGGGTTGCGCGAGCTCGGCCTCGTGCCCAGGGGGCGCACGCTGGTCAAGCCGAACCTGGTCGCAGCGGGCGACATGTTCCCTCACGCGCACACGCGGCCGGAGCTCATCGACGGCCTGCTGCGCGCGCTGCAGGACGTCGGGGCCGACACCATGTCGGAGCTGGCGGTCGGCGAGCGGTGCGGCATCACGATCCCCACACGCTACGCGTTCAAGCACAGCGGGGTCGACGCGGTGCTGGCCGGGCTGCCGGGGGTGAAGCGGTACCTGTTCGAAGAGGTGCCCCAGGTCGAGATCCGCTACACGCACGAGAAGCGGCTTCGCGACTACGTGTTCGTCCCCGAGCCGGTGGCGAAGGCGGACTTCTTCGTCAACGCGCCGAAATTCAAGGCCCACCCGTGGACCACGGTGACCTTCTCGATGAAGAACTACATCGGGATCCAGGACGACCGTCACCGCCTCATCGACCACGATCACAGGCTGAACGAGAAGGTCGCCGACCTTCAGTACGTCATCCAGCCGCAGTTCATCTGCATCGACGCGATCGTCGCCGGCGAGGGGCGCATGCTGACCCCGACGCCCTTTGACATGAAGCTCATCGTGATGGGTAATAACCAGGTGGCGTTCGACGCCGTCTGTTGCGCCATCGCCGGCGTCGATCCGCACACGGTCGACCACATCCGCCTCGCCGCCGAGCGCGGCTTCGGCACGCTCGACCTGTCCAAGATCGTCATCACGGGCGACGTGACTCTGGAGAAGGCCAAGGAGCGCGCGAAGGGCTTCAAGGTGGGCCTGATTCGTGTCGAGAAGTACTTCGAGGGGAGCAGCATCACCGCGTACGCCGGGCCGCCGCCGCAGAGCGAGAAGACGGACTACTGCTGGGGAGGCTGCCCGGGCGCCATCGAGGAAGCGATCGAGATGCTGCGCACCTACGACGACCAGTGCGACAAGAAGATGCCGCGCATGCACATCGTCTTCGGAGCGTACGACGGGCCGATCGACGCCAAGCCGGGCGAGAAGGTCGTCTTCATCGGCGACTGCGCGACCTGGAAGGGCAAGCTCGGCGACGAGCTGGTGTCGATCGAGAGCCTTTACAAGGACCGCTCGACCAAGGACCCGTACAACGCCGTGCACGACGACCTCTACCTCAAGATGAGCAAGGTCAATCGCAAGATCCGGGCGGCGCGCAACGAGCCGCACGTGAGGTTCGAAGGCTGCCCGGTGAGCGTGGCAGAGCAGCTGTTCGCGCTCGTCATCCTCGGGAAGGCCAAGAACCCCTACGTCGATCCGGGCGAGGCGGTGCGCTTCAACGAGGCGTACATGGGCTGGCGGGCGACGACTGCGATGAAGAGGCTGATGGGCGAGCGGTACCAGAGGCACGGCGCGTGCTCGCGGGGCGAGGCGATGCCGGATGTCAGGCGGGCCGACGGCGAGTAGGAGGCGGTTGGAGGTCTGCCCGAGGGGGCCGCCGCTGCGTAGTCGGGGTCGCTCGACCCGGATGCTAGCCCTACTTTCGCAAAGAGGCCGAGTGTTTGAGCACGAAAGGCCGTAAAAATAGAGTGCGCCGTGACGTTGGGCAG
>PLYU01000177.1 GCA_003153495.1 Myxococcales bacterium
CTGCCCAACGTCACGGCGCACTCTATTTTTACGGCCTTTCGTGCTCAAACACTCGGCCTCTTTGCGAAAGTAGGGCTAGTAATTCGTCGTCACGAAGTCCGTCTTCGGGTTCGCCGGCCACCGCAGGCCCCGGACCGACCGGTCGATGCACGCCGCGACGCCGCCGCTGGGCGGGTCCGTCGACACGGTCACGCCGATGGGGACGCCCATCTTCACGGCCACCCGGACCTGGACCTTCATCGAGTCGGGTGCGCCGCAGCCCGTGACGAACGACGCGCTCCGCAGCGGGGCTCCGAGCTGGGCATTCGTCAGGTCCGGTCCGCCGGCCTGCTGGCCGATGCCGATCGTCTCGTTGTTGCTGTTCAGCACGGCCTCGTAGCTCTGGCCGCCGGAGTAGCCGCCGCCCACGTGGCCCCCCGCGCCGCCGGCGACGGCCCTCTTCCTTCCCTTGATGTCGCCATTGACCTCGACTGTGCCCGCCCGATCGTTGGACACGACGACGTCCTCGTTGCGCGTGCCGCGCACCTTGCGAAACCAGAGGCCGAGCGACAAGAGCAGCGCGACGACGAGGCTCACGCCGAGAATCGTCTTCGCCAGGCCTCGCTTCTTGTCCTGGTGCACCGCGTGGACGACGGCCTTCTGCTCCGCGCGCTTCTCGCGCAAGAGGCCAGCCTGGCGGGCGAACGGGGCGAACTCCTCCCACTCTCCGATGGTCAGCTGCTCGCCGCCGATCTCGTCACGCAGAACGTCGTCCCCCGTGAACGAGTGGGAGGCAATCTGCTGCAGGAGCTCGACGGCCGTGAAGGGCCCGTGATCCATCCTGTCCTTGTTGACGACGTAGCGCGGGCGCAGATCGGCCTCGAGCCGTGCCTTCAGCGCGCCAAGGACGGCGGTCGGATCGTCGGCGACCTTGCGGCGCTGACGCTCCGAGGCGGTCCCGTGGTCGACGGGCGGCATCCGCGGCGAGCCGGGGACCGCGCTCACGCCGCTGTATTCCGGCGCCGCGCCGGGCAGCTCCGAGGGCGGCAGCATGGACAGCCGCACGTCGACCTCGAGCTCGGCGCTCGCGTCGAGGCGCGCCGCACTGACGTCGGGGGGGTGGATGCTCTTCTGCGGGGCGACCTGGTACATGGCGCTCGCCAGGGCGCCGAGGTCCGCCGGACGGTGCGCGTGGTCGCCGATGATCGCCTTGCCGATGAGGATCTCCACGGCCTCCGAGAGGGTGGGGTCGACCTCGCGCGGTCGCTTCATCGCGGGGCCGACGTGCTGCCCGGTCACCATCTCGTAGAGGATCGCGCCGATCGAGTAGACGCTCGCGCAGGCGTCGCCCGGCTGGCGCGTCCGCTGGAGCTCGGGCGCGAGGCAGTGGCGGTCGAACGGGTGATCCGGGAGGCCGGCCAGGCGAGGATCGACCCGCGCGTGCCCGTCGGAGCCAGGGACGATGGCGGAGGGGTGGACGTAGAGCCGCTCGCCGCGCGCGTGGCGCTGCTGCAGGTCGAGGCACACCGGGACGATGACGGCGATCGCCTCGGCGACGGTCATGCGGTGCCCGTCGCCCCGGCGAGCGTCGAGGACGGCGCGAAGGGTCGAGGGTGCGGACGTAGAGTGCTGAGCGTTCACGCCCGCTGCTTCGGGCGCGTTAGGCATGGCCATGGTCGTACGAGAGAATACGCAGAGCGGGGGCTCGCCTCAATGTACGTCCACGTCGGCCGCGCGCGAAGGTGGGATAGCGGCCCTGGTGCGGACGAATATTCCAAGCAGGCGGTCACCGGGCGCGAGCGACCTCGGCGAGCACCGTGCGGCCCCCGATGACCTGCCCCGTCAGGGCGGCGATCGCGCGCTCGGCGAAGTCCTTGCGTACCTGCAGGAAGGTCATGCGATCGCGTACGCGGATGTCGCTCACTTGCTCCGCAGCGATCCCGCGGTCGGCGAGGATCTGCTGGAGGGCGGCAGGCTGGACGCCTTCACGCCGCCCGACGCTCACGAAAAGCTGGACGGAGTCGGCGGGGCCTGCGGGTTCCTCCGCGCGCGTCGAAGGCGAGGGGCGGGGCCGCGGGGCGGGGCGCGGCTCGGAGATCGTAACGCGAGGCAGTCGCGAGCTGGACGGCGCTGCAGGGATTGCAGGCGCTGCGGGCGCCCCGGGTGCGACGCCTGGCGACCTCGCGGGCGCGGGCACGGGCTGAGGCGCGGGATTGCGGGCGCGACGCGCCTCCGCGCCCACGGTCGGCGCGTCGATCGCCCGGGCACCGAGGTGATCGCGCAGCAAGCCTGCCACGATGATCTCGCCGTCGTCGTGCGTCATGAGGCGCCGCGCGAGCGAGAGGTCGTCTGCGTGCGCGGAGCGCCCGGCGAACGCGTCGACGAAGAGCTGCAGGACGTCCATCTCGGCTCGGGTCTTGAGCTCGCCCGCGCTCGGCAGCTGCTTCTCGATGGGCCGGATCTTGTAGGTCAGCCGGAGGAGGTAGAGGTTACCGATGTCCTTCGGCCCGATGATCGAGATCGCCGTCCCCGTCCGTCCCGCGCGGCCGGTCCGCCCCGTCCGGTGCACGTAGTACTCGGCGCTCTCCGGAAAGTCGTGGTTGATGACGTGCGTCAGGTGAGAGATGTCGATGCCTCGCGCCGCCACGTCGGTGGCCACGAGGAACCGGAGCCGGCCTTCCCGGGTCGCGCTCATGACGCGCTCGCGGTCCGGCTGCGGGAGGTCGCCGTTCAGCCAGGCCGCGTCGTATCCGCGCGACTTCAGCGCCTCGGCGACCCGCTCGGTCTCGTCGCGCGTGTTGCAGAAGATGATCGCGCTCTCGGGGTCTTCGACCTCGAGGATGCGGACGAGCTGTCCGATCTTGTCGCCCTCGCGCAGGACGTAGACGTAGTGCGCGATCTCGAGCGCGCCCACCTGGTCGCTCGAGAGCGTGATCATCTCGGGATCGCGCAGGTTCTTCTGCGCGAGCCGCTCGATGTCGCCGGGGATCGTCGCGCTGAAGAAGAGCCCCTGGCGGTTCTTCGGCAACGTCTCGATGATGGCGTTGAGCTCCCTGGCGAACCCCATCGACAGCATCTCGTCGGCCTCGTCGAGGACGAGGAGGCGAATCCCGGTGGGGTCGAGCGTCTTCTGGCGAAGGTGGTCGAGCACGCGCCCGGGCGTGCCCGCGACGATCTGGGCGCCGGCTTGGATGCCCTCGACCTGCTTGCTCATCGACGCGCCGCCGTAGATCGCCAGGACCTTGATCCCGCGGAACTTCGCCAGCTGCTCGAGCTCTCTGGAGACCTGCAGGGCGAGCTCTCGGGTGGGGCACAGGATGAGCGCCTGGACCGCCGCGACCGACGGCCGGACGATGCGGTCGATCATCGGCAGCCCGAAGGCAGCGGTCTTGCCGGTCCCCGTCCGCGCCTGGACGACCAAGTTGCGCCCCTCGGCGGCGGGCTCGAACACGGCGATCTGCACCGGCGTGGGGTGCTGGTAGCCCATGGCGTCGATCGCGCGGCGCACCTCGGGGCCCAGCGGAATCACGTCGAAGGTCGGTTCCGTGGCAGGGGGGGGCCCCGCGGGCGGGACGTTGGGCTCGGTCATCGGAGAACCCTCTTAGCGCAAGTCCGCGGGTAGGTGCGCCTCGACGTCGCGCCGGAGGGGGGACAGCTCCGCCTGGCAGCGGCGGGTAAGCTGCTCCTCGGCCACTTTCAGCCGTTTCAGGGCCGCCGAGAGGTCGAGCCCCTCGGGCGTACGGCTGCAGGCATCGAGGAGAACCTCGCGAGCGGGCGAATCTACCCGGGAGAACCGGGCGTCGAGCAGGGCCTTCACCCCCTGCGTACACGCGGGATCGATCGCGCCCGGAGCGCCCGCCGGGACCGGGCCTCCCCCCAGCCCGAACACTGCGCGGGTGATCTGGCTGGTGCTCGACACGATGAACGCGACGGCGACCACGACCAGGATCGCCAGGCCGGCGCGTCTGCCACGCAGGCGCGCCCGGGCCAGCTCGTCGTCCTGGGAGGGCCCGCGTGTCATGCCGCGCCCTTGCTCATGGTCCCCGCGAGGCCGCCTGTCAATGTGCTACGAGGGGGCGATGGCGGCAGATCGCTCCCTGGAGGGCCAGGTCGCCCTCGTGACGGGCGGAGGCAAGGGGATAGGCCGGGCGATCGCCCTGGACCTGGCGGCCCGCGGCGCCCGCCTCCTGGTCACCGGCCGGGACGAGCGCGCGCTGGGTGAGACGGTCGGGGAAATCGCTCACGGAGGCGGCCAGGCGCGGCACCTCGCGGGGGACGTGCGGGCCGAGGGTCACGCGGCGGCGGCCGTGGCGCGCGCGCTCGAGACGTGGGGGCGCCTGGACGTCGCCGTCGCGAACGCCGGCGTCACCGGAACGACGCGCATGGGGCAAGCCGGCGCGCTGCCGCGGGCGCGCGCGATCGTCGAGACTAACCTGCTCGGGGCCTACTACACCTTCGACGCGGCCGCGGCAGCCATGAAGGGGGCGGGGCGCCTCGTTGCGATCAGCAGCGTGCTGGGCAAGGTCGGCGCCCCGGGCCAGGCGGCGTACTGCGCCAGCAAGGCCGGTCTCCACGGCCTCGTGCGGGCGATCGCCCTCGAGGTCGGCCCCCGTCAGATCACGTGCAACGCCGTCTGTCCGGGCTGGGTCGACACCGAGATGGCCCGCGGCCGCATCGAGGAGCTCGCCGCGGGAGCGGGCAAGGCCTACGACGTCGCGAGGCGCGACGCCGCCCGGGAGGTGCCGATCGGGCGGTTCGTGCACGTCGAAGAGGTGGCGGGCCTGGTGGCGTTCCTGTGCTCCCCGGCGGGCGCGGCGATCACTGGCCAGGCCGTCTCCATCTGCGGCGGGTCCACCGCCTTCGGGGGCTGAGCCCGGCCGGCGACGCTTGAACCCGGGCCTCCCTTGCCCTAATCACTTTCCAATAGTTTTGAACGCCCCGACGAACGCCCCCGCCGCCTCTGTGGCGCTGCTCCGGGACGCCGCAGAACGCGCCGGCGGCCGCGCGATGGACCGCATCGCCGAGGTCCGCGCGCTGCTCGGCGAGGACATCGAGGCGGTGGACCGCGAGCTCGCGCGGATGACCCGCGAAGGGGCGGCGCCTGCGACCGACTCGGCGACCCACCTGCTGGAGGCGGGCGGCAAGCGCGTCCGGCCTCTGACGGTGCTGCTGGCCGCGGCCTGCTTCGGGGCGCCCCCTGCCGGGGCGCGCGACCTGGCGGTCGTGGCCGAGCTGATCCACCTGGCAACCCTGCTTCACGACGACGTCATCGACGACGGGCAGGAGCGTCGCGGGCGGCCCACGCCGCGGCGCCTCTGGGGCAACGCCGTGAGCGTCCTGGCGGGGGACCTGCTCTTGACCCACGCGCTCGAGCGCACCTCCGCCGCCGCGCCGGCGCCCGTGCTGGCGGATCTGTTCGCGACCCTGCGCCTGCTGGTAGACGGGGAGGTCGTCCAGCTCCGGGGCAGGACGCAGCTGGATCCCAGCGAAGACGTGTACTTCCGCATCGTGCGCGACAAGACAGCCTCGCTCTTCGCCTGGTCGGCGCGGTCGGGGGCGACCGTCGCAGGGGCGCCGCCCGAGGCGGCCAGGGCGCTGGGCGATTTCGGCGTGCACGTGGGCGTTGCGTTTCAGCTCGTCGACGACGTGCTGGACTACGCCGGCGACCCTCGTGAGACGGGCAAGGCCGTGCTGGGCGATCTGTTGGAGGGGAAGCTGACGCTGCCGCTCATCCGCGCCCTCGCAGCGAAGCCGGCCCTCGCGGCCGACGTCGAGGCGGTGCGCGCGGGAGATCGCCGCGCGGCGTCGCGCGTCGCCGACGCGGTGCGTGGCTCGGGCGTGTGCGACTCCGTCCGGTCGCTCGCCCGCGACGAAACGGCGCGCGCGCTCGGGGCCCTCGAGGCGGTGCCCGCGGGACGCGCGCGTGATCTGCTGGGAGCCATCGCTCGTGAGCTCGCGTCGCGCATCGATTGAGCCTCCCGCGGCCCGCGGCGCGAGCAGGCATCGGGCGCTGCTGCCGACCGAGGCCGCGGTGAGCGAAGTGATCGGCCGGCTCATCGAGTTCTGGGGCTTCAAGCGCAACATGGGGCGCGCCTGGACGGTGCTCTACCTGTCCCCCGAGCCGCTCAGCGCAGAGGACCTCAGGCACGCGCTCGAGCTGTCGAGCGGGGCGGTCAGCATGACGCTCTCGGAGCTGTCGAGATGGGGTGTGGTACGCAGGGTGTGGATCCAGGGCCACCGCAGAGACTTCTACACGGCCGAGGTGCAGCTTTGGCGCATGATCAGCCGCGTCTTCAACGAGCGCGAGAGGAGCGAGGTGCTCGGTGCGATCGACGCATTCGAGGAGTCCTTGCAGCACCTGGACCGCATCCGCAAGACGTCGAGCGACCCGCTGGCGAGGGCGCGGGCCGAGCTGCAGCACGAGCGGATCTCGCAGCTGCTGGAGCTCGCGCGGCTGGGCCGGCGCCTGATCGACGGCCTTGTCTCCACGGCGAAGTTCGACGCCGAGCCGCTCGTGCGCTTCCTGCTGGGGCAGCGTTCCTGACGCTGCTGGGCGCCCACGGGCGGGCGCGAGCGCAGGGCGTTCCGCCGCCCATCGTCTCCAACGGGTACTCGATCGAGCTGTTCCAGGGGCCGCTCCTGGCGCCGATCCACGTCACGGGCGTCGGCGGCGCGTACGTGGCCCTGGCCGAGGATACGGAGGGCGCGGCCGTCAACTCGGCGGCGCCCGCCGTGCGCGACCCGTACAGCACCAAGTGGTTCGACTTCGACCTGAGCGTGGGCGCTTCGCTCCCCGGGGCGTTCACGCGCACCGACTTCGACAACCACGGGGACTTCGCGGCTCTGCCGAGCCACGCCCGGGCCGCGGACTTCGTCGACCTGAACGTCGGGGGGACGGTGCAGCTGGGCGGGCTCGGCTTCGCGGCGACGGGCGACATGCAGCAGTTCTCGCTCACGCAGGACGCGACCGGAACGCCCGGGCTGGTCCTGCAGGTCGGGCGATGGAAGGCGCTGGGAGCGTACGGAGCCTACGGCGGGCAGCTCGCGCTGGGAGGAGGCGCGCGCGTCGTGACGATGCAGATCCAGCGCTCCGGAGACGGGACGCTGCTCACGATGACCGGCATCGCGCCCGAGGTGGGGGCTCTGCTGATGCCGACCGGTCTTCCGTGGCGCATCGGGGCCACTGCGCGTGCGCCGGTGAGCGGCGGCATCTTCGCCAATGACGTGGCCGCCGACACGAAGGGCGTGCGCAGCGTCGGCCCGTTCGTGCTGCCCTCCCGGGTGGTCATGCCCTGGGAGGTGGAGCTGGGCGTCGCCTACCAGCTCGGCCCGCGCCCGCTCAACCCCGGCTGGGACAACCCTCACGAGCAAGAGGCCTGGCTTCGCGGGAACATCGCGCGCGCCCGCGCGACTCGCGAACGCGAGCGGCGGGACGATCTCGCGGCGCTGCCGGAGGGCGCGCGAGGCGCGCGCGCGTCGGAGCTCGACGCGGAGGAGCGGAGCATGCGGATGATCGAGGACATGCGCCTGGCGACCGAGACGGGCCGGCTGAATCAGGCGCGGCAGGCGCGCTATGCGAACTGGCCGCGCGAGAAGATCCTGCTGCTGGCGAGCGTCTCGCTCGACGGTCCCAGCTCACAGGCGGTGTCGCTCGAGGGGTTCCTCGACCAGCGCAACGAGACGGTCGGGCGGACGATGAGCGTGGTGCCCCGGCTCGGCATGGAGGGGGAGCCGCTGCGCGACCGGATGCTGCTGCGCGTCGGAACGTACGTGGAGCCGTCCCGCTACGACACGGGCACGCCGCGTCAGCACTTCACCTTCGGGGGCGACGTGCGGCTGTTCCCGCTCGATCTCCTGGGCCTCTTCCCCGCCGACTGGAAGCTCACGATGTCGCTCGACGTCGCCCCGCGCTACACGAGCGCCGGCATCGGCCTGGGCGCGTGGCATTGACGGGCCGAGCGCGATCCCCGTCGACAGCCCTAGCCCTACTTTCGCAAAGAGGCGCCGAGTCTACGCACGAAAGGCCGTAATTTAGGGNNCTGCCCAACGTCACGGCGCACTCTATTCGTGCTCAAACACTCGGCCTCTTTGCGAAAGTAGGGCTAGTTCAGCTGGGTCTTGTCGCGCTTCTCGCCCTCCAGGAACATGGCCGTGACCTCGCGCTCCAGGGTGGCGGCCAGCTCCTCGCCCATCGCTTCGATGGACCCCGCCACGCGCTCGACGTTGCGCTGGTAGACGAATACGCGGACGTGCGACGGTGCGCCGTCGTGCGCCGGCGGGGTGTCGAGGACGAGGAGCGCGCGCGGGTCGACCCCGTCGACCACGAGCTCGGCGCCCGGCAGGTCGACGACATACACCTCGGCCTCCCTCACGTACCGCGCGAGAACGAGATCGAGCTTCTCGATGGCCGTCTTCACGATCGCCGCGAAGGTCTCGGTGCTCGGCGCCCACGGCGGGGGCGTGCGTCCGGCGTCGAGCGCGCGAGACCGCAGGAGCGCCTCGGTGGCGCCGCGCGGGTCGCCCTGCTCGTCACGCGTGAGGCCCAGGTAGTACTGCGCGTCGGCGCTGTGCGGGTCGGCCTTGACGGCCTGCTCGATGAGGGGCGCCGCCTTGTCGATTTGACCGAGCTCGTACCAGGCCCGGCCGATGAGGAAGAGGTACGTCGCTCCGTTGAAGGGACCGTCAGGTAGCATCTTCATCGTGCGCTTCGCCTCCTCGTAGTCGGCCTTGGCCATGAGCGCATCCACCTTCAGAAGGATGCAGTCCGCGATCTCCTCGTCCGTCTCCGCGTAGTCGAGAGCGTCTTCCAGCTGGCCGATCGCGCCGTCGTAGTCCCCGAGGGGCGCGATCATGACCTCGGCCGCGTTCAACATGGCCTCGAAGTACGTCTCGTCGAGCGCGATCGCCTGCTTGTAGTGCTCGAGTGCCTCTTCGCCCTCGCCGTCGAGCGCCACCGCGAAGCCCAGCAGGTTGTGCACCTCGGGCGACTGGGGGTCGAGCTCGAGGGCGCGCTTCGCGCACGCGACCGCGCCGGGCCCGTCGCCCTTCTGGGCGAGGTCCCAGCCTCGGTCGAGGTGGGCGGTGAGCTGATCCTCCATGGCGAGCGCGCGCTTGCGCGAGTCTACTGCCGGACGGCGGGGGCGCCGTCAAGGTGCCGTCGGGCATTGCGGCGGCTCGGCCGCCGGTCCTTCGCACGTGCCGGGGGCTCGTTCGTGGACGATGACGCGGGTTCCGGGCCTGTCTTTCGTCGCCACGATGGCGTGCCAGCCCTCCGGGAGCTGCGGCTCGGTCCATCCGAAAAGGGCCCGGGCGTCCCACGGCGCCAGGTTCACGCAGCCGTGGCTCTTCACGTACCCGAAGACTGCGTGCCAGAAGGCGCCGTGCAGTGCGTAGCCGGCGTTGAAGTACTCGATGTAGGGGACGTCCTCGATCGAGTACGGCCCGTCGCTCGCGGTGTCCGCGTCCATCGTCGCCGCGATGTGCTTCTCGCGGATGCGGAAGGTCCCCGGGGGCGTCTCGTGCTCGTTGCGCCCGCTCGAGATCAGCGTGACGAACACCGGTGTCGTGCCCTCGAACGCGACCAGCATCTGCTTTTTCAGGTTCACGTCGACCCACTTCTCGTGCTCACCCAGCCCGGCGGGGGGCGGGCCCGGCTCGGTCTTCGTGCAGTTGGCCGCCGGAACCCACGTCTTGTCGTCCATCTCCCAGTACTCGACGCCCTCGACGCGCGCCTTGTCGCCGGTGAGGCCCACCGCGTCGAAGCGGTCGAGCAGCCCGTCGGCCACGGTCGCGTGCTTGTGGGTCTCGTCGAGCGAGAAGCGCTTGACGCGGTGGAGCACGAACGCCACGGGCAGGGCGTCGATCCGGCGTGGCTTGGCGTTGGTCGTCGCGAACGTGGCGTCGTCCTTCCCCAGCCAGACGCCGTGAAACTCGGTCGGCGGCTTGGCGATCATGATGCGGTCGGCGGGGGTCAGGACGCCGGTCATCGTCCTCCACCACCGGGTGCCCCCGGCGTCGATCTCCTGGTCCAGCGACGCGTAGAAGCCCTTCGCCATCCGCCCTGCGAGCGGCCCTTCGGCCTTCTTGATGTCGTCCAGGGCCACCGGAGGTGGCCCGCCGTCGGGCAATCGTTGCTCCCACCACGGGGTCGCGTCCGCCCCGGCATCGCCCGCGTCCTCGCGGATCGCCGGCGGATCGACCGCGCCCCCGTCGGGCGCGGGCACGTAAGGGTTCTCGTCATCGCTCTTCGACGTCTTCGCCTTCTTCGGCTTCGCGTTGAGCCACGGCTCGTACTTCAGCCGCTGCTCGCGGGACGGGAGCTGACGGTACAGCGGGGTGCCGTCGACGACGTTGATGCCGTAGGTGTAAGGCAAGGCCGCGTCGAGGTCCGGCGCCTTGGCTTGCTTGAACTTCGGGTGGTCCATATCGAGAGTCGTGGTCTTGCCGCAGACGAAGCCGCCGGCCGCCATCTGGTACCAGCCCTCGGGGCAGCTCTTGTTCGCGTGCGGCTCCGGCAGGACGGGGGCCTTCTCGCCGTAGCGCAGGTAGCCGAGGTGAATCGACCTGCTCTCGCGGTCGTGCTCGCGCTCCGGATGCCTGTCCGGGACATCCATCTCGCTCCAGATGGGTGCGTTCACCACGATGGCGCCGATGAAGGGGCCCGCATATCCGCCTTCCGCCGAAGCCATGGCGGCGCCGTCGGCGCCGGCGTCGGCGTCCGGGGACCGGACGACGGGAGCCGAGACCATCGGCTGAGCTGGCGGCGGGGCAGGGGCCGGACTGTTGCGGCTCTCGCTGCAGGCCACGCCGACCACGCTTCCGGCAGCGAGGGCGAGCGCGCCGAAGGCCAGCAGGCGCCCGCGAGCGCGCCGCGGCCTGGCGGGGCTCCGGGGCGGCACACGGCGGCGGGGCGGCATGAGATCGCTCGGGGTACTTAGTAACGCCTCCGGAGCCTGTCGAACCACTTCTCGGACGGGGCGTACGTCGGGTGCTATAGCGCGTGGGCGTGGTTGAGCTGAGTCGCAGGCCGCTCGGCGAGGGGGCGGCGCAGGCAGCGCCCACCGCCCCGCATGCCACGCCCCGCGTCGGGGGAAGGCGCTCCGGGCCCGAGCTCTTCTGGGCTCACTGGCCCGTGCGGGTCGCGCTCGGCGTGTCGGTGGCGCTCTCGGGGGCGGCGCACTGCGCGGTGGTGCCTCTGGACGTCCCGCGCGGGTTCCAGGTGAACGACGTCGAAGGGGAGGCCGCCATCCCGATCGACGTGCTTCCTCAGGACCAGCCGCCCCCCGAGCCGCCGCCTCCTCCGCCTGCGGGGCGCAGGTCGGACGAGGAGAAGAAGGAGCCGGCGCCCGTTCCGGTGGTGCGCCGGGCTCCGCGCCCGGACGCCGGGGCCCCGCGCGAAGGCGGCGCCGGCGATGGCGCGGCCGAGGCCTCGACCGA
>PLYU01000086.1 GCA_003153495.1 Myxococcales bacterium
CATCGAGGTCGACGTCGACTGCGTGTCGGACGGCAGGCGGTGCGTGATCGGCGGCGTCATGCAGCACATCGAGGAAGCAGGCGTGCACTCCGGAGACAGCTCGAGCGTGCTGCCTCCGCACTCGCTGTCGCCCGAGATTGTGCTCAGCATCGAGGAGCAGAGTCGCATGCTCGCACTCGAGCTCGGCGTCGTCGGCCTGATGAACGTCCAGTTCGCCGTGAAGGGGAGCGACGTCTACATCCTCGAGGTGAACCCGAGGGCCAGCCGGACGGTGCCGTTCGTGTCGAAGGCCACGGGCCGGCCTCTCGCAAAGATCGCCGCGCTGCTCATGATCGGCAAGACGCTCGACGAGCTGGGCATCGACGACGCGCCGGTGCCGCGGCACACCAGCGTGAAGGAGAGCGTCTTCCCGTTCGCGAAGTTCCCCGGCGCCGACACGATCCTGGGGCCGGAGATGAGGTCGACCGGCGAGGTGATGGGCATCGCCGAGACGTTCGCGCGCGCGTTCGGCAAGGCGATGCTGGCGAGCGGGATCGACCTCGCCCTTCCGTCGGCGAGCGCCCGCCGCCGGCGCGCGTTCGTGAGCGTCAAGGACGAGGACAAGCCCGCCGCGAGCCACATCGCGCGGCGTCTGCGCGCGCTCGGGTTCGACGTGCTGGCGACGAGCGGGACGGCGGCGGCGCTGACGCGTGCGCGCGTGCCCGCCGAGGTCGTCAAGAAGGTCAACGAGGGGTCACCGGACGTCGTCGACGCCATACGCAGCGGCACGATCGCCATCGTGGTCAACACCACGAGGGGCGCGAAGGAGGTGCGCGACAGCTACTCGCTCCGCCGCCAGACCCTGCTTGCCAACATCCCCTACTTCACGACGATCGCCGCCGCGCTCGCCGCGTGCGATGCGCTCGAGGTGGCCGAGGGCGAGATCGCCGCGCGCGTCCGGTCGCTCCAGGAGTGGGCGACGTAGGAAGAGCGCCCCTGTTATCCTTCGCTTCGTTCAGGATGACAGTTACCACCGCGTGTAAGCGCCGAGCTCGGCGGACACGATCCACGTCACGTCGCCCACGTCCGGCGACTGTCGCCAGACGGCGACGACCGGCCGGAGCCCGAAGCGCCGGTCGAGGAGGATGTCGGCGAAGCCGGTGGCGACGTGCGCCTTCACCTTCTGCAGCTGGTACAGCGTCTGGCCCTGGTCGACCTCGGCGCCGTACGTGTAGATGCCGCCGACGTCGAGGCGAGGCGTCACGCTCCACGTGACCTGCGCGCCGGCCGCCCCTGCAACCTGCGTCTGGCCCGGCTGCCCGCCCGCAGCCGGCAGCGTGACCACCGAGACGTATCCGCGCAGGTCGAGCCGGACCTCGGCGGGCAGATCGATGCCGACCTCCGGCGCGAAGATGTGGACGATCTCGCCGCTGTCGTAGTGCCAGAACCAGTACCCGAGCGTCGCGTCCACGGGCCCCGTGATGGGCGCCAGCGCCCACGTCTTCAGCGCGAGGCGGGGGATCGCGTGCGCCGGCGCGCCGAAGGTCCCTTCCGCCCCGACGGTGAAGCCCATGGCCGGGTGATAGGCGACGCTGAGCGGGTACTGCGCGTCGGTGATCGCGTTCACGTCGCCTCCGAAGCGCTCGAGCACCTCGGCGCCGCCGGAGATCTCGAAGCGGCCGACGTGCTGCAGGCCCGTGGCGCTCACCGTGAAGAGGTCCTGGTACCCGGGCGGGTAGTGGTCGATGTGCGTGGCGAGGCGCGCCTCGCCCAGGAACATGCGCGCCCGCATGTCCTGCAGTTCCTCGTCGGTCGGTGCCACGGCCTCGGCCTCGTCGGCCAGGCGAGCCGCCTCGGCCGCGTTCCCCCGCCAGAACTCGAAGCGGGCTGCGCGGGCCAGCAGGCCCGGCTCCTTCGGGCCGAGCGCCAGACCGTCGGCGAGCACGCTCTCGGCCTCCGGGATCCGGTGCGCCCACATGAGCAGATCGACGTAAGCCGCCCTCACGTCTGCGTTCGTCGGATGCCCTTTCAGGACCTGCCGGAACTCCTTCTCCGCCAGGGCCCGGCAGCCTCCCCATGCGTCGACGCGTCCCAAGCCGTAGAGCGCATCCGGGCTCTCCTCGCTGCGCGCCAGCACCCACATGTACACCGCGCGCGCATCGGCCCAGCGCCCCTTCGCGACGAGAGCGTCACCCTCGGCGATGGCCGGATCGACCTCGCGCGCCGTGGGGTAGTAGCTGCTGACCGCGCAGTCCGCCGCGGCCGCCGACCGGGAGCTCGACCATAGAGCGAGCGCCCCGCAGAGGGCGACCGCGCCGATCCGGGGCCTGCCGGGGTGCCTATCCCACTCTGCCCGCGCCGGAGGCCGGGGCCACGATTCCGTCATAAAGTGCCGGGCGCGTCCGGAAGGCGATAGCATATCTATCCTGCGGCGCTCCTGCCCATGCTCCGATTCATCTCCATCCTTCTGACGCTCCTCGATGGCGCCATCGTGGCGTACGTAGGCGTGTTCTTCCTCATCAATATCGCCTTCCTCGTCATGAGCTTCCGGCGGATCGGCGACCAGCTGGCCGGGGAGCACGTCCGCCCGGCGATGGGCGGGGAGAACGATCGCTTCCTGCCGCACGTGACGCTGCTCGTGCCCGCGTACAACGAAGAGGTCACGATCTGCGAGAGTATCCGCTCGCTCCTGCGTTTGCGTTATCCATCGTTCGAGGTCGTCATCTGCAACGACGGCTCGAAGGACCGGACGGTCGAGGAGCTGCTGCGCGCATTCCACTTCGTCCGGACGGAGCTCGAATACGACGAACAGCTGGCTTGCGCCGCGATCCGGGGGTTCTACGAGGTTCGCGGCTCGCTCCCGACTGGCCTCAAGCGCCTGGTCCTGATCGACAAGGAGAACGGCGGAAAGGCCGACGCGCTCAACGCGGCCATCAACGTCGCTCAGGGCGACTACGTCACCAGCATGGACGCCGACAGCCTGCTCACGCCGGACGCCCTCCTGCTCGCGGCGCGTCGCATCGTGGAGGACAAAGAGGGGATGGTCGCCGTCGGGGTCCAGGTGGGGATCTCGAACGGCTCGGTCGTCGAGAACGGCCGGGTGGTCGAGATGCGCCTGCCTCACACGTGGATCGGTCGGTTCCAGATCGTCGAGTACATGCGCTCGTTCTCCCAGGGGCGAGTGGCCTTCGCGGCGCTTCGCTCCCTCCTCGTGCTCTCCGGCGTGTTCGCGCTCATGCGGCGCGACCTGGTGGTCGAGATCGGGGGGTTCCTCACCAAGAAGATGCAGTCCAGGATCGGTGTGGAATACTGTGGGGGCAACGTCCACACCGTCTGCGAAGACATGGAGATCGTCGTCCGGCTCCACCGGTACCTGCTCGACAAGGGGTTGCCGGGCAAGATCGGGATCCTGCCGTTCCCCACCGCGTGGACGGAGGCGCCGGAGAACTACCGCGACATCGGCAAGCAGCGGTCGCGCTGGTACCGCGGCCTCTGGGAGGTGCTCGGCTACCACCGGGTCATGATGTTCAACCCGCGCTTCAAGCAGATCGGCATGTTCTCGCTGCCGTATCAGCTGCTGTTCGAGGCGCTGGCGCCCATCATCGAGTGCGCGGGCTACGTCGTCCTCTTGCTCACCATCGCGCTCGACCTGCTGTCGTTCAAGGCGCTCATGTGCTTCCTCGCGCTCGCGGCCGCGATCAACCTCGTGCTCAGCACCCTCTCGGTCCTCCTCTGCATCTACTCCGAGCGCGGCAGCGAGGTGAGCACGCAGGGGCTGTCGCTGTTCCGTTACGACCGCCTGAGGGACGTGGCCGTCCTCCTTCTGGCGGGCTTCCTGTCCAACGTCGGGTACCGCCAGTACCTGGTGGCCTGGCAGCTCAAGGGGCTGGTCGACTACCTCAAGGGGAAGCAGGGCTGGGACAAGTTCGCCCGCAAGGGCTTCGCCGCGAGGCCCGCGTGATTCTGAGCGGCACCACGCTCGCCGTGGTCGCGGTCGACGAAGCCGCTTGCGAGCGCGTCGCCGCGCCGCTGCGGACCGCCGGGGCGCTGGTCCAGTGCACGATCGAGCAGACGGACACCCTGGCGACCCTGAGCGAGCCCGGCTTCGACGCGATCGTCCTGGACGTGGGGGAGCAACCCGAGCGCTTCCTGCCGGTCGCCATCGCCCTGCGCACGGATCCGCGAACCCGCGATCTGCCCGTCGTGGCCCTCCCCGACCCGTCGCTCCCGTCCGGGCGCCTCGCCAGGCTCGGAGCCGTGCACGTCATCGCCCAGGGCGACGAGGGCGCCTCCGTCCCGTTGCTCGCGGACCTCATCGAGTCCCGGCGCACGGCGCTCGCGGCCATCGAGTACGCCCGCCAGCAAGAGGAGCGCATGCGCGCCGCCGGCGAGCGGCTCACGTCGATGCGCACCGAGGCGCAGACGCTGGCGCACGACGCGCGAGCCCTGTGCGGCATCGTCGTCGGGTTCGCGGCGAACCTGCGCGACGAGATCGCCGGACCCCTGGAGCCCACGCAGCACGTGCACGTCGCCCTCATCATCGACGCCGCGAACGACACGGCTGCACTGCTCGAACGCTTCGTCACGACTGCGAGAGCCCAGGCGAGCCTGCCTGAGCGGATGAGCAGCCGGCCGCCGCCGTCCCGTCGGGTGGCGCGGAGGACGATGGTCGACTTCGCCGAGATCGTACGCACCACGGCTCGTCTGCTCGGGACCATGGCCGCGGAGAAGGCCATCGTTCTGCGCGTGGACGCGCCGCACCCGGTTCTCCTCTGGGGCGACTCGATGCAGCTGAAGCAGGTCGTGACCAACCTGCTCGTCAACGCCGTGAAGTTCACGCCGCGCCGCGGCGGCGTCGCCGTGACAGTGCGTTCCGTGAACGGCTCGCGACCGGCCGTCGGCAGGGCCGGGCGTTCTCGCGCGGAGCTGATCGTGCGCGACACCGGCCCGGGCATCCCGACCGAAGAGCGCGAGCGCGTCTTTCAGCGAGGTGTGAGGCTCGCGCTCGACGTCCCTGGCAGCGGCGTAGGCCTGGCCGTGGTGAGGGAGATCGTGTCGGCGCACAGCGGGTCGGTTCGCGCGGGCGAGGCCCCCGGGGGCGGCGCGGAGCTCACCGTCGAGCTCCCGCTCGACATTCGCTCGCGACGCGAGCAGCCCCTGCTCCTGGTCGAGGAGCCCGCGGCGGCGCGCAAGGTCTTCGCCGCGCTGCGCGGGCAGCGAGACTGGACGCGCGAGGCCCTGCAGGCGGGCAGCCCGCTGGTCGCTGCGCTGGAGACGTGCCGGGCCGTCATCGTGGTACCGCGCGGGTCGCGTGCCTCGCTCGACGAGGCCCTGGAGGACGCCGCGCCGATCAGCGCCCGCACGTCCGCCGAAGGGAGCTGACGATGGTGCGCGCAGGGGCCCACGTCCTGCTCGTGGACGACAATCCCAAGGCGCTCGAGTTCCTGGACGTGCGCCTGAAGGCGCTCGGGTACAGGACGACGATCGCCAACAACGGCGAGGTCGCCATCGCGGCGGTCGAGCGCGACAAGCCGGACATCGTGATCCTCGACGTCACGATGCCCGAGGTCAACGGGTACCAGGCCTGCCGCGCCATCAAGCGGATCTCGCCGAAGACGCCCGTCATCATCCTCACGGCCAAGGCGGAGCCGGCCGATCGCTTCTGGGCCTTCGAGTCCGGGGCCGACGCCTTCCTCAACAAGCCCATCGATCCCGCCGTCGTGGTCGAGAAGGTCAGGGGGCTGCTGGAGTCGTGAAGTCCGCGCTCGCACTCTGGCTGGCCTGCGTCGTCGTCGCCGCGACGGCGGTTCCGACGGCGTGGGTCCTGATCCGCGAGGCGCTGCACCGCGTGTGGACCCGCACGGCCCTGCGCGAGCTGGACGAGGCGCGCCGGCTGGTCGGCGCCTCTTCGGACGAGGACGCCAAGGCGCTGGCGACCACCCTGACCTCGCGTTTCAACGCCCTGACCGTCGAGCGCGCGGTCCTCGAGCTGCTCCGCTCCGACGACTCGCGAACGCGCGCCTGGGGCTCGAAGGTGTTCGTCCAGCTCGGCCTCGTCGAGCGGTACTCGGCCCTCCTTCGCAGCGCCCCCAAGTGGAGCGAGCGCACGCACGCCGCCGAGGTGCTCGGCCTGGCCGCGGCCTCCCAGGCCGTGCCCGCCCTGGTCGAGGCGCTGCGAGACCGGCACGAAGACGCAGGCTCCGTGAAGATCGCCGCGGCCGCGGCGCTGGCGAAGCTGCGCGACCCCAGCGCGATTCCCCTGCTCGTCAACGAGCTGGCGAACGTCGACGAGCGCTCATCGCGCAACGTCGCCGAGGCGTTCGTCGCCTTCGGCTCGCTCGCCGTTCCGGCCCTCCTCGAGCTGCTCGCGGACGCGTCGCACGCGACGTCCCGCGTCTGGGCGGCGCGTATCCTCGGACGCATCGGCGACCCGCGCGCGGTCGACGACCTCATCTCCCGCCTCAACGACCGCGACGACCGGCTTCGCATGACGGCCGCCGAGGCGCTGGGCGCGCTCGGCGACGCCCGGGCGCTGCAGCCCATCGTCCGCGCGACGCTCCGCGATCCGGCGCCCCAGGTGCGCGCCCACGCCGCCGGCGCCGTCGCGCGCATCGAGGGCGAGCGCGCCGTGGACGTCCTCGTGGCCGCCCTCGCCGACCCCGACTACGCGACGCGCCTGCGGGCCCTCGAGGCCTTCGAGACGATGCGCATCGAGGACACGTCGCCGCTCGAGGCCGCGCTGCGCGACCCGAACGCCGAGGTCCGGCGCCGGGCGGCGCTGGCGCTCGAGCGCGTCGGCTACCTCGAGCGGGTCATCCGCCTGCTCGAGGATCCCGACCGGGCGGTCCGCTCGCGTGCCTACGCCGCGCTCATGGAGATCGGCCAGGTCGGGCTCGTCGACAGCATCGCGTCCTACGTTCACCACGCGTCGTTCCAGGTGCGCGCCACCGCGGCGCGCGCGTGCGGCGAGCTGGGAGTCGTCCGCGTCGCCCCTGTCCTGCTGCGCGCCGTCAACGACGAGGCCTGGCCGGTGCGAGCCGCGGTGTGCGAGGCGCTCGGCCGCCTGCGGCACGACGACGCGCCGGCCGCGCTGGTGCGTGCCCTCGGCGACACCGAGGAGGCCGTGCGCGAGGCGGCGGCCGAGGCGCTCGCGAGCTACCCGTCAGCGCAGCTCGTCGCGCACGTGGACGCTCTGGCCAACGCGTACGAGGGCGGCACCGTGGCGGTTCGCCGGCACGTGGTGATGATCGCCGGCCGGATCGACGGAGGGACGGCGGACCTGCTCCTGGTGAAGGCGTCGATGGATCCGAGCGACGCCGTGCGCCTGCCGGCCGTCACCGGGCTGGGGCAGCGCGGCGGCGACGCGACGGTCGAGCCGCTCGTCGCGCGGCTGACCGACGCGTCGCTCGACGTGCGAATGGCCGCCGTCACCGCGCTCGGGGCCCACGCGCACATCGAGGCGTTCGAGGGGCTGCTCCGCGCGCTTCCGGGCGCCCCCGTGGCCGTCCGCGATCGAATCGCCGAGGCGCTGGCGCGCAGCGCGCGGGAGCTGCTCTTCACGCGCCTGCCGGAGCTGGAGGCGAACGCGTCGCTCGACGTGCGCCTCGGCATCGCGTGGACGCTCGGCAAGATCGGCGACCCCGACGGGGCGCCGACGCTCGCCCGCTTCCTGCACAACGAAGAGGCCGCGGTGCGCGCCAGCGCCGCGGGCGCGCTCGCCAAGATCCCCGGCCCTGCCTCGCGCGACGCGCTCCTCGTCGCCGTCGAGGACCCGGACGGCCGCGTGCGCGCTGCCGTCGTGAACGCCCTCGGGCGAGTCGGGGGTCCGGACGAGCGCGTCCTCGCCGCCCTCGAGGCGCGCTCGACCGATCCCGACACGTTCGTCCGCAACCGCGGCCTGATCGCGCTCGCGCGCGCGGGCGGGAAGGCCACCGAGGCGCGCGTGCGCGCGCACCTCTCGGGCGTGGAGCCGGCGGCCGGCATCATCGCGCTCGCGCTGGTCGCGACCGAGACTTCGGTCGCGTCCGTGCTCGAGGCGCTCGCGACGCCGGCGGCGCTCGACGCCGTGATGAGGTCCTTCGAGCGGGAGGAGCCGGCGGTGCGCGCGGCCTTCTTCGCGGCGCTGCACCTCGAGGACCCCGTTCCGGCGGGCCTGAGCTCGGCCGACGCGCCGGCGCTCGTCGTGCAGTACGAGAAGACGCTTCGCACGAGCCTCGACGTCGACGCGAGGCGCATCGCGGTCACGGGGCTCGACCGGCTCGGCGTCGACCGGGCGATCCCGGCCCTGGCCGACGCCGCCGTCGGGGACCCGAACGAGTCGGTGCGCCTGCGCGCGACGCTCGCGCTCGCGGCTCACGCGTCCGACGCGACCGGCCGCCGCGCCCTCGTGCGCGCCGTGGCCGATCCGAACGTGGACGTCGCGATCGCCGCCATCGAGGCGGTCGCGGCTCGCCGCGAGCCGGAGGTCAGCCAGGCGCTTTACCGGCGGCTGGGTGCGGGCGTCGAGAAGGTCCAGGACGTCGTCGAAGAGGCCCTCGCCGCGCGGCACCGCGAGGACCCCGAGCCGTTCCTCGACTGGATGATGGGCGTGGATGTCCCCGACCTGCTCGCGCCCGGCGTTCGCGTGCTCTCCCGGGTGACCAGCCCCCGGACGCTGCCGCTGCTCCAGCACTTGCTTCACTCGAGCTCCCCTCTGGTCCGGACTGAGGTCGTCCGTGCCATCGGCAAGATCCCCGGGCCGGAGGCCGTGGCCGCGATGGACGAGATGGCGCAGGATCCGAGCGAGGACGTTCGCCTCGCCCTGGTCGACGCCGTGCAGTGGAGCGCGGAGGCGTTGACCCGGATGGCCCAGCTGCGACGGGACCCGTCGGTGGCCGTGCGCGTGCGCGTCGCTTCGTCCCTCGAGCGCCCGAGCGGGGTGAACGCCAAGAGCGCGCACAAGGCCCTCGAGGGAATGCTCGGGGATGCGAGCGCCAGGGTTCGAGCCGCGGTGCTCGCCTCGCTGGCGGGGAGCCCGGATCCGGACGGGCTGCGGGCGTTCGGAAGGCTCTGGCACAAGACGTCGCTCGATACGCGCATGGAGTTCCGGGCCGAGCCGCGCGCGAGCGCCATCTCGGACCGCGTCGCCGCGTGCCTGGGGTCGAGCAGCGATCCGGTGGAGCGCCGCGCCGCGGTCGCAGCCCTCGGCGCCTTCGGTGCGCCGGGGTACTCGAAGCACCTCGTACCGGCGCTGCGCGACCCGTCTCCGGACGTGCGCATCGCGGCGATCCAGGCGCTGTCGTCGGTCGACGACGCGGACGTTCGGGCGCGGATCGCCGAGCTGGTGGCGGACCCGGACTCGACCGTGCAGGCGGCCGCCCGGCGGTCGCTCATTCACACGGTCGGCTGATGCGGTGGCTCGCGGCCGTGGGCCTCTCGCTGACGCTCGCCTGCTCGGAGCACGTCCGGCGGGGACCGGCCGTGCCCGCGCCGGCGACGCCCGCGGGTGATGCGACGTCGTTCCTCGTCGGCAGGCTGCGCCCGTGGCCGGACCCCGGCTCGGTCGGCCTCCTCGCCGTCACCGATCCCGCCACCGGCCGGGTGGCGACGTACGACAGCGCCCTGGTCGTGCTCGTGCTCCTGAGGGCGGGGCGCCGCGACCTCGCGGCGCGCGTCCTCCAGGGGCTGGCGGCGCTCCAGGGCGACGACGGGCGCCTCCCGTTCTCCTTCACGCTGCCCGCGCCCGACCCCGAGCCGCGCTTCGAGCGCTCCGGGGCGATCGCCTGGGCGGGCTACGCCGCCGCCGAGTACCTCGACGCCGACGTGGGCGGCCCGGCGCGCGACCTCGTCCTGTCGTTCGCGCACCGGGCGGCCGCGTACCTCATCGCGCACCAGGTCGCTCGTCCGGGCGATCCGCGGGACGGCCTCGTGCTCGGCGGCACCGGGAACCTCCGCTACGAGCTCGCGGGCGACGAGGTCCGCGAGGTCCTGGAGCCCGGCGACATCGTCTGGGCGTCGGTCGAGCACAACGTCGACTCGTACTTCTTCCTGCGCGCGCTCGACCGGGTGAGCCGGATGCCCGTCTACTCGGTAGCCGCCAGCCGCATCGCGCGCGCGCTCCGGGAGAGGGGGTGGAGCGGCGACAGCGGCCAGTTCTTGGAGGGCCTGGCGCCCGGCGCGCCGGACGACGCGCTGGCGCTCGACTGCGCGTCGTGGGGGTCGATCCTCCTCGGGGCGATCGGGGAGAAGGCGCGCGCCGACACGGCCTTCTCGGTCGCCGACGGGCGCTACGCCACGCGGGACGCAGCCACCGGCGCGCGCGGCCACCGCCCCTACGCCAGGGGCCCCGTGATCCCGGAGGAGCTGGCGAGGCATCGCTCGGGGCGGGGCGAGGCCGTGCCGAACTGGGAGCACCTGCAAGCAGTGTGGCCCGAGGGCAGCGCGGGCGTCGCGCTCGCTGCCTGGAGGACCGGGAACCCGGAGCGCGCTCGCGCCATCCTCGACGCCCTGGAGCCGCTGCGGCAGCGGGACGGCTCGCTTCCGACGTCCACCGTGGCCGTGCCGTTCACGCTCGACACGTCGCCGGGCATCGCCGGCACGGCCTGGGCCTTTCTCGCGCGCTTCGAGCTCGAGCGCCCCGAGGATCGACCCACGCTGTGGGCTCCCTGAGCCGGGCTACCGGATCTCCGCGACGAACGTCGCCTTGGTCCTCGGCGGCACCGCGTCGAGGAGGACGACGCGCTTGCCGTGGATCTTCGTCTTGCCGCACTCGGCGCACGTGAAGTTCTTGATCGCGTCGCCGAACTCCAGCGTCAGGCCGGGAGCCGAGGTCGCCCCGATCGTGAGCGTCCCGGTGTATCCCCCGTCGGTCTCGAAGGACGCGTCGAGCGTCGAGTCGAGGCGGGCGCGCCAGAAATCGCCCATCTCCTCCATCGGACGCACGATCACGTCGTAGCCCAGCGCGTCCTTGAGGTAGCTCGCGAGCACGTCGATCTTCAGCTGCAGGTTGTCCCACGGCTGGTCGCGGCCGCGCGAGGGGTGAAGGAGCAGCGTGGTCGTCGACCGGTTCTGCGCGTTGCGCAGCAGCGTGTACCGCCAGAGCGAGGCGAACCGCGAGCGCGTCGAGGCCTGCAGCTCGACCCGGTGGGTGGGGCCCAGGCCCTTCTCGACGAAGCCGTCCTCGCACGAGATGGGGAACTCGATCAGCTTGGCGTGCTCGAACCGCTCCTGGTGATAGCCGACGGTGCTCAGATCGATCGGGAGGTTATAGGGCAGGTCGCCGATGGCGTAGCTCGAGTCGTAGGCGAAGCCGTTCCTGGCGAGCAGCGGGGCCAGCCGCGCAGGGACCGCCAGGTACGGCGAGCGCCACACGCGAGGCGGGTGGCCCATCACCTCGCCGACCATGTCGCGAGAGATGTGAATCTCGCCGCACACCGTTCGGTGGGCCCCGAAGCCCTCGCGCTTCTCGGTGCACGTGCCTTCCGGGAAATCGGCGAAGCCGAGGGAGTGGGTCACCGAGTGCGCGCCCAGCGGGCACATGCCCAGGTCGCACAGCCCCTTCATGGTCTGCGCGTTGTAGTAGCCGGCGACGTAGTCGGTCGTGATGTTGTAGGTCGCGCGGATGCCGCGGTCCCGCTCGAGCTGCGCCATCTGCAGCGCCCCGGGCGGGCCCCAGGGCCCCTCGTTGTCGGCATCGGGGGCGTCGACGTCGTGCGAGACGATGAGCACCGAGGACGCCTCGCCCGGGGCCGTGTGCTTGACGACGATGTGGCCCTTCGCGCTCTCGCGGAAGGCGCCCTCGAGGAAGAGCCGCAGCACGTCCCCTTCCGGCTCGAAGCAGTTCACGTAGCAGCGCTCGGTGCCGTACGTCGCCAGATCGTGTCCGAGCGCGTACACGGCGCCGGCGCCGATGGCCCTGCGGGTCACGGTCGCCCCCGATTCGCTCGCCGTGTAGCCGTGCGCGATCACCTCGGTCCCGGCCGCCGGGTCCGGATCGAGCCAGAAGTCCTCCGGGCGCTGTCCCGCGGGCGTGGAGGGGTCGTTGATGACCAGCGCGAGCTCCTCCGGGCTGTCGAAGCTCGAGACCGGCGGCGGCCTGATGCCGTCGAACCGGATCTCCAGGACGTCCGTGTGCTTCGTCGACGAGCGCAGGCCCGCGAGCATCCACGCCTGGGGGAAGGCTGCCGGCCCGACTGGCTTGAAGACCACGACGACTCCGCCCTTGCTGGCGAACTCCTCGAGCGACTGGCGCGCCTCGGGCATCACGGCGTCGCCCTCCAGGTACCCGGGGACGACCGCCATCGTGTAGCGGCCGAGGTTGGGCAGCACGGTGTCCCACTCGGTGCCCGTCTTCTGGACGTCGTAGGGGATGCCCGCCTGTGCGAGCACCGACGTCAGAGTGTCGATGTCCAGGGTGGCGTCCTCCCAGGCGTACCGGGGCGCGAGCACGAGCACGCGCGGGTGCACCGTCGCGGTCGGGACGTCATCGACGACGCCGTTGCAGTCGTTGTCGATGCCGTCGAGCACCTCCGGCATCGGCGCGGCCCCCAGGCACACGCGCTTGCCCCCCTGGCACGCCGCGAAGCCCGCCGCGCAAGCGCCGGGCAGGGAGGTCCGGCAGGCGTTGGAGCCCGTCGGCAGCAGCACGTCGACGAGGCTGTCTCCGTCGTCGTCGAGGCCGTTGCACTGCGTCTCTAGGCCGTCTTCGACGGGGGCCGGGCTGTCGGCCGTCGCCGCCGGGACCGGGGCGCGTGCGGCCGAGGGCGCCGGCGCCGGCGTCGAGGTCGAAGCCCACCCGGCCGGCTGGACGCGGGGCGCGGTGACAGGATGACGTGCGCACGCGAGAAAGAGGAGAAGCGTCGCTGCGACCAGCGGGCGTTTGACTGGCATCACACCATTGACGGTACACGAAGGTATTGACGATACAATGATCGATCGTGCGGCAGCGAATAGCGAGAATCGCGCTCGCGTGTCTCGCCCTGGGCGTGATCGCCTTCGGGCCGCACGTGGCCTGGCTTCTCATGCCGTCGCGCACGCTCGAGGTGGTCATCGTCGACAAGACCGTGCCCTTCCGCAACTACCGCGAGCACTCGACGGTGCCGTGGCTTCTTCACGCGCTCAAGTACAGGGATGTGTTCGGGCGCTTCCTCGACCCCACCCGGGACTACGTCGGGTTCGACCCCGTCACGCGGACGGGCCACGACCTGACCGTGCACCAGCTGGACTACGCCGACGTCCTCTTCATTGCAGACACCTACGGCGTCTACGTCGGCGACTACCAGCGGCCCGGGGACCAGGCCGCGCTGGAGCGGTCGCCGAAGATCTACGGCGGCCTGACGGGGGACGAGGCCAGCGCGGTCGAGGCCTTCGCGGCCCGCCGCGGCCTGCTCATCGGCGAGTTCAACGCGTTCGCGTCGCCGACCGACCCCGCCGTCCGCGCCCGCATCGAGGCCGTCTTCGGGGTGCGGTGGACGAAGTGGGTGGGCCGCTACTGGCCCGACCTCCAGGACCACAACGAGGTGCCCAGGTGGGTCGGCGGCATCTACGAGCGCCTCACCGGCCGTCCGTTCGACTTCACCGGAGGCGGGCTGGTGTTCGTGCACGAGGACAACGACATCGTCATCCTGAGAGACGACGAGGAGCTGAAGTCGGGAATCATCGCGCAGGAGAGGACCCCCGCGGGGGCGGCCTTCGGGTTCCCCGAGCGTGGACGGTTCACGTACTGGATGGACGTCCTCGAGCCTGCGGGCGCCGACGTACTGTACGAGCACGTCGTCGACACGACGCCCTCGGGCGAGTACACGCTGCGGCGGCACGGGCTGTCGCGCCGGTTCCCCGCCGTGACCAAGCGCGCCGATTCCTGGTACTTCGCGGGCGATTTCGTCGACACCAGCGCGGAGCTGGGGAGCCCCGAGCGGGGCTGGCTCCTTCCCTACCGGCAGGCGCGCATGGGCTGCGGCGGAGAGATGTCGGAGGAAGGCTTCTTCTGGGCATGGTACGCCCCGATCGTCTCCCGCCTGCTGGCCTCGCGCGCCCGTTAGACACCGCTCGCCTCGCGCTCCCGAAGGGGCGTAGGATGGAGGGTCCATGCGAGTCGCCCTCGTGGGTCGCGCGACGCCGTCCTCGGCGGCCGTGGAGGACGCCGCCGTATCCCTGGGCGCCGAGGTAGAGCGGGTCGCCAGCGCGGCGGTCGCCGCCGCCGCGTGCCGTGATGGAGACTGTGTGGTCTTCGAGGTGGACCCCGGCGACGGCGGGCTCGGCGCCGTGGCACAGGGGCTGGCGCTCGTCGCGCGCGCTGGCGCGAGCCCCATCGTCGTCGCCGCGGAGCTCGAGTGCGCGCAGGTGTACGCGCTGTTCGCCGCAGGTGCTCGCGACGTGCTGGCCGCGCCGCTCCACAAGCGCGAGCTCGTCCTCCGCCTCAGCGCGATCTTGCACCGGAAGCTGCGCGTCGCGTGCCTGGGCGGGGGCACCGGGCTCTACTCGGTGCTCGTCGCGCTCAAGCAGCTGCCGCGCACGCTCCTCAGCGCCATCGTCACGATGTCCGACGACGGCGGATCGTCGGGCCGCCTGCGCGCCACCTTCGGCGTCCTGCCTCCCGGCGACGTGCGGCGCAGCCTGGTCGCCCTCTCGAACGCTCCCGAGGTGATGAGCTACGTCATGCGCTACCGCTTCACGAGCGGCGACGGGCTCACCGGTCACTCCCTCGGCAACCTGCTCCTCACGGCGCTCTCCGACCTGTCGGGGAGCATGCAGGCGGCGGTGAAGCTCCTCGGCGACGTCCTCAACGTCCAGGGCGTCGTCATGTGCGTGACCGACAGCGCGACCACGCTGTGCGCCGAGCTGGGCGACGGGCGGATCGTCCGGGGCGAATCGGCGATCGACCTCTGCCTCGGGCGGCCCAGCGGGCTGCGCATCCGGCGGGTCTGGCACGAGCCCGGCGCCGAGACGCACGTGGACGTCGTGGCGTCGCTCCTCGCCGCCGACCTGATCGTGATCGGCCCCGGCGACCTGTACACGAGCGTCCTCGCCGGCCTGATCGTGGGCGGCGTCGGTGAGGCCATCCGCACCTCGAAGGCGAGGCGGGTGTACGTCTGCAACCTGATGACCAAGGCCGGCGAGACGACCGGCTACGACGTCGCCGACCACGTCGCGGCCATCGTCGAGGGCCTCGGCGGGGACGGGCTCGACCACGTCCTGGTGTCCTGCACGGCGCTCGACCCCGCCGCCGTCCGCGCGTACTCGGCGCACTCGCAGGACCCGGTCGCGCCGTCGCCCCCCGCGCGCCTGGCGGAGCTGACCCGGGCGGAGGCCGTCACGTGCGACGTGGGAGACCACGAGGCCCTCGTCCGGCACGACCCCGCGAAGCTGCGCGAGCACATCCTGGCGCTCCTGAAGCGGACCGGCACCCGCCAGTCCGTGTTCTGAAGCGGCCCGGAGGGCCGGCTCGCCTTCCCGGGGCGAAAATCAAGAAAAAACTCGCTCCCCCGGCGACTTTCGGGGCATAATGCGTCCTTCCGCACGGGATAGCGTCCTGTGCACATGTCTTCTGGAGGATGTTTCAAATGAAAAGCTTGCGGATTGTCTTCGGTGTCTCCACCAGCGTGGCGCTCGCCGTCGCGTGCAGCTCGTCGTCCGACACGGGAGGTTCCCCCGATGCGGGCATGGACACCGGGGTGTACACGCACGCCGACAGCTCGAGCGCCGCGTGCGGTCCGCTCGCTGGAGGCGCCATGTGCGGCGCCGGGGCGACCTGCTGCCTCACGCTCGCCCTTCCCCCCGCCTCCGCCTGCCAGCCGTCTACGACGCCGTGCAGCGGCATCCCCCTGCAGTGCCTCAAGACTTCCGATTGCGGCTCCGGCCAGGTCTGCTGCGGCACGCTGCCGGCCGGCTTCGACGGCGCGGTTGCCCCAGGTCTGGACGGCTCGGCCTCCGAGGCCGGCCTCCTGGCCGGGCTCGACGCCGCGGCCCTCTCCGGGCTCGGTTCGACGTGCCAGACCAGCTGTCCCGCCGGCGCGCCGCAGCTCTGCGCCGCGGCGACCGAGTGCGCGCCGGTCAACACGTGCGAC
>PLYU01000258.1:0-18311 GCA_003153495.1 Myxococcales bacterium
CGGACATGCGGGGCCGGTCGGGACGCGAAGCGATTGGGCGGGGCCGGCTCACGATCCCACCGCCCGCGCCATGAGGGCGGCCAGCACCTTGCTGAAGGCCGCCGGGTCCGGGAGCTGCCCCGAGTCGGCCAGGTGCGCCTGCCCGAGGAGCAGCTCGGCGTACAGCTTGAGCCTCGGGTCGCCCTGGTTCTCCTTGAAGATCGCCTGCAGCTTCGGCACGAGCGTATGCCCCGGGTTCAGCTCGAGGATGCGCTTCACCTTCCCCGGCTTCTGCCCGAGCTGCTCCATCAGCCGCTGCATGCGCGGGCTTGAGTCGTGCTCGTCGCCCACCAGGCACACCGGCGAGGACGTCAGCCGGCCCGACAGGCGCACCTCCTTGATCTCCTCCTGCAGCCGGACGCGCAGACACGTCAGCAGATCGCCGTACTCCTTCTGCTTCTCGGCGAGCTGCTCCGCGGCCTTCTTCTGCTCCTCCTCCGACCCCAGCTTCACCTCGCCGCGGCCGATCGAGACGAGCGCCTTGCCCTTGTACTTCGGCGCGCGGTCGAGCCAGAGCTCGTCGATCGGGTCGGAGAAGAGCAGCACCTCGTAGCCCTTCTGCGTGAACGCCTCGAGCAGCGGCGACTTCGCGACGGCCTCCTTCGACGCGCCCGCCAGGAAGTAGATGCTCTCCTGCCCCTCCTTCATGCGAGATGCGTACTGCTCGAGCGTCGTCGGCTCCGACTCGCTCGCGGTCGACGCAGCCATCACCAGGTCGAGCAGACTGTCTCGGTCCTCGTTCGGGGGCGAGGAGGCCCTCCTTGAGCACCGGCCCGAACGCGGCCCAGAACTCGAGGTACTCGCCGGCGCTGTCCTTCTTCATCTCGCCGAGCGTCGCGAGCACCTTCTTGACGAGCGTCTTGCGGATGGTCTGGATCTGTCGGTCCTTCTGCAGGATCTCGCGGGACACGTTCAGCGCCAGGTCGTGCGCGTCGACGACTCCGCGCACGAAGCGCAGGTGCGAGGGCAGGACGTCCTTGCACTCGTCCATGATGAAGACGCGCTTGACGTACAGGTCGAGCAGCTGCTTGACCTCGGCCTGGAACTCCCGGCGTTCGAGCGGCTCGTTCATGGGGGAGTCTATTTACATGAAAGCGGCGGGCCGGCAGCCCTCTCCGGCTCACTTCCCGAGCGTCGCGAACATTCCCACCGCGGCCAGGCCCATCACCGCGGTCGCCACCCACCCCGTGACGCGCAGGCGCCTGGGAAAGACGAACGGCCCCATCACGGCGCGGCTCGCCCCGAGGCGCATCGTCACCACCAGGATCGGCACCGCGCACACGCCGTTGACCACGGCGCTCAGCACGAGCGCCTTCATCGGGTTCACGCCGATCGCGTTGAGCGCGAATCCGAGGATCGTGGCCGCGCCGAGGACTCCGTAGAACCCCTTCGCTTCGTAGTACTTGAGCTCGAGCCCCACGGGCCACCTCATCGCCTCGCCCACGGCGAACGCCGCCGAGCCCGCGAGCACCGGGATGGCGAGCAGACCCGTCCCGACGATGCCGAGGGCGAAGAGCAGGAACGCGAAGCGGCCCGCAACGGGTCTGAGCGCCTCGGCGGCCTGCGGCGCGCTCTGGATGTCGGTGATCCCGGCCGCGTTGAGCGTCGCCGCGGCGCAGATCAGGATGCAGATGGCGACGACCTGCGAGAACACCATTCCGACCCAGGTGTCGATGCGGATGCGCCGGAGCTGGCCCCGCGCGTGATCGGGCGCGGCTCTGAGCGGCTTCTCCGCCGGATCGTCCTCCTCGTCCTCGGCCTCCTGCGACGCCTGCCAGAAGAGGAGGTACGGGCTGATCGTGGTGCCCAGGATCGCGACGAGCAGGCTCAGATGGGTCGCGCCGAGGTGCACGTGGGGGACGAGCCCGGCGACGACGCCTCCCCAGCTCACGTGCGTCGTGAACATGGCCGCGACGTACGCGAAGAGCGAGAGCGTCAGCCACTTGAGCACTTTCACGTATCTCGGATACGAGATCAGGACCTCGAGGAGCAGCGAGCCCGCCGTGCAGAGACCCGCCCACGCGAGCTGCGGTCCGCCGGCCACCATCTGCATGGCCGCTCCCATGGCCGCGATGTCCGCGGCGAGGTTGACGACGTTGGCGAGGACGAGCAGGCCCACGACGGGGTAGAGCCATCGCCGCGAGTGCTCGAGCATGTTCCCCGCCAGGCCCTTGCCGGTGACCCGACCGATCCGCGCGCACGCCTGCTGCACCCCGACCATCAGCGGGACGCAGAGCGCCAGTACCCAGATCAGCGCGTACCCGGCCTGCGCGCCCGCCTGCGAGTAGGTCCCGATGCCTCCGGGGTCGTCATCGGAGGCTCCCGTGATCAGCCCCGGGCCGAGATTGGCCAGGAGCGACCTGGCGTTCTGCTTCGCCGTCAGTCGTGACCCGCGTCGCTGCTCGCGTCGGCGACGCTCGCGTCGCCACCCGCGTCGCTTCCACCGGCCGTGTAGGGGGTGCCGTCCGCGTTCAGCCGCGTCTCGCCCGCCGCGCAGGTGATGTTGCCCACGTACTGCCAGCGAATGTCGCCGCCCGTAGCGCCGTTCGGGGTCCCGGCGGGCACCTTGCAGCCGCCGATCCTGCCTGCCGGACAAGAGGCGACCCACGAGTACGTGATGTAGGTGGTGACCCCCAAGGAGTTGCACGTCGACTGCCCCCCCGCGTAGTCGCTCGGGGAAAGGAACTCCTCGCATCCCGCCAGGATCGGGGGGCTCACGATGGTGCTCGTCTGGAGGCAACCGGGGCCGCCGGCACCGCCGCTGTCGCTCGTGGAGGCGCTGTCGCTCGCCGAAGCGCTGTCGCTCGCGGAGCCGCTGTCGTGCGCGGAGCCGCTGCTACTGCCCGAGCTGCCGCTGCTGGTGCCCGAGCTGCCGCTGCTGCTGCCGGAGCTGCTGCCGCTGCTGCCGGAGCTGCCGCTGCTGCTGCCGCTGCTGCCCGAGCTGGACCCGCTCGACGACGACGAACCGCCATCGGAGCTGCACGCGAGCACCAGGGCGCCCGCGGCGACCAGAGAGCCCGAGAGGATCGATACGGCCTTCGCGACCTTCGTCTTCGCCATGGGGCAGCCGTACACGGGAACGGTCGGGGCCGCTAGTGGTTTGACCGGCTCGTCGGGTGAGCGGCGCGACGATCGCGACCTCGACGCCGCCTCACTTCCCCCGCACCATGACGCGCCCATCGTCCGCCCCCGACGGGTCCACCGTCGCACCGAAGTCCGTCCAGTACACGCTCGTATCGTCCACCGCGATCCCCCGCGGGTGGTTCACGTACCCGGCCACGGCCGTCGCGACCCCGCCGCAACCCCCGAGCGCGCAGCGGGCGACGCGCCCCGCGCCGCTGGCGCTGCGCCCGTTCGCGTCCACGCTGCCGTCCTCGGTGAAGTAGACGTTCGCGCCGTCGAGGGCGAGCCCCGTCGGGACGCTCAGGCCGCCCAGCAGATCGGTCGACGGCGGGGCGGCGTCGACGGCGATGTCTTTCGAGATGGAGACGATGCGCCCGAGCCCGTTGAGCGTTGCGTCGGTGAAGAAGGCTCGGGCGCCGACCGCGATCTGCACGGCCGACGCCTGCCCGCTCGCCAGCCAGCTCGCGGTGCCCGCGCAGTCGCTCTTGGCGCAGCCGAGGACGTCCCCGGAGCTCGCCGTGAAGTAGACGCTCGAGGTGTCCAGCGCGAGGCCCAGCGGAGGGGCGAAGACGCCCGCCTCGGCGTTCGACCAGAGCTCGCTCGCGCCGCCGCCGCACCCGCCGGGGGCGCACCGCAGGACGCGCCTCCCCGAGAGGTCGGTGAAGTACGTGCCCGACGCGTCGGCCGCGATGTCCCCCACCACACCCTGGCCCGACCAGAGCACCGCCGGCGCGCCGCCGCAGCCGTCGACCGCACACTCGAAGACCTTCCCGGTGGAAAACCAGTACACGTTGCCCGCATACACGGCGAGCTTCGCCATCCCGACCCACGGGCCCGACGCGAGGACGGTCGGGCTGTCGCCGCAGCCGGTCTTGGCGCACTTCAGGACCCCGGCGTTCGCCGGAGCTCCTCCGTCCGCCGACGAGCCGAGGTCGATCCAGTAGACGCTGGTCGCGTCGACGGCGATGCCAGCCGGCGTGTGCCTGCCCGAGGCGAGGACTCCCGCGACGGGCGCAGTACAACCGCCGGCCTCGGGGCAGGCGGGGACGACGGAGGCCTCGGGAACGTCCGCGGCGTCCGTCATCCCTGCGTCGTCCGACGGGGGCGCGCCCGTGTCGGGCCGGGCGCTCGTGCCGCTGGCGTCGACGACGTCGCGCCGGGCCGAGGCCACCGAGCCCTCGTCGCAGCCGACCTCCGGGGCAAGGCCCGCCAGACAGACCGCCGCCGCGAAGGCCGCCGCGAGGCGCATCGTCGACGCCCCGTCCGTCAGAGCGTCTCGAGGTACGCCGTCAGGTCGGAGAGCTCGCCCGCCGAGAGCGATCCGGTCGAGCCATGCTGCGGCGTCGCGCACGAACCGAAGCGATCCGCGATCGTCGCCGCGCAGCCGTCGTGCAGGAACGGCGCACGCCACCCCAGGCCGACGAGCGGCGGCACCTGGAACGCCCCGCCGGTGCCGACGTCGACCGTCGTGTTGTTCGTGAGCTTCGGCCCCGAGTGGCAGGTGGCGCACGCCACGTCGGCCCGCGAGAAGATGGCGCGCCCGCGCTGCGCGGCGGCCTGATCCACCCACGTCGGCGCGGGGGGCGCGGGCACGCTCTGCACCCACCCGTCGAGAGCCCCCATCTGCGAGACGCCGAGCGCCACGCCGCTCATCCGGATCGTGTAGACGTCGTTCACCAGGGTGTCGAGATCCGGCATGTCGCCCGGCCAGTGATAGGGCGCGGTGTCCTTGATCGTGCCCCGCAGCGAAGGAGTGCGGCGGCGCTCGCCGTCGAGGAGCCACACGTGCCCGTCGTCGCGGCCCTCGGGGTGGCACGACGCGCAGGCGATCATCCCGCCCGCCTGCGTGTGGAAGATGTCGTGGCCGGTGTCCCTGCGGGTGATGGACGAGAGGACGATGTTCGTCGGCGCAGCGCCGCTCTGACCCGTGATCCAGAGCCCCGCGGGCTCGCGTGTCTGCACGAGAAGCTCGTTCGCTGGATCGAACGCGACCGCGACGGGCTGCTCGCTGGCCCCGTCGATGCCCACCTTCACCGCGGGCCCCTGCGCGCTGCCCCCCGGCGTGAACCGGAACACGGTGGCCAGGCCCGCGACGAACGCGTTGCCCGGCGCGATCGCGGCGATCGACGTGCCGTCGGGGGACACGGCCACGTCGACCGGCAGGACGGCGGGGAAGGTCCGGTTGACGAGGACCGACCCGTCGCCCGCAAGCACGGTGAGCACGCCGAGCACCGCGCCCGACTCGGGGCCGAAGCAGTTGCCCAGGGCAGAGTCCATCCCGAACTCGTCGCCGCCCGGGGCGAAGCCACCATCGAAAGAGGAGGGCGACACGAGCGATTGAGGGATGGCAGGAGGGGGAGGAGGAGGAGGCGACGGCTGACCAGGAAAGACGCCCTTGGAGCTGCCTCCGCATCCCCCGCCGTATCCGCCCTGCGACCTGGTCGACAGCGGCGAGGTCGACTCTGCCTGGTGCAGCGCGACGAGCGTGCCCGACGGGCCCGCGACGGCCCGCCATGCCACGTGCGGGAGGAACGTCGGCTGCGGGGAAGGCAGGGCGTCACGCCGCGCGACGGTCCCGTCGCTCGCGAGGCGCAGGACATGTGCCGAGCGGAACGTGGTCACGGCGAGCCCCCCTTCGCCGACGATGACGTCGCGCAGATCCCGCTCGAGGACGATGGTATGGGCGGCGGCGCCTCCCGCGGCGGGCATCGCGACCAGCTCGCCGGTGGCGCACGCGACCCAGACGAGGTCGGTCGAGGAGTCCCACGCGACGCCGCGCGGCGCCGGACACACCGGGCGCCGGCCGACCACCGACCCGGTCTTCGGGTCGATCGTCACGAGCGCGCCGCCGCCTCGCAGCGCGACGTGCACGCGGCCCGCCCCGTCCTCGACCAGCCTTCCCGGCTCGTCGCCGGCGCTGAGTGCCACGGTGAAGGCGAGGGCACGGGACGTCAGGTTCACCACGTAGACACTGTCGCGGTCCGCATCGGCGGCGACGGCCCAGGCGCCGTCGCGCGTGACGATGAGCGTGCCGCCGGAGATCGAAGGCGGCGCTGCCGCGGCGGTCACGACCGGACCGAACGTCGGCTGAATGAGCGAGGAGGGCATCATCGAACCCGCTTCGCCGCTCGTGGACATCCCCGGGCCGGGCGGTGCCTCCCATACGCCCCCCTCCGGGGACCCGATCGAGGGCCCGGCCGCCGCCATCCCGACGCTGCCCGTGTCGCATCCTGTGGGCAGCGCCGCCGCCGAGGCGAGCCCCACCAGCAGAGGTCCACTCCACGAAGGCATCCTGGGCTTACAGTCGGCTCGGTTCATGTGCGGGGCTCCTCGCCAAAGAATGGCCGGCGGACGGCGATCCGTCATGAGCAAGACGAACACTCCCGCGGACGGCCGACTCCGATGGTGAAGAGGTCCCGCACGCTCGACGCCATCCTCCAGCTTACGCCCCGGCGAGCCAGGCGACGAACGCGCGGTGCACCTCGAGCGCCGGCAGGCCCCGCGCGATCTCTCGAGGGCGGTAGCCCGTGCGCAGCCCATGTACGACGAGGGCCGACTCGCACACCGAGAAGTCGACGCGCCACTCCTTGAGGGAGAGGCACATTGCGTCGCCGCTCTTGCGGATGCGCCTGTAGGCGTGCGGGCGCGGCCCGAGGGCGAGCGCCGAGTCGATCGCGCCCTGGAGGTCGACGCCCCTGCCCGCCAGCCAGGCGAGCTGCGCGCGCGCAGCGTCGTCGTACGCGACCTGCCACGCCGGCAGCGGATCGCGCGGCTCGAGCCACCCGCTGCGCGCGTCGGGGTGAGCGTCCGCGTAAGGGACGTAGGGCTTGAGGTCGAGCACCGGGCTGCCGTCGAGGACGTCGAGGTCGGTGACGTGCACGACGAGCCCGTCGACGCGCACGATCTTGACGGCGCTCAACCCGATGGGGTTCGGGCGGTGCGGCGAGCGCGTGCCGAAGACGCCGCGCCTGGAGTCGCTGCGCGGCGGGAGGACCTTCGGCTTCCATCCCCGCCCCTGCTCGACGTTCTTGTGGAAGACGAAGATGACCCACGCGTAGTCCCAGCCGGCGAGCCCCGACAGGGCGTCCTCGTATCCGTGGCCCTCGAACAGCTCGATGCGCCCCTCGACGCCGCGCGCCAGGCTGGCCTGGCGCGGGGCTGCGGCGCGCTCGTCGAACGGAGACCGGACGACCCCGATGGGCTCGAAGACGAACGGGGGCGCTGGCGTCACTTCGTCTTGGGCGCCTTGTCGGCCTTCGGCGCGGGGGCGGCGGCCTTCGGGGCGGCGGCCGGCTTCGGTGCCCCGGCGGCTCCCTCGGGCGGCATGAAGCCGAGCTGCGTCAGGAACTCGACCGCGTTGTCGTACGTCGTGGCCTTCGCGAGCTTGCCGTCCTTGAACTCGTCGACGTCCAGGCCGTGCACCGTGAACTTCTTGCCGGTCGCCTTGAGCGCCCCGATGGGACCCTTCTGCGTGCCGCTGAAGACGAACTCGGCGATCGCGACGTTGCCGGCGGCCCACACGCTGGTCAGCTCGACCTGCATGTCGGGGACCGACTTGGCGAACATCTGCAGCTCGGCGACGTTCGCCTTCTTGCCGACGGCGTCAGCCGGGAAGCCGAGATCCGAGTGCACGGCGTCGTCGGTGATGGAGGTCTCGAAGGCCTTGAGGTCCTTCTTCGGCCAGCTCGCGGGCCAGTTCGCGCGCAGCGTCTCGGCGGTCTTCTTCTCGTCGTCGGAGCCGCTCGCGACGACCGTCTGCGGGGCGCCCGAGGGCGGCGTGGCGAGCGGTCGCGGCTTGCCCGGCGCGTGGCCGAGCTGCATCGCGATCGTGGCGCTGTCCATGTACGTGTGGTCCGCCTTGATCAGCCCGCCCTGGTCGAACGTGAGCGCCATCGCGCCCTGGAAGGACGTCTTCTTGGCGCCGTCGCTCCCACTGCCGACCCACTCGACGACGAGGACGTCCCCGATGTGGAAGACGCGCGAGGGGGCGATCGCGACGTCCGGCACGTGCTTGAACAGCCCGTCGTGCATCGAGACGATCGCCTCACGTCCCTTCGTCTCCTTCATGCCCTCGGGCGCGGGCTCCGCGAGGACCGCGTCCTGGGCGTAGGCATCGCCGAGCTTCTTGGCGTCGTGACCGTTGAAGGCGGCGAGAAGGGAGGCGAGCGTCGCCTTCTGCATGTCGGCCATCGAGGGCTTCGGCGCCGGAGCGGGCGCCTCCGCAGGCGGCGCGCTGGCCGCTGCCGTGGCCGACGAGCCGGGCGGGGGGGGGGCCGGGGGGGCGGATGCCGTCTCGGCGCCACACGCGGCCGAACCCATGCACGCCAGGATCGCGAGCGATGTTCGTAGGGTCATGAAAGTTTCCTCCGCCCCGCGGCGTACAGCGAATGGCGGTTAGGCGTCAACTGCGCGGGGGCGACGCCAGAACGCGTCCCATGACCTCGCGGTTCCATGGCGCCGGGGCCGGATGCGGGTGCGCGCACTCGACCCCGACCCCCTTCCGCACTAATCCTTCGGCTCCCGATGTCCGCCCTCCCCCTCCTCTTCGAGATCGGCGCCGAAGAGCTGCCATCTTCCTTCGTCGACGCCGCCCTTGAGGCCCTTCCGAAGATCCTCGCGGACGAGCTCGCGAACGCCCGCCTGACCCACAAGGACGTCCGCGCGCTCGGGACGCCGCGGCGCCTCGCGGTCGTCGTGCACGACGTGGCGACGCGCCAGCTGGACCTGGACGAAGAGGTGGTCGGTCCGCCCGAGACGGCCGCGTTCAAGGACGGCGCGCCCACCAGGGCCGCCGAGGCGTTCGCGGCCAGGCTCGGCGTACCGGTGACGTCGCTCAGCGTCGTCGAGCGGCCCGCCGGGCCCCGCCAGAAGGCCGGGAAGTACGTGGTCGGGCGGCGCGTGGAGCAGGGACGCCCGGCGATGGAGCTGCTGGGAAGCGTACTCGCCCGCGTCTGCGCCGCCGTCCCGTTCAAGAAGTCGATGCGCTGGGCCGATCTCGACGCGACCTTCGGGCGCCCGGTGCAGTGGATGGTGGCGCTGCTGGGCGAAGAGGTGGTGCCCGTCTCCTTCGCCGGGGTGACCAGCGGCAGGAGCTCGCGCGGCCACCGCTTCCTCGCGCCGGGCGCGTTCGACGTGAAGACCCCGGACGGGTACGTCGCGCAGCTCCGGGAGCGGCACGTGCTGGTCGATCGCGACGAGCGCGTCCGCACGATGATGGAGCGCGTGAAGGCGGCGGCGAGCGCCGCGGGCGGGGACTACGACGACGAGCCCATGCTCGTCGACGAGAACGCTTCGCTCGTGGAGGAGCCCCAGGTCATCACCGGCTCGTTCGACCGCGCGTTCCTCGCGCTCCCCGCGGCCGTCATCCGCGCCGTCGCGCGCGGCCACCAGCGGTACTTCTGCGTCCACAAGGGGCCCGACGAGCTTCTCCCGAGCTACCTGGCGGTCGTCAACACCGCGAACCGGCCTGACCTCATCGCGAAGGGCACCGACCGCGTGATGCGCGCGCGCCTCTCCGACGCCCGGTTCTTCTGGCTCGAGGACCAGAAGTCTCCGCTCTCCGCGCGCGCCGACAGGCTCGGCGGCATCGTGTTCCACAACCGGCTCGGCACGGTGAAGGAGAAGGTCGACCGCGTCGTCGCGCTGGCGTCGCACCTCGCGCAGGCGCTGGGTCTCTCGGAGGCGGACCGGCGGAACATCGACCGCGCCGCCCGGCTCTGCAAGTGCGACCTGGTGACGCTGATGGTCGGCGAGTTCCCCGAGCTGCAGGGGCACATGGGGCGCGCCTACGCGACGGCCCAGGGCGAGCCTCGCCAGGTGGCCGACGGCATCCGGGACCACTACAGACCCGTCGGCGCGCACGACGACGTGGCCCCCGACGATGTGTCGGCGGTGGTCGCCCTGGCGGACCGGTTCGACACGCTGGCGGGGTGCTTCGCCGTCGGCCTGGCCCCCACCGGCGCCGCCGACCCCTTCGCGCTGCGGCGCGCGTGCATCGCCGTGCTGCGCACGCTGATGGACCGGGGCTACGGAGCGATCGCCTTCTCCGAGGTGCTGGGCGTCGCCTGCGACGGCCTCGCCGGCAAGAAGCTCGACCTGTCGAGGCTCGAGACGGTCGCCAAGCTCGAGGAGTTCGCCACCGAGCGCCTGAGGGGTCTGCTCGCGAGCGCCACGAGCACCGCGGTCGCCGACGCGGTCATCGCCGCGAGCGGACCGGCGGCGCTGCGCGACGTGGTCGCCGCGCTCGCCCGGACGCGCGCGCTGCAGGCGGTCGTCGACGCGAACGAGCCCTGGCTCGACAAGGCGAAGCTCGTGGCCAAGCGGCTGGCCGGGATCAGCCGCGAGGCGCGGCCGGTCTTGCACCTCGCCGAGGCCTTCCGGGGGAGCGCGAAGAAGGACGACCTGGTCATCGTGAAGCTCGTGAGCGAGCTGAACGAGGCGACGCAGATGCTCACGACCGAGAGCGCGGTGCGAAGCGCGCTGATGAGCATGGGGCAGGTCGCCACCGTGCTCGACCGCGTCTTCGCCGAGACCCTGGTGAACGACCCGGGCGACCCGCTCACGGGGGCCAGGCTCGAGACGCTGGCGTACGGGGCGCAGTCGATGCTGCGCATCGCGGACTTCTCCAGGCTCGCATGACGACCCTCGTCACCATCCCGTTCAGCCACTACTGCGAGAAGGCCCGCTGGGCGCTGGACTACGCGAGGGTTGACTACCGCGAGGAGGGCCACGTCCCCGGCTTCCACCGCATCGCGACGCGCCGGGCGGGGGGGCGCAACACGGTGCCGGTGCTGGTGCTGGACGACGGCAGCGCGCTCGACGACTCGCCGCTCATCGTCCGGTGGGCCGACGAGCGCGCCGGCGCGGAGCGCAAGCTCTTGCCCCCCGAGGGGCCAGGCCGCGACGAGGCGCTCGCCCTCGAGCGCCGCTTCGACCGCGACCTCGGGCCGCACGTGCGGCGCTTCGGGTACTTTCACGTGCTGCCCGATCGCGCGCTGACGCTGAGGCTGATGGACGCGTCGACGCCGCGGGCCGAGCGCGTCGGGCTGCGGGCGCTGTTCCCGGTGCTGCGGCGGTTCATGCGGCGGCACATGAGGATCGACGAGGCGGGCGCGGTCGCGTCGCGGGACCGCTACCGGGCGGTGTTCGACGAGGTGGCGGCGCGCCTGAAGGACGGGCGGCCCTACCTGATGGGGGACCGGTTCGGGGCGGCGGACATCACGTTCGCGGCGCTGGCCGCCCCGCTGCTGGGGCCGGCGGAGGTGCCTTTCCCCCTGCCCCCGGTGGAGGCCCTTCCGGCGGCTCTGGGGCGGGAGATCGACGAGCTGCGGGCCCACCCGGCGGGTGCGCTCGCCCTGCGGGTGTACCGGACTCACCGAACCCGTTGACCTCGGGTCATCTTGGCGTCATTTTAAGCCGTGGCGGGGACCCCTTAGGCCCCGACCGGAGGATAGCGTGCTACGACATTTCTTGCTGGGCAAGGTCCACCGCGCGACGGTGACGCGGGCGGATCTGGACTACGTGGGCTCGGTGACGATCGACGTCGACCTGATCGAAGCCGCGGGCTTCCTGGAAAACGAGAAGATCGACATCTACGACGTGACGAACGGCGCGCGGATCTCGACGTACGTGATCCCGGGGCGACGCGGTTCGGGCGAGGTGGGTATCAACGGGGCGGCGGCGCACCTGGTCAAGGCGGGGGACCTGGTGATCCTCGCGGCCTACGGGTGGATGACGGAAGAGGAGGCCGCGGCGCGGCGCCCTCGCGTGGTGCACGTGGACGGGAGGAACCGGATCACGGAGCTGGCGCGCGAGGAGCGGACGCCGATGGCGGCGGAGTAGCGGGGCGCGAGGTCGACCTCGACCGGCACACCGTCGCGCGCGGTACGTTCGCGTGTCGAATCGCGTCCGGGAAGCCAGCTGCCCGGCCCCGCCCGTTACCGGATGCCGTTGTCGCACGAGAGGGCCTGGCCGCCGTCCTGGCTTGTTTGATCGCCGGAATGGCTTTCATCAGCTCACCACTGCGCGTCCGCGTGCGCCCAGTCGTGCACCTCTAGCCCGGGTACCCGCACCATGTGCCGCAGATTCGCCGTCACCAGGACGGCGCCGACGGCGACTGCATGCGCGGCGATGGCTACGTCGAGATCTTCGATACGCGCGCCTTTGCGCTCGAGAGCCGCCTTGATCGCACCGAAGCGCTCGCTCACTTCGTCCGTCCACGGCGCGCGGGCCAGCTCCGCTTTGATCATGGCCAGCCTCTTCTCGAGGGTCGCTCTCTTGCGCGAGCGCGCCAGTCGCTCGATGCCGTACGCAATCTCCGCGAATACGGGCTGCGGGACGGACACGTCGGCCTTCGGTTTGTGCCTGAGCGCGTCCAGCACGGCAGCGTCGCCGCGCATCAGCGCCGAGACGACGTTCGTATCGAGCACGTATCTCACAGCGCCGGCGGTCCCTTGCGCGTACGTCCGGCGCGGATGGCTTCGACCATCTCGTCGATGGCAGCGGCGTCGTCCGGCTCGATGCGCGCGAGCCGCTCGAAGAAGCCCGGCGACCACGGGTCGTCGCGCCCGACCTCTTTCTCCAGCGCGCGCACGATGAAACGGTTGCGGCTCATCTTGAGATGGCGCGCGCGACGGTCCACCGCATCGAGCAGCGGGCCGGGGATGTGTAAGCTCGTAGCCATGTAGTTGAAAATATAGTCGCCAGGGCCTCGAGAGCAAGAACCACGGTAGCCTCCGCGCCGTGGCCCCACGCCTGCTCCCCTTCACCCCCGGCGCGTCCGACGCGGCGTCCCGGGCGCGTCGCGGTCGCGTCGTCACGGCCCACGGGCCCATCGAGACGCCCGCGTTCATGGCCGTCGGCACGCGGGCCACCGTCACCGGCCTGACGCCGGCGGACCTCGCCGAGGTGGGAGCCCAGGTCGTCCTCGGCAACACGTACCACCTGATGCTCAGGCCGGGGCCGGACCTGTTCCGCCGCGTCGGCGGCATTCACCGGTTCATGGGATGGAACGGCCCGGTGCTGACCGACTCGGGCGGCTACCAGATCTTCTCGCTCGCGGCAGACCGCACCGTCGGCGAAGAGGGGGCGCGGTTTCGCTCCTATGTCGACGGGCGCACCCACCTGCTCTCGCCCGAGCGGTCCATCGAGATGCAGACGGCGATCGGGTCGGACATCATGATGGCGCTCGACGTCTGCCTCGACTCGACGGCGGACGCGACCGCGCTGCGGGATGCCATGGAGCGCACGCACCGGTGGGCGCTGCGAAGCCTCGCCGCTCGCCGGTCGGAGCAGGCGCTCTTCGCGATCGTCCAGGGCGGCGTGAACGCGGACCTGCGCAGGGAGTCCGCCGGGGTCCTGGCCGAGCACCCCTTCGACGGCTTCGCGCTCGGCGGTCTCGCGGTCGGCGACACCCGCGCCGAGCGCGAGCACATCACCCACTTCGCCGCCGAGCTGCTGCCTGCGGATCGTCCGCGCTACCTGATGGGCGTCGGCACCCCGGCGGATCTGGTTCACGCGGTGTCGGCGGGGATCGACCTGTTCGACTGCGTGCTGCCGACCCACCTGGCGTGGCAGGGGACGGCGTTCACCTCCACGGGGCGCGTGCGGATCACGCGCGGCCCGGCCGCGCACGCCGACGTCCCGCTCGACGCCGGGTGCGACTGCTCGACCTGCGCGAAGTTCAGCCGCGCGTACCTGCACCACCTGTTCAAGTGCAGCGAGCCGCTCGGCCCGCGGCTGCTGTCGCTCCACAACCTGCGCCACTACCACGCGCTGATGGCCGAGGCGCGCGCGGCGATCGCGCTCGGCAACTATGCGGCGTTCGCGAAGCAGAAGCTCGACGCGATCGATCGCCACGAGCACTCGGATCGGCGCCTCGGAGGGGCGGCCTTGCCCGGATGAGCGAGCCTCAGGCGTTCGAGGTCGTCGCGACGCGCAGCGGCGTGCGAGCGATGCTCGACCGGCGGACCGGAGAGGTCATGCACCCGCTCTCGGGTCCGACCGAGGAGCCCCGGAGCCTCTACGTGCGGCCCTCGCGGCTCGAGGAGCGACTCGGCGCGGCGGAGCCCGGGTCGCTGGTGCTCCTGGACGTGGGGCTCGGTGCCGGGTCCAACGCGGCCGCGGCATGGGCGCTCTCCGAGGCGCGCGTCGCCTGCGTCAGGAAGCTGCACATCGTCAGCTTCGACCGGACCTTCGCGGCCCTCGAGCTCGCGCTGGCGCCGGAGCACCGGGCGGCGTTCGGCCTCACCGGAACGGCGCTGGCGGCCGGCTCACGGCTGCTCGATCACCGGCAGGCCGAGGGAGCGAACACCGTGTGGCGGGCCTCGCCGGGCGAGCTTCCATCGACGCTGCTCGACGAGCCCCCAGCATCGGCCGACATCGTGTACTGGGACCCGTTCTCGCCGCGCGCGAACCCCGGGCTCTGGAGCGTCGCCGCGTTCACCGCGCTCCGCCGCCTGTGCCGCGACGGCGCGACCGTGCACACGTACAGCGGCGCGACCGCCACCCGCACCGCGCTGCTCCTCGCGGGGTTCGACGTGGGGCTCGGGGAAGTGCTGCCGTCGGGACGGCAGGCCACGGTGGCGGCGACCCGCCTCGAGGACCTCGAGAGGCCGCTCGACCGTCGCTGGCTCGAGCGCCTCTCGCGGTCGTCCGCCCCGTTCTCGCCCGACGCGCCAGCGGATGCGTTTGCCCGGATCGCGGGGATGCCAGCGTTCGGGTGACCGGGGCTCCGCTCGCCAGCGCCGGGAGTGAGGTAGCCTGCTGGCTGGATGCGTCGCCTTGCCGCGCGGCTCGTTGCACTGGCCCTGGCCCTGGCCCTGGCGGTGAGCGGCGACGCGCGCGCGGAGGAGGGGGCGCTCGCGCCGCCCGATAGCCTCCCCCCGGGGGCGCTCGTGCTCGCCAGACGGGCTCCGGGCTTCGGCGGCGCTCAGCGGCTCACCGACGACGACTACGCGAGGAAGAACGAGGGCGGCTACTTCACCGGCCTCCCGCTCCTGGCCTATGACCCGAACTACGGCGTCGGGGCCGGCGCCCGCGTCTACTACTACTACGACGGCTACCGGCAGGACCCGCTCTTCGCGTACACGCCCTACCTGCACCGACTGTTCGCGCAGACCTTCTTCAGCTCCGGCGGCGCGCAGGACCACGTCATCGACTACGACGCGCCGACGTTCCTCGGTTCGCTCTACCGCGTGCGCGTGACCCTCGAGTTCGAGGCGGCGACCGACTGGCCGTACTTCGGCGTCGGCTCGCGGAGCATGGCGCCGCTCTCCTTTCCCGGGGCGCCCGGCCGGACTTTCGCGAAGATGAGCGACTACCAGACCGCGACCTCCGCCATGCAGCCCGACGGGACGACGTACGCCCGCTACAACACCTTCGAGTTCCGCCGGCCGGTGCTGCAGCTCGCCCTGGAGCGGCTCCTCGCCGGCGGGGTGCTCCGGTCGATGGTGGGGGCGAACTTCGCGTACATGGACCTGCACGACTACTCGGGGTCGTCGGTCCCCACGAGCGCCACCGATCCGGGCGGCAACACCGTCCGCGCGCCCGAGGCGACCACGCTCCTGGGCGCCGACTGCGCCACAGGGCGGATCATCGGCTGCTCCGGCGGGTGGGACAACACTCTGCGTCTAGGGCTCTCGGTCGACACGCGCGACTTCGAGCCGGATCCTAACTCGGGCGTCTACGCCGAGCTGTCGGGAGAGTACGGCACCCGGGCGCTGGGCTCGCAGTACGAGTACATGCGCCTGATGCTGTCGGTGCGGGGCTTCTACAGCCCGGTGCCGAGGGCGGCCGACCTCGTGCTCGCCCTGCGCGGCCTCTACGAGGTGCAGAGCAAGCGGACGCCGTTCTTCTCGCAGGCGGAGCTCCCGTTCATCGACGACAACCACACGGGGCTCGGCGGCTTCCGGACGATGCGGGGCTTCGCGCAGAACCGCTTCGTCGGGCCGATCATCGCGCTCACCAACTACGAGGTGCGGTGGACGTTCGCGAAGTTCCGGGCGCTGGGGCAGGGCTTCGGGCTCATCGCGGTGCCGTTCCTCGACGTCGGCCGGGTGTTCGACGACGTGGATCAGACGACGCTCGCGGGCTGGCAGCGCTCGCAGGGGGCGGGGCTGCGCGTCGCGTGGAACGAGGCGACGATCATCATGGCCGACTACGGGTTCAGCGACGAGGACAGCGGGTTGTATCTGAACTTCAATCACATCTTCTGAACCGCGAAGGGTACGTGGGTCGTGGACGTGGTCGCGATCGCAGTGCCCCCTCAGTCCGCCGTGATCCCCCAGAAGAAGCTCTGCTGCCCGTTCGCGATCGTCACCAGCCCGAACGCCTCCGCCCCCGACGGATCGCCGAAGAGCTTCGTGATCGTCAGGTGAAGAGTGTCCCCCGGCACCCCGACCGGCGCGTCCAGCGTCAGCGTCAGCCGGGGCGTGGCGCCCGTGAGGTGCGCCGCGTCGAGCGCGCTCACGGCAATCTGCACCCGCGCCGAACCGACCAGCTTCACGGCGACCGTCGCGCTCCCCCCGACCGGCACGTGGACCGCGGCGACCGTCTGCGGCACCCCCGTCAGGTCGAGCGTGACCGAGTCTGCCATGACGGGCGCGGCGTAGAAGTAATCCGTCGTCGCCGCCGGCACGCACGGGTTCGTCTTCTGCCCCGCCGCGCGGTTCGACCAGATCCGCTGCACGGCCCACGGGAAGCCCGCCGGCTGGAAGACCGAGTCCGGCAGGAAGTCGCACATGTCTCCGACCTCCCCCGCGCCCGCCAGCGCCCAGCCGAGGTGGTTCGAGTCCGGCAGACCGTACGCCGGCTGCGTATCGGGGATCGGGTCGGTCACCGCCTCGACGATCTCGTGGCTGGCCGACGCGGTGAGCTGCGCGGCCTGCGTCGAGCACCGCGGCAACACCGCGTAGATCAGGGGTGTCCCGTCCGAGAGCGCGGCCGACTCGTGATAGCCCGAGAAGCTCACGCAGCTCGTCCCGCCGGTCCCCTCGGTGATCTGCGTCGTGGCCGGGAAGAAGATGACGTACACGGTGCCAGGCGCGGGCCTCGGGAACAGGGGGTCGTTGCCATCGATCTTGCGCGCGAGCCACGCTCCCAGCACCGAGTCGTTGAGGTTCGCCGGGGCGCTCTCGGCCACGCGGACCGGGGGGCCGGCCACTGCGTCGCCGATGCCGTACTCGCCGGCCGTCGCGCGCCAGTACGCGGTGCACCCGATGGATGCCACGAAGTCCTCGAGGTCCGGCGCCTCGGGGTCGCCCGCGTACGTCACCGCGATGAGCGTGGGCTGCGCGAGCAGCGGCCCCCCCTCGTAGCTCACCTGCGGGAGCGCCAGCTGGCCCGGGACGGGGGCCCCGGCGTCGACGTACCCCGGCCCCGGCCCAGGCGAGCGCGCACAGTGCACGCCCTTGGTTCCGGTGGGCGCGTCGGCGCCCGACTCCGGGCCCGCCGCCTCGGCGGCGGCGCCCGCCTCCCCGTCCGCGGCGGCGCCGGGAGCTCCCCCGGACGAGCCGCAGCCGAGGGCGAGCCCCACGAAGACCGCCGTCAGGTTCCCTCGGGCCGGTCGCACCGGCGGAGTATGCCACGGCGCCTGTCCCCTTCCCCTCTGCTACAGTCGCTGCCCCCCATTCACAGGAAGACGGCGATGGCGAAAAGCGTGTTCTTCTTCGGCGACGGTCACCCCGAGGGCGATCCGAAGCGTCGGGATCTCCTCGGCGGCAAGGGCGCCGGCCTGGCCGAGATGACGGCCCTGGGTCTGCCGGTCCCGCCGGGCTTCACGATCGCGACGGACGTGTGCGCAGCGTTCACCAGGTCCCAGCGCATCGGGCCCGAGGTTCGGACCGAGATCGAGAGCGCCCTCGCGCGCCTCGAGAAGTCCATGGGCGCCCGCCTGGGGGACGCGGCCGCGCCGCTGCTCGTGAGCGTCCGCTCTGGCGCGCGCGCGTCGATGCCGGGCATGATGGATACGATCCTNNTGCACGCGAGCATCGCGCTCGGCGTGTCGAAGGACCCCTTCGAGCGGGCGCTCGACGAGGCGCGCGGCCGCGTGGCCGCGTCGAAGGGGGTCGACCGGACGCGCCTGAACGCCGAGGAGCTGAAGCGCTCGGTGCCCGACTCCGACATTCCCGCCGAGGAGCTGAAGGCGCTGG
>PLYU01000258.1:18344-25231 GCA_003153495.1 Myxococcales bacterium
GCGATGGTCTTCGGCAACCTGGGCGAGACGAGCGCCACCGGCGTGGCCTTCACGCGCGACCCGTCGACCGGCGAGAAGCTCTTCTACGGCGAGTGGCTGCCGAACGCCCAGGGGGAGGACGTCGTGGCGGGCATCCGGACGCCGCAGCCGATCCGGGCGGCCGGCCACGACCAGGACAGCTCGCTCGAGAAGCAGATGCCCGAGGCGTATCGCGAGCTCGATCGCATCGCAACGACGCTCGAGCGCCACTTCCGCGACATGCAGGATCTGGAGTTCACCATCCAGGGCGGCAAGCTCTACATGCTGCAGTGCCGGACGGCGAAGCGCGCGGCGCGCGCGGCCGTGCGGGTGGCCGTGGACATGGTCAAGGAGGGGCTCATCACGAAGGACGAGGCGGTGCTCCGCGTCGACGCGGGCGGCATCGACCAGCTCCTGCACCCGACGCTCGACCCGAACGCGAAGAAGAGGCTGCTGGCGCGCGGGCTTCCGGCGAGCCCCGGCGCCGCGAGCGGGCACGTCGTCTTCAGCGCCGACGAGGCCGAGCGGCGCGCCGGCCAGGGCAAGCCGGTCATCCTCGTGCGGATGGAGACGTCGCCCGAGGACATCCACGGCATGAAGGCGGCGCGCGGCGTGCTGACGGCGCGGGGAGGGATGACGAGCCACGCGGCCGTCGTCGCGCGCGGCATGGGCAAGCCCTGCGTGGCCGGCGTCAGCGCCGCGGCCGTCAACTACGAGGCCCAGACGATGACGATCACCGTCTACGACGAGGCCGGCCGGGCGACCGAGAACGTGACGATCAAGAAGGGCGACGTCATCACCCTCGATGGCGGCAGCGGCCACCTGTACGAGGGCGCCGTCCCGACCGTGAACGCCGCGCTCAGCGGCGAGTTCGGCGAGCTGATGTCGTGGGCCGACGCGTCGCGCACGATGAAGGTCCGCGCCAACGCCGACACTCCGCTCGACGCCCGCACCGCGCGCGCGTTCGGGGCCGAGGGGATCGGCCTGTGCCGGACCGAGCACATGTTCTTCGAGGAGGAGCGGATCGAGGCGATGCGCGAGATGATCCTCGCGGACGACTCGCGCGGCCGGGCGGCGGCGCTGGCGAAGCTCCTGCCGTTCCAGCGCGAGGACTTCGTGGGGATCTTCCGCGAGATGCGCGGCCTGCCGGTGACGATCCGCCTGCTCGACCCCCCGCTGCACGAGTTCTTGCCGACCGAGCCGAAGCAGATCGAGCATCTCTCGCGCACGATGGGCGTGCCGGTGCAGAAGCTGGTGCAGCGTACCCGTGACCTGCACGAGTACAATCCGATGCTCGGCCACCGCGGGTGCAGGCTGGCGATCACCTACCCCGAGATCTACGCGATGCAGGTCCGGGCGATCCTCGAGGCGGCGCTGCAGCTGGCCGGCGAGGGCGCCCAGGTTCATCCCGAGATCATGATCCCGCTGGCGATGACGCGGGCGGAGCTCGAGCGCACGCGCGCGATCGTCGACCGGGTGGCCGGGGAGGTCCTCGACGCGGCGGGCAAGCAGGTCCCCTTCTCGTTCGGCACGATGATCGAGCTGCCGCGCGCCGCGCTGCTGGCGGGCGAGCTGGCGCAGGCGGCAGAGTTCTTCTCGTTCGGGACGAACGACCTGACCCAGGCCACCATGGGCCTCTCGCGGGACGACGCTGGCAAGTTCCTCCCGGCGTACGTCGAGGGCGGGCTGCTGCCGCGGGACCCGTTCGTGTCGCTCGACCTGGAGGGAGTCGGGGCGCTGGTGGCGCTGGCCGTCGAGCGCGGCCGGCGCGCGCGGCCGGACCTGAAGCTGGGCATCTGCGGCGAGCACGGGGGCGATCCCGCGAGCATCCAGTTCTTCCACAAGCTCGGGCTCGCGTACGTGAGCTGCAGCCCGTTCCGCGTGCCGGTGGCGCGGCTGGCTGCGGCCCAGGCGGGCCTGCGCGCGCGGGGGGAGAGCGGCGGCCACGGTACGGCGTAGGAGCCCCCCCGTGTCATCCCTCGCTTCGCTCGGGATGACATGCGGCTAGCCCTCGCGCGGTTGGCCGGCTAGCCCCCGTGGAACACCGCCTCGACGTCGTGCCCGTCGGGGTCGAGCACGAATGCGCCGTAGTACTTCGGGTGGTACTGCGTCCGCAGCCCGGGGGCGCCGAAGTCCTTCGCGCCGGCCTCCATCGCCGCCTTGTAGAACGCGTCGACCCCCGCGCGGTCGTGCGCGGAGAAGGCAACGTGCGCCGGCGTGATGATCCGCACGTGCTCGGGCTTCTGGAACGACGAGGGGCCCGCGCCGATCCAGAAGTCCGGCTTGCCGTCGCGGCCGAAGCCGCACGCCTGCCCGAACTCCATGACCTTCTTGATGCCGAGGGGCGCGAGCGCCTTCTCGTAGAACGCTCGCGAGCGCGCGTAGTCGCTCACGGTGAGAGTCACGTGATCGAGAGAGGACATGGGCAAGATCGTTGCCACGGGAGCGCGTCGGCGTCACGCGCCATCCAAGCGAGCTCACTCGCGAGCGAGCGCGGCCATGGCAGGATGCCTCGCCAGCCTGCGCAGCGCCCTGGCGAGCAGAGTCTTTCCCGGCTCCATCCGGTGCCAGGTCGACGCCCCGCTCGGATGGGGGAGCGCGATGACGTCCACCTCGCGCCCGTGCCAGCGGGCTCGCCGCAGCTCGCCGACGATCTCGGCGAGCGGCATCTTCTCGCCCAGCACTCGCTCGATGGCCAGCGTCCCCACCGGGACCACCAGCTCGGGCTCGAGGATCGCGGCCTCCCTCTGGAGCCACCCCTCGCACCGGGCGATCTCGTCGGCGTCGGGTCGCCGGTCGCCCCCGCCGCTGGCCTTGCCGGGGAAGCACCGCGCGACCGCGGCGATGTAGACGCCCGCGCGGAAGCCGTCCTCGCCGACGCCCATGGCCTCCTCGAACCAGCGGAACATGGTCCGCCCGGCCGTCCACGCGAAGGGCCGGCCGAACGACCCCTCGCGCGGGCCCGGCGCCTGGCCGACGAGGATGACGCGGCTCACCACCGGGGCCCCGTGCACGACCGGACCGATCATGTTCGGGCACACGCGGCACGCGTCGAGCTCGCCGTGCATCAGGCGCAGCGCCCTGTGCTTCGCGGGAGAGCTCACGGCGCGCCGGCGAGGTGCTCGCGCAGAAACGCGATCGAGCGGCCGAGCATGAGCACCTTGTTCGCGCGCTTCTGCGCGCCGTGCCCCTCGTCCGGGAAGATCGCCAGCTCGCAGGGGACGCCCTTCTTCTCGAGGGCGTCGTGGATCTGGATCGCCTCGCCCGCCGGCACGCGCGGGTCGCTGGCGCCCTGCATGACGAGCACGGGGGCCTTGACCCGGTCGACGTACGTCATCGGGGAGAGCTTCGCGAGCGCGTCGGCGTCCCGGTCGGGGTCCCCGTACTCGCTGATTCGCAGGATCCTCCGGTACGGCGCCGTGTTCAGGAGGAACGTCCGGAGATCGCTGATGCCGACGACGTCCACCCCCGCGTCGTAAGCGCCGGCGAACATGGTCATGCCCATCAGCGCCGAGTAGCCCCCGTAGCTCCCGCCGTAGATGCCCACCCTGGGCTCCTTGCCGCCGGAGGCGAACCGGGCCCGCGCCCACCTCGCCGCGTCCTCGATGTCGGTGATCACGTCGAGCCGCTTCGGGCCGTCGTCGGCGTGAAGCCAGGTCTTGCCGTACCCGTCGCTCCCGCGCACGTTCGGCTCGACGTAGACGAAGCCGGCGTCGACGAACATCTGCGCGCCCACGCTGAACCCCGGGCGAGCCTGCCCCTCGGGCCCGCCGTGGAAGCTGACCACGACGGGGCACGGCTCCGGCGCGCACTTCTCGGGCTTGCGGATCAGAACGGGGATCCGGGCCCCGTCGCGCGCCGGGTACGTGTCGAGCTGCGCGCGCGCGAAGGCGGTCGTGTCGATCTCGGGCGTACTCGGCGCGTGCCAGGTCTCGAGCTTGCCGGTGGTCCAGTCGAGGACGTACGCGCGCAGCGGGTGGCGCCCGTCGTCGACGCCGATCGAGGTGAAGCGCGCATCGGGCGTGGTGGGGCCGAAGGAGACGTGGTCGACGTCCGCGGGGGCGGGCACCTCGAGGTGCCTGAACGTCCTCGCGTCCAGCGCGTGCGGGCGCGTGAAGCCGTTCTCGTTGGTCGTGTAGACGACGCGCGTGCGCTTGCGGTCGACGTCGAAGCCGTCGACGTCGAACTTCACGTCGTCGCCGACGGGGGTCAGCTTGCCATCGCGCCAGTCGTACAGCCGCCGGAACTCGCCGGGCTTGTTGGTCATCACCACGAGCTCGCCCTCGCGCGCGCCGTAGCGGGCGTCGTACTCCTCCGTCTCGCCCTGGCCGACGAGCGGTACGAGGGTCTGCTTGGCGGGGTTCCACTCGGAGTACTCGGCGGTCATCGAGCCGGTCTCCTTGCGGAGCAGCAGCCTGCCGTCGTCCCTCAGGTCCGAGACGTGCCAGAGCCCGGGCTCGCGGTCGAAGACGACCTCCTTCGCCTTCCTGGCGACGTCCCACCGGTAGACGACGTAGGCGTCCGGCTTGCGGTCGTTCGAGGTGAAGTACACCTGCCGCGAGTCGCTCGAGACGGCCTCGAAGAGCGTCTGCACGCCGTGGACGTGCTGGATCGTCTCGAGCGGGCCGCCGCCCGGCGGCTGGAGGTAGAGCCCCGGGTTCTCCTCCCCCTTGCGGTCGCGCTGCACGACGAGCTCGCGACCGTCGGGGGTGATCGCGGCGAGCCAGGTGCTGTCCTCGCCGCCGGTGAGCTGCTCGGGGAAGCGCCGCGGCCCGTCGAGCTTCCAGACCTGACCGACTCCGGTGATGCTCCAGGAGAAGTACATGGCCTTGCCGGACGGCGCGAGGCGGCCGATGCCGGGCGCGCGGACATCCATGAGCGACTCGATGTGGCGCGCGAGCTCGGGCGGGAGCGACCGCGGGCGGTACTTCGCGAGGACCTCCGGGGGGATCGTGTCGGCGCCGTGGCCGGTGTACGCGGAGGCGGAGGGCGCGGGCGCGGGGGCATCCGGGACGGGCGGGAGCGTCGCGGGGCCGGGGGTCGCGGAGGTCACGGGGGGGATGGGGGCGGCGGGCCGGGGCGCGCAGCCCGCGGCGGCGGCGAGGACCAGGAGGAGGCCGGAGGGTTTCATCGGTGCGGGGGACGTTAGCCGATCTGGTCGGGGTCAGAAGAAGAGGCACGTGACTGGTACCGAACGAAGATCGCGGAACTTGAACGCAGCCCTGACCCGAGTCAGGGCCCCGTGATGGGTCACGTCAGCGAAGTCGAGCCGTCCTCCGTCAACATGCGCGAGCGGTTACAGCATCAAGTGCATGCACGACGCGGGACAGGATTGACACGGGCGTTCTCCGGAAATCGACCCATAGAAACGTCGCGATCTTCCGCTCGGGCTCGTGCTTACGATCCTTGCGATATGCAGCAAGGCGCGTTGACGCGCTACACTGCCACCCATGCTGAGGCGACCCAGGACAGTGTGCTGCGCCGTGCTGGGCGTCGTCCTCGCGGCCTGCGGGAGCGCGCGTCCCGTCGATACGCTGGGGCAGGAGACTGCCGATGCCTCGGCCGGCGCGACGGACGCGGGCCGGGGGTACGACGCCGCCGACGCGCGCTCGCCCACGGGCAGCAGCTCCGACGGAAGCGACGGCTCGGGCGGCTCGGGCGGCGCCGACGGCGGCTCCGAGGCCGAGGCAGCCGCGAGCGCGACTTGCCAGCCCGGCGTGGGGGCGTCGTGCAACGCGAACGCGGATTGCTGCAGCAACAACTGCGACACCGCGAATCACATCTGCTGCGCCGCGGGCGGCGGCAAGAGCCAGCCGCCGGATGCCTGCGGCAAGGGCTCCGACTGCTGCAGCAATGTGTGCGCGGGCGGAAGCTGTCAGCGCAGCACCGGCTCGTGAACGGCGCGCAGCGAGAAGGAGGCCGGAGGATTTCAGGCTCTTCATCGAATCCAGGGGAAGCGGATCGCGCGCAAGCGGCCCGTAGCTGATCAGGATACGAACATGCACGCGCCCTGGGTGATCGAGGATCGCGTCGTTCGAGAAGCGAAGTACGGAAGCAGAAGAGAGCCGCCAAGACGCCAAGGCCGGGAATGGCGCTCAACCCAACATTCTTGGCGGGTTTGGCGTCTTGGCGGCTCCCTGTCTCTTGTTCGAGGATCGTGACCGCTGATTTAGCGCTTGGGGGTGCCGGGCTTCGGCGCCTGGCACGCCCGCGCGCGCAGGTCTTCGTTGTCCCGCTCGAGGCGGTCGATGCGGGCCTTCTGCTCCTGCACCTGCTCGTAGAGGGCCTTGATGGCCGCGAGGGTCACCCCGTGCGCGTCGATCGGGTCGTATGCGCGGTCGGTGTCGCCGAGGCCGAACGCGGCGTGGAAGTCCTGGGCCATCGGGCCGAGGTGGCGCACCGCCGCGTCGTCGCTCGTGTACGACCACGTCGAGATGGGCATCCGGGCGATGCTCTGGAGCACCTCCTGCTCGTCGACGGGGCGGACGTCGCGCTTCACGTTCCTGTCGCTCACGCAGAGCGGCGCGCACCCCTGCGGGCAGGTGGGCTGCGACGCCGTCGGCGTGAAGCACGTCGGATACGGCGTTCCGATGGGCCCCTCCGACGCGCAGCAGAGCTGCCCGGCGCCGCAGCAGCCGGTGCCGCAGCAGGTCTGCCCACCGGAGCACACCTTCGTCGTCGCGCACGGGACGGGCTGGCACGATCCGCCGGTGCAGTAGGTCGTGGTCGAACACTTGACGCCGCACCCGCCGCAGTTCGTCGGATCGTTGGCCTGGTTGACGCACCGGCCCTCGCAGCACGCCCGGGCGGTGCCGCACGACGCGTCGCATCCCCCGCTGCCGCTGCTGCTTCCGCTGCTTCCGCTGCTT
>PLYU01000085.1 GCA_003153495.1 Myxococcales bacterium
CCGTCGAGCCGCGGCATCATCACGTCGAGCACGATGGCGTCCGGCTTGGGGATGGCGCCCAGCAGGCGGCGCGCTTCCTCTCCGTCCCGCGCCTCGTAGACGGTATAGTGATCGCCGAGGGCGCGCACGAGCATGGTTCGGATGTCAGGATCGTCGTCGGCGAGCAGGATGACCGGGGCCCCCTCGTGCTTCTTGGCCGGCGTCGGAGCATTGGCCGCCCCCGCGCTCTTCGGCTTCACTCCTGCGTCGCCCGTGCCCGACATGCGCGCCCTCCGCCTGTTTCGAGGTTACCGGAATTCCTGACCATCGGCATGACCGAAATCCCCGCATCGATCGAGCCGTCTCTTTCGGCCCTCCGCGCAGCCTTCCCGGCGCGCTTCGAGGCGGCGCCGACCGAGCAGGCCTTGCGCGACGAGAACGCGAAGATCCTCGGCAAGAAGGGCGAGCTCACCGCCATCCTCAGCCAGATGAGGACCGTGCCGCCGGAGGCCCGCAAGGCGATCGGCGAGCAGGTGAACGCGCTCAAGCAGGCCGTCGAGGCCGCGTTCGAGGCGCGCCTCCGGTCCCTCGCCCGCGCCAAGCGCGAGCAGGACCTCTCCGCGCCGCCGTTCGATCTGACGCTGCCCGGGCGGCCGCCGGCCCCGGCGGGTCACCCGCACCCCATCTCCATCGTGCGCGACGAGATCGTCGACGTGCTCGTCAGCCTCGGGTTCGCCGTGCACGACGGGCCGGAGGTCGAGCTCGAGGAGAACAACTTCACCAAGCTCGGCTTCCCGCCCGACCACCCGGCCACCGACATGCAGGACAGCTTCTGGGTGGACGTGGCGGGCGCGCCCCCGGGAGAGCGGCGGACGCTGCTCCGGACGCACACGAGCAACGTGCAGATCCGCGCGATGACGACCCACGCGCCGCCGATGGCGTTCATCGCGCCGGGGCCGACCTACCGCCGCGACGACGACGCCACGCACTCGCCGATGTTCCACCAGATCGAGTGCTTCCTCATCGACCGTCACGTGACGATGGCGAACCTCAAGGGCGTGCTCGCGGAGTTCGCCGAGCGCTTCTTCGGCGCCGGCACCCCCGTCCGGCTGCGCCCGAGCTACTTCCCCTTCGTCGAGCCCGGCGCCGAGGTCGACGTCGGCTGCCCCTTCTGCAAGCAGCCGAACGGGACGCGCGCCGGCTGCAGCGTGTGCAAGCGAACCGGCTGGATCGAGATCCTCGGCTGCGGGATGATTCACCCCGTGGTCTTCGAGAGCTGCGGGATCGACCCCGAGCAGTGGACCGGGTTCGCCTTCGGCATGGGCATCGAGCGAGTCGCGATGGTGCGTTACGGCATTCCCGACCTGCGGCTGCTCTTCGAGAACGACCCGCGGTTTCTCGCGCAGTTCTGACCTCGACCCCCCGCGCGTCCTGGGCTACCTCTTGCGTTCCTCACGATGAAGGCCTCCCTGCGCTGGCTCCGCGAGCTCTGCCCGCAGCTGCCTGACGATGCCGCGGCGCTCGCCGCCCGCCTCACCGCCGCGGGCCTCGAGGTCGAAGGGACGGAGGCGTTCGGGGCCGGCACCGAGGCGTGCGTCGTCGCGCGGGTCGTCTCGGCGCGCCCGCACCCGTCGCGCGACGGCCTGAGGCTGGTGGTCGTCGACCGCGGAGGCCGCGAGCAGGAGGTCGTCTGCGGCGCGCCCAACGTTCCCGACCCCGGCGGGCTCGTCGTCCTCGCGCCGCTCGGCGCGCACCTGCCCGCGAAGGGCATGACGATCGAGCGGCGGACCATCGCGGGCACGGTCAGCGAAGGCATGCTGTGCAGCGAGGCGGAGCTCGGCCTCGGAGACGACGGGAGCGGGCTGCTCGTGCTCCCGGCGGGCGTGGCCGCGCCGGGCGCGGCGTTGACCCACGCTCTCCCCGGCGCGCGGGACACCATCTTCGAGATCGGCCTCACCCCCAACCGTCCCGATGGTCTCGGGCACCTGGGGCTCGCGCGGGAAGCCGCCGCGCTGTTCGAGGTGCCGTTCCCGCCGCCGTCGCCGACCCGGGGGGCCGACGCGACCGACGGCGGCGAGAAGCACGTATCGGTCTCCATCGAGGACGCCGAGCGATGCCCTCACTACGGCTTCGCCGTGCTCGTGGGCGCCAGGATCGCTCCGTCGCCGCTTGCGGTGCGCTGGCGACTCTCGTCGCTCGGGGTGCGTCCCATCTCGAACGTGGTCGACGTGACCAACCTGGTGATGCTCGAGCTCGGGCACCCGATGCACGCGTTCGACCTCGCCCGGGTCCGCGGCGGCAAGATCGTCGTCCGGCGCGCGCGGGCGGGCGAGGCGATGCGCACCCTGGATGGGGTCGACCGCACGCTCCATGACGACGATCTGGTCATCTGCGACGGCGAGGGCCCGGTCGCCCTCGCGGGCGTGATGGGGGGTGGCGACAGCGAGATCTCGGCGTCGACCACCCGCGTGCTCCTCGAGTGCGCCTACTTCGACCCCCGCGGCATCCGGCGGGCGGCGCGCCGGCACGGGCTGCACACCGAGTCGAGCCACCGGTTCGAGCGCGGGGTCGACTGGGGCGACACGCGCCACGCGCTGGAGCGCGCCGCGTCGCTGGTATCGACGCTCGCGGGCGCGACGCTCGCCGGGCGCACGCACCTCGAGGAGGCGCGGTCCCTCTCGCGCGCGAGCGTGACGCTGCGCTGCGAGCGGGTGGGCGCGCTGCTTGGCGCGGAGGTGAGCCGCAGCGACGTGGGGGCCATCCTCGGCCGCCTGGGGTTCGAGCGACAGGGGGCTCGCGACGGGGCCGACACCTGGCTCGCGCCGAGCTTCCGTCCGGACGTCTCCCGTCCGGTGGACCTGGTCGAGGAGGTCGCTCGCGTGCGCGGGTTCGACGCCATCCCGGCGACGCTGCCGGCCATCCGCCCCTCGCGCGACGCGGCGCCGCGCGCGTCGCTCGCGCGTCGCGCCCGGGCGGCCGGCGTGTCGATGGGCCTGTCGGAGGCGATCAGCAGCGCCTTCGTCAGCCGGCCCGACCTCCATGCAGTCGGCGCGCCGGCTCCCGCCGTCTCGCTCCGCAACCCCATGAGCGAAGAGCAGTCCGTCATGCGCACGAGCCTCCTTCCGGGCCTGCTGCGCGTCCTCGGGCACGCGCGCCGCCACGGCGAGGGCGGCGTGAGGGTCTTCTCGGTCGGCGCTCTGTTCCTCGCGTCCGCCGGTTCCCTGCCGGACGAGCGCCTCGCGTTCGCGGCCCTCCTCGCGGGCGAGCGACCGGCGTGGCTGACCAAGCCGCAGCCGGTGGACGTGTGGGACGCGAAGGGCCTGCTCGAAGGGCTGGTGCAGCGCATGCTCCACCGCGAGGACACCGTGCGCCTCGTCTCGGCCGCCGCGCCGCCGCCCCCCGCCTTCCATCCCCGCGGCGCGGCGTCGGTCGAGGTGGACGGGAAGGTCGTGGGCTCGCTGGGTCCCCTGCATCCCGACGTGGCCGACGCGTTCGAGCTGGGCGACGGCCCCGTGATGGTCGTACAGCTCGACCTGGACGCGCTCGACGCGGTGGGCGCGAGGCCGGTGCGCTTCGCCCCGCTGCCCCGCTTCCCCGCGAGCGCTCGAGACCTGGCCGTGGTCGTTCGCGACGGCGTCCCGGGCGGGGACGTGGAGCGCGCCGTGCGCGAGGCGGCGGGCGAGCTGGCCGAGCAGGTCGCGCTCTTCGATCGCTTCGTCGGGGGCGGCGTCCCGGCCGGACACGCGAGCCTCGCGCTGCACGTCGTCTACCGCGCGCCTGACCGGACGCTGACCGACGCCGAGGTCGACGCTCGCCACGCCGAGGTGGTCGCCGCCGTCCAGAAGCGCTTCGGGGCTACACTCCGGGCCTGATCTGGCGAGTCAGTGAAACTCCGGACTTGCCCGGTGCTGTCGTGAGCTCCCGCCCCGGCCCTCCTCCAGTTTCGGGGGAGGGTGGCGGCACCCGAGGCGGGGGACCACCAAGGGGATCGGAGCGCCGAAGGCGGAGCGTGAGACGGGGAGCCTGAGCGAGCGAGGACCTGTGCACGGACGGATGCGTGTTCGAGCGTCCCGGTGGCGCGCTCAAACTCTCGTGCTTCGACCGTCCGGGTGGGGAGGCCGTCGAGGAGAGAAAAGCCGGCAGAGACGAGCTGTTGATCTCGCAGCACCCTAGTTCTTTGGCTGCCGCCACGCCCGCTGCGTCCCATGAACTCTTCGCCCACCCGTGGACCCTCGCTTATCCCGCACCCGTGGCACCACTGCCCCGAGGATGTCGTGTTACGCGGAAGTTCACGAGGCGGATGAGCGACGTTCGTCGCCCTTCTCCTTCCCGAATGACGAACTCCTGAAGACCCGCAGCCGCTGGCCCGACGCGCGCGCATCGAACCGGCGACCTGCCCGCCCTCCAAGCACGCCGCGGGCCACGCGCGCTCCCCGCACCATTCGCCTCCAGGCGCCCCGGCCGGGCTGTCTCCGGACACCGCCAACCTAGCCCAGGACAGCCCCGCGCCCCGGGGCGACACTCGGGCTTCGCCTCCCTCCCCGAAACCCCCGAAACCGGGGGAGGGCCGGGGTGGGAGCTCACGACAGCAACCGTGCAGTCCCACGCTTCACGGACTCACCACACGAGAATCCCCCTGTCATCCCGAGCGAGGCGAGGTAGCAGGTAGCCACCATGGCTGAGGCCTTGAGACTCAAAGGAGAGAACTCTTCTCTTCCCGCCTTCCCGTCTTCCTGTTGAATACTTCTCCCATGACCGACGCCGCGATCGACCCGCGTTACCTCGAGATCTTCCCCCAGTGGCTCCGCAGCCTCGGCGAGGATGCCGCGGCGGTCGGCGAGATCGTGGCCTCCTCCGGCAGCGACGACGCCGCAACGCGCTCGCTGGTGGCCGGTCTCAACTACATATTCAAGTCGCTCGACCTCATCCCCGACGGCATCGACGACCTGGGGTACCTCGACGACGCCTTCGTCCTTCGCGTCGCGTCCTCGCTGGCCGCCGCTGCCCATCCGCAGGCCAGGGCAGGGATCGTGCAGCGTCTGGAGGACGACGCCCGGGCCGTACAGGCGTTCCTCGGCGACGACTACGCGAGGCTCGAGGCCTACGTGCAGGGCCTGCGCAAGGGGGCGGCGCGGGGCCGCACGGTCGAGGACATCGTGACCGACGGGGACACGCGGACCCAGTTCTTGCACGAGGTCCGCGCGTGGTCCGCGTCGTACCAGGTGCCCACGTTCACCCGGGACGTCCGGACGCTCGCGAAGCTGAAGGCGTTCCTCAGGGCCAAGCTCCCATAGCGGGACCTCGGGGGATCCTTCGCCTCGCTCAGGATGACCGGCGGGCTGCTACCACGTCGGGGTGGGGAAGCCGCGCTCCGGCTTGGCGAACAGATAGCCCTGGAGCAGGTCGCACCCGAGGCTCACGACCGTGTCGCGCTCGCCGGGGGTCTCGACGCCCTCGGCGATCGCGAGGATGCCGAGCTCGTCGCACAGCCGGGCCATCGAGCGCACGATCGCCTGCTTGCGCTGGTGGACGTCGATCCCGCGCACGAGCGACATGTCGAGCTTGACCACCGCCGGGTCAAGCTGCGTGAAGCTCGACAGCCCCGCGTAGCCCGCGCCGAGGTCGTCGACGACGATGCGGAACCCGAGCTTGCGCAGCTTGATCACACGCTTGTCGATGTCCGTCACGATGTCGAGCGACGCGCGCTCGGTGATCTCGAGCATGACCCGCGGCCCGATCTGCGCGAACGGCGTGTCGGCCGAGTACAGCTCCTCGTCGTTGAGGTCCGCGGGGTGCAGGTTCACGAAGAACAGCGCGTTCGCTGGCGCCTGCGCCACGTCGCTCGCCACGCGGCGGCGGATCGCGCGGCCGAGATCGTGGACGCGCCCCAGCCGCTCGGCGGCCTCGAGCATCGCGGGCGGGTGGGGGAGCGTCGGCTCGGCCGACCGGAGCAGCGCCTCGTAGCCGAGCACGCGCCTCTCCTTCCACGAGACGATCGGCTGGAAGGCCATCCAGAGCTCGTCGAGCGCCCTCTGGAAGCGGGCCTCCAGAGCGGCGCGCTCGCCCAGACGGTTGCTGCCGGAGCCGACGACCTCGAACGCCTCCTGCTTCAGGAGGGCCATCTCGTGGAGGCGGAGGGCCCGGCGGACGACGTCCGCGAGGGCCTGCGCCTCGACCGGCTTCACGAGGTAGCGAAACGCGCCCGATTCGAACGCGCGGACCGCCGACTGGATCCCCGGCTCCCCGGTCATCAGGATGACGGGGATATCGAGATCTCGCTCGCGGACCTTGCGCAGGAACTCGAGCCCGTCCATCTCCGGCATGGCCACGTCGCTGACGACGCAGCCGAAGCGTCCGCCGTCGAGCTGGGCCATGGCCTGCTTGCCGGTGGCTGCGGTCTCGACCTCCCATCCCTGGAGCGAAAGGACCCGCTTGTAGGTCCGCCGTGTCGCCTCGTCGTCGTCCACGAGCAGGACGCGCGCCTTGTCTTCAGCCATTCGCTGGTGACCTCCCCGGTCTCGAAGGATCGCGCCGACGGGTGATTCCCGCAATGATGGCGAGAAGGTTCGTCGGCTCGAAGGGCTTGTCGATCCTGGGATTGGGAACGCGATCGAGGAACTCGCGCGCGCTCGGCGTGAACGCGCCGCCCGTCACGAAGACCATCCGGTCCGCCTGATCCGGGGCCGCCTTCTCGAGACGCTCGTAGAGCTCGATGCCGGTCATCTCGGGCATCAGCAGGTCCGACAGGATGACGTCGAAGCGCTCGCCCGCCTCGATGCGCGCCAGCGCCTCTCGCCCGCTCGTCAGCGGGACGACGTCGTGGTGATCGGCCAGGATGCGCTGCAGCGCCATGCCGATGGCCAGCTCGTCGTCGACCACCAGCACCAGCGCCCGGTACGAGGCGGGGGGGACGCTCGCCACCCTGGCGACGACGGCGGCCTCGTCGCTCGCAGGGAGCGTGACGCGGAAGAGCGCGCCCTTGCCCGGCTCGCTCTCGACCTCGATCCGACCGTGGAGCTCCGTCACGATGCGGTGACAGATCGCCAGCCCGAGGCCCGTGCCGATGCCCACCGCCTTGGTCGTGAAGAACGGGTCGAAGATGCGCGCCAGCTTGTCCCTGTCGATGCCGCCTCCGGTGTCCCTGACCTCGATCACCGCCCGCCCGCCTTCTCCGGTGCGGGTCGTGATGCGGATCTCGTTGTTCTCGGCGTGCCCCTCGGGGATGGCCTGCGCGGCGTTGACGATCAGGTTGAGGAGGACCTGGCCGAGGCGCGAATCGTTGGCGCTCACCGTCGGGACGGGCCCGTAGTCCTTCACCAGCCGGGCGCGGTGTCGGATCTCGTTCCAGGCCATCCGGCTGGACGAGTCGATGATCCGCCGCACGTCGACCGGGTGGGTGGCTTCCTCGTGCGGGCGCGAGAACAGCTTCACGTCGCGCACGATGTCGCGGATACGCTGGAGCGCCTCGCGCGCGTCCTTGAGCGGGTCCTCGAGCTCGGCGATGCGCTCGAGCGGCGGTCGCGCGCCCGAGCGGTCGGCGGGGTCGGGCCGGCGGGCGCTGGCCACGATGCGCGACAGCGCGTCGGCGACGATGTCCACGTTCGCCACGGCCACGGCGAGGGGGTTGTTGATCTCGTGCGCCACGCCCGCCGCGAGCGTGCCCACCGAGGCCATCCTCTCGGAGATCTCCAGCTGCTCGCGCATCTTCGCCTGCTCGAGGCGGGCCGCCGTCTCGCGGAGCTCACGCTCGATGGCAGCGGGCAGGCGCGTCAGATCGTGCTTGAGCACGTAGTCGACCGCGCCGGCCCTCATGGCGTTGACGGCGACCGACTCCCCGATCGTCCCCGACACGAGGATGAAGGGAATGTTCTTGCCGGTCGCGCGGAGGTCCGCCAGCGCGGCGAGGCCGCCGTACCCGGGGATCGCGTGGTCGGAGACGATGACGTCCCACGGAGGGTGCTCGTTCAGTTGCGATCTGAACTCGTCTCCCGTCTTGACGCGCGTCACCGCTGGTTCGTAGCCGCCCTGCCGCAGCTGCCTGACCACGAGGGCCGCGTCGTCGTCGGAGTCCTCGACGAGGAGGAGGCGAAGCGGCCGGCTCAACGGACGCCCCTTCGCGCGCGGGCCGTCCCCCCCCGACCATTGGTGGTCTCGAGTCGCTCCGCCGCGTGCTGCCCCCAAGGCCCCATCGACCACAGAATAGCGAACTCGCCCGCCAGAAGCCCCAACAAAGTTCCTACCGCCCCGGAATCGACGAAATCGAGTCCCTTCGCACACCGTGGGCCCAGGTGGGGGCGCCACGGGCAGGGCCGCTGATTCTCAGGGTTTTCGGCTCTCCGCCTTCGCCGGGGCGGCCTGTCCGTGCATCGCCGCGAGCAGCTCCTGGAGCAGATCCCGGGCCTCGGGCTTGCTCTTCAGGTGGTTGAGCAGGAGCGAGGAGACCTCGCTGAACGCCTTCTCGAACGTGATGCCGTCGCGGGTGCGCGCGGCGACCTTCTCGCGGCCGTTCGCGAGATCTTCCTCGAGCGCCTCGGCGTACCGGGCGAGCTGCGCCCGGAGCTCCTCGATCTGCCGGCGGAGGTCCCGGGCCTGCGCCTCCTTCTGGGTCGCCCGCTGCTCGTGCTCTCTCAGCTGATCGCCCCGGGCCTCGACGAAGGCCGACGCGGCCCCGGCGCGCTCGAATAGCGCGCGCAGCTGGGGGCCGGAGGCGCCGGTCTGGTCGGCTGCCTGCTTCGCCTGGGCTGCGGCGCGCTCGGCCTGCTGCACCGCCTCGCGCAGCCGCGTCACCTCTGCCTGCTCCGCGGAGAGCTCGCGCAGGGCCCGCGACTCCTCGTGCGCGAGCTCCTCCACCTTGCGGCCGATCTCGGCGCGCAGCGCCCTGCCGCGGCGCTCGAGCGCCTCGAGCTTGCGCGTGTGGCTCGCCACCTCGCCCTCCAGCCGGCTCGCGCGCGACGCCAGGTCCCACGCCTGACCCACGGCGTTCTGCACCTCGGCGGGGGCGTTGCTCCCCGGGTGGGCGCGCGACACCATGCGCGAGAAGAGCGCCGCGCGGCTCGCCCACTCGATGACGCCCGGCGACTGCGGCGGCGGCGGCGGCGGCGGGGCGATGTTGTCGCCGGTCGTGGCGATCTCCCAGGGCGTGCTCGGCAAGCTGCGCTGGAGGGCCTTGAGCTCCTCGTGCATGTGGTGGGCGTCCTGGAAGCGCTTGCGGCGGTCCTTCTCGAGGAGCTTCACCACGATGGCCTCGGCCGCCGGCAGCACGTCGGGCTTGATGGACCGGGGGCGGGGCGCGATGGCCGTTCGCTGCATCTCGAGCAGCGTGTCGCGGTCGTCGCTCCGGAACGGGAGCTGCCCGGTCAGCATCTCGAAGAAGAGGACGCCCAGGGCGTAGAGGTCGCTCTGCGCGGAGGCCTCCTCACCGCGCGCCTGCTCGGGCGCCATGTACTCCGGCGTCCCGAAGACGGCCCCCTTGGGCGCGAGGCGCGGGTCCATCGCGAGGTGAGCGAGGCCGAAGTCGAGGATCTTCACGAAGTCCTTCCGCCCGCCGCGCGAGGTGAGAAGGATGTTGTCGCTCTTGAGATCCCGGTGCACGACGCCCAGATCGTGCGCGCGCGCGAGCGCGGCGCACATCTGCTCGAGGATGTCGACGCCGCGCGCCAGCGGCATGGATCCGCGCGCGAGCTCGCTCGAGAGCGACGTGCCGACGAGGTACTCCATGACGAGGTAGAGCTCACCCTCTTCGGTCTCGCCGATGTCGTGGATGTCGATGATGTGCGCGTGGTCGACGCGGTTGGCCGCGCGGGCCTCGCGGAGCATCCACGCGCGAAGGTGCGTCTCGCCGCGCAGATCGGGGCGAATGAGCTTCACCGCCACGATCCGGTCGATGAGCACGTGGCGCGCGCGGTAGACGACGCCCATCCCGCCCTCGCCGATGCGCGCCTCGAGACGGTAACGGCCTGCGATGACGCGGCCGAGCATCGGGTCCGTCGGGACGATTCGAGGTGCGCCCTGCATACGCTCCGCTCCGGTCGCTGACATTCTCCCCCGCTACGCGCTTCAACCCATCATGGTATCAGCGAAGCCGGGCGAGGTGGAAGCGCTCCGCCGCGCAGGAGTCTCCAGGCTCCTAGAAGACCACACGAACGACGGGCATCCTGAGCTCGGTCTGGGCGCTTCTGATGCCCAGGGCGGCCATCTCGGCCATCGAGTAGACGGGGCGCACGTCGGGCACCGGGACGCCGAGGCGGAAACTGCCTTCGTGGACGTCGAAGAGCGACTGCGGCGGCGGAGGGGGAGGCGCGTCGGCGGCCGGCGGGGGAGGAGCGTCCGGCGCGGGAGCCGCGGCGGGGGCGGGGCTCGACGGGGTCGTCGAGGGCATCACCACGCCGGCGCCGGGGACGCCGGGCTCGGCCGCGGGGCCGGTCGGGGCCCTGTCCTCGCTGGCTCCTTCTTCCGGCATGTAACGAGTGGCGTTCAGCGTGAGCACGAGCGCCGGGATGAGCATCGCCAGGCCCCCGGCCAGCATGTACGTCGGCACCTTGCCGTCGGTGCTGCCCTTCTCGACGAAGTAGCCGCCCGCGCCGCCGCCGCCTGCGCCGACCAGGAACCCGAGCGCGTACGCCCAGCCCGGCCGGACGCCGGCGAGCGACTCGCCGATCGTGACGACCTCGCCGCCCAGCAGCGCGCCGCCGGCGATTCCCTTGCCCTTGGGTGAGACCTCATCGGCCCGCGCCGCGCGCAGGGGCGCGGCCACGATCGTGGCGCCGAGGACGAAGGAGGTGAAAAGGGCGCCGGCGCGCGTCAGCGCGGGGCGAGAGGCGGTCGGGTGGCGGGCCATGGGTGCTCTCCGTACCAGGTCGGTTCGTGTGGACCCGAGGGTACCACGGTCTGGTGCGCTCTGGTGCGCTGGCCTCCCCCCGCGTTCAGCAGGCGCTACTGGACGATGTTGGGCACCTTGGTGCCGTTGCCCGGGGTGATGATGCACGACGACAGGTCGAAGAGCATGAACTCGAGGGCCTTCTCCTGCGGAGTCAGCGGATGCGCCGCGCAGCCCGAGGGAACGACCCCGCCGAAGTTGAACCCCGGGTAGTCGCCGGGCACGCCGTTGGTGCTCTGGCCGGGGCCGCCGCTGACGTGCAGGTCGCTGTACACGACGCGACCGCACACGCCGCCCTCTCCGCTCTTCCCCGTGTCGAACGAGAAGTACTGAGGAGCGCCCGGGGCGGCGCCGACGCTCTTGTCGAGCGTGATCCACTGCTGGACCGGGGGGAAGTTGGTGGTGGTCACGTTGTGGCGCGCGTACCAGATGGGGAGCTGGCCGTTGGTGAGCGCGCCGACGTTGGTCAGCCACTGCTGCAGGGCGACGCCCTCGGGGAACGGCTGTCCATTGGCGAGCGTCTGCGTCACGACGCCGGGGAACGACTGGGTGTCGAGGATCGTCTGCGACCCGGTCACCCAGGTGGCGAGCGCGGGCGTGGACAGCGGCCCGTCGTTGAACCACTTGTAGTGGAAGTGCGACGCGAACACGCGCCCTCCGTCGTTGGCGTACTGCTGGAGGATGGCCTGGTCGGTCGCCGTGATGAGCTGGTTGCCGGAGTCCCTCGTCTCGCTCCCCTCGCACGAGAGCAGGACGACGTCGTTCGCCTCGATGTCGGCCTTCGAGTCCCACAGGCCCGAGTACGAGCTCGGGGTCCCTGCGGAGGCGGTCGCCCCGTTGTAGCCGGCGAAGATGTGGATGTGCCCCTTGCCCGCCCCGCCCACGAACTCGCTGTCGTCCACGCCGATGCGCTTGAGCAGGCACTCGAGCGAGTCTGCCCCGCCCGTCGAGATGGCGATGTCGGGCATGCTCACGGCCGAGTCGTTCGGATCCATCTTGCCCGGCAGGGTCAGCTTCTGGGTGACCTGGGTCGTCTGGCACTCGGTTACGTTCTGGACGGTATAAGCCTTGCGCCACTTGCCGATCTGGACGACGAGCGGCACGCTCGCGGCGGCAGGTGCGTTGGGGATCGTGAAGTTGCCCTTCGCGTCGGTCACACCGGCCGCGATGGGGTTGCCGGTGTAGAGGTCCTGGCAGCTGCCGCACGCCACCCCCTTGGGCAAGGTGAGCAGCGGCGCGCTGGGGACGTAGACGGCGACGTTGTAGATCGGGTTCTGACCGGCCGGGTCGTAGACCGTGCCAGTGATCTGGGTGTTGCAGCCGCCGGTCGTGTTGATGCACTGCTTGCCCGTACCCGCGGCGCAGGTGACCCCGCCGCCGCTGCTGCCGCAGCTGAACCCCGTGCAGCCCCCGCTCGAGGCGCCGGTCCCTCCGCCGCTGCTGCTCCCGCTCCCGCTCCCGCTGCTGCTGCTGCCGCCGTCGCCGTAGACCAGCGGGGCGTTTGCCGAGCTGCACCCGGACGAGGCCGAGAGCACGAGCGCGATGGCGATCGAAAGGATGGACGCGAGATGTAGGGATCGCATGTGGAAAGCTCCGGCTTAAGAGCGTGCACCGGGAAGCGCGTCTCGTCTACGACAAGCTGCCCGCCGAGACGCGGAAGAAAGGCTTTCCGTGCCGCCAGCAAGGAATACTACGTTCGCAGTGCGTGTATGGCCCCGCTGAGCTGCTCGCTTTCGCCCCCCTCGCGCTCTTCTCTTCTTGCGCTCCCGGCGGCGCTGCCGCCCGTGCTAAAGCCAGGAACCCGACATGTATGACGTTCGCGCCCTCAATGAGCTCGTCGCCAAAGAAAGCGGCTTCGTCGATCGCATCCTGAACGAGATCGGCAAGGTCATCGTCGGGCAGCAGTACATGATCGAGCGCATCCTCGTCGGTCTGCTCACCGGGGGTCACGTGCTCCTCGAGGGCGTGCCCGGCCTCGCGAAGACGCTGACCGTGCGGACGCTCTGCGACTCGATCCACGCGAAGTTCGCGCGCGTCCAGTTCACGCCGGACCTGCTGCCGGCCGACCTCATCGGAACGGTGGTCTACAACCAGCAGAAGGGCGAGTTCACCTCGAAGCTCGGCCCCATCTTCGCGAACCTGGTGCTCGCCGACGAGATCAACCGCGCCCCCGCCAAGGTGCAGAGCGCGCTGCTCGAGGCCATGCAGGAGCGCCAGGTCACCATCGGCGACAGGACCTACCCGCTCCCCGAGCCGTTCGTGGTCATGGCCACGCAGAACCCGATCGAGCAGGAGGGCACCTACGCCCTGCCCGAGGCGCAGGTCGACCGCTTCATGCTGATGGTGAAGGTCGGGTACCCGACGCGCGAGGAGGAGCGCAAGATCATGGACCGGATGACCCAGCCGGAGCCCACCCGGGCCGAGCCGGTCGTCACGCCGGCCGAGCTGCTCGACGCCCGCAAGATCGTCAAGCAGGTGTACGTCGACGACAAGGTCAAGGAGTACATCGTCGACGTGGTGTTCGCGACGCGCGAGCCGGCCAAGCACGGCCTGAAGGACCTCGCCCCGCTCATCGAGTTCGGCGCCAGCCCGCGCGCCAGCATCGCGCTCAACCTCGCCGCGCGGGCGCACGCGTTCCTGCGTCACCGCGGCTACGTCACCCCGGAGGACGTGAAGGCCGTCGGACCGGACGTCCTGCGCCACCGCCTCGTGCTCACCTACGAGGCCGATGCCGAGCAGGTCACCTCCGAGCACGTCGTCAAGCGGGTTTTCGAGGTGATCGAGGTACCGTGACGGCGATCGGCCGATGCTCCGCCGTCGCGCCGGGATCCTGGCTGGGGGTGACCTCGCCCGAGCACACGCGGTTCCGGCCGCTCTGCTTCGCCTCGTACAGGTAACGGTCGGCGGTCTTGACGAGGAGCTCGGCGCCGCCGCGCTCGGGGGTCGCGAGGGTCGCCACCCCCAGGCTGATGGTGACCGCGATGCGCTGCTTCTCGGGCTCGAACGGCGTGGTCTCGACCGAGCGCCTCAGGCGCTCGGCGCAGTCGACCGCGCCTCCGGTCGGCACGTCGCGCAGCACGACGGCGAACTCCTCGCCCCCCACGCGCGCCGCCACGTCCTCGACGCGGATCCCGGCGCTGACCACCTCTGCCAGCCGCCGCAGCACGTAGTCGCCGGCGGGGTGGCCGTAGGTGTCGTTGATGCGCTTGAAGTGGTCGACGTCGAACGCGATGAGCGACAGCCGCCCCCCGTGGCGCGCCGCGTAGGCGATCTCCCGGTCGATCACCTCGGCGAACGTACGCTTGTTGGCGAGCTGGGTCAGCGGGTCGCGCGTGGCCGACGTGTAGAGGTTCTCCTGGAGCGCCTCGTCGAGCGCGTCCTGGTAGGAGAACTTGAGGATCGTCGTCGTGCCGATCTGGATCTTGTCGCCGTCGCTCAGCGTCGCCATCTTGATGCGGTCGCCGTTGACGAACGTCCCGTTGCGCGACTCCAGGTCGACCACCTGGGCGCGGCCGTCGGGCAAGAGGACGATCTTGGCGTGCATCCGCGACACGCCATCTTCCTCGACCTGGACGGTGGCGGAGGGCCCTCTGCCGACGACCAGCTCGCCGTCGAGCCGGTACATCTTGCCGACGTTCGCCGCGCCGCTCACGATGACGATCCACGGCCGCTGGTTCTTGCCCCGCGAGGCTATCCGGGCCGCCAGCTCCGAGCGGCTGGCGATGGCCGTCCTGTCGCTCTCGTCGTCGTCCTCCGGCATGTGGAGCCTCCCCTCGACTCCGAAGAAGATTACCTCGCCAGGGCCGCGGTCGCCAAGCCCCCCCGCCCCGGAATAGCGTTGCGCCCCGGATTGTTCACGCCCCGTGCTACAAGCGGCGGGGTTTCTCCAGCTGCGTCTTCTGGCCAGGCCGACCCGTGATCCCGAAGGAGCTCCTCGCGGCGCTGCGCGTCATCGAGATTCATACGGCGAGGCTCGCCAACGAGCAGCTGTCTGGGACGTACAGCTCGAGCTTCAAGGGCCAGGGCCTCGCGTTCCGCGAGGTGCGTCCGTACCAGCCGGGCGACGACGTGCGCGTCATCGACTGGAACGTGTCCGCGCGGATGAACGACACCTTCGTCAAGGTCTTCGTCGAAGAGCGCGAGATGACCGTGATGCTGGTGGTCGACCTGTCCCCGAGCGAGAGGTTCGGCACCCGGCGCGCCCCCAAGGCGCGCGTCGCGTGCGAGGTGGCTGCCCTCCTGTCGTTCAGCGCGATCCGCAACAACGACCGCGTGGGCCTCATCGTGGCGACCGACAAGGTCGAGCGCGTCGTGGCCCCCAAGAAGGGCGAGAAGCACGTCATGCGGGTGGTCCGCGAGATCCTCGGCTTCGAGCCGGCGACCGTCGCCGCGCCGGCCTACGACGAGCGCGGGCGCATGCGCCTCGGCGCGGCGACCAACCTGGCGGCCGCGCTCGAGGGCCTCGTGCGGGTCTCGCGCCGCCGCAGCGTCGCGTTCGTGGTCAGCGACTTCTACGACGCCGGCTACGAGCGCGCCCTGGCGCTCGCCTCGGCGAAGCACGACGTAGTCCCCGTGGTGCTCGTCGATCCGCGCGACGCAGAGCTGCCCGACGTGGGCCTGGCGACCTTCGAGGACCTCGAGAGCGGCGAGAGCGTCGTGGTCGACACCGGCGACGCGCGGGTGCGCGCAGCGTACGCGAGCGCCATGAAGCAGCTCGCCGCCGCGCGCCGCGCCACCTTCCTCAAGCTGGGCCTCGACGCGGTCGAGATCGAGACCAGCGGCTCCTTCGTCCGCCCCCTGCGTGACCTCTTCGCGCGCCGCGCCCGGAGGATCCGCAGGTGAAGGCCAGCGCGAGAAGAGAGGGTGAACAGAAAGATCAGAAGATCAGGAAGGGTTTCTTCCTGATCTTCCCGTTCTTTCTGTCTTCCCTCTCCGCCGGCACGGCGTGGGCTGAGTGCGTCGAGACGGCGCCTGCGGGGGCCGACCGGCCGCACGTGGTCGACACGTTCCCGGCGCGCGGGACCAGCGGGTACACGGCGACGCTCCACGTCGTGGTGTCGCACGGGAAGGGGGAGACCGTGCTGCCCCGTGGGCTCGACCTGCAGAGCGAGAGCGACACGGCGCGCGGGCTGAAGGGCGCTGGCTTCGCCCTGCCCGACCAGCAGGGCGAGGCCCGCGCCCGCCTGGTGACGGCCGACGCCGACCCCGCGAGCGCCCGCCGTCAGACCACGCTCGACCTGCCCCTGGTGCCGCTCCCCAGCGGCCCGGGGCGGCACGCGCTCCTCTTGCCGCCGCTGCCGGTGTCCATCACGCGCGCGAGCGGCGACGTCGTCACCGTCTGCACGCGACCGCACACGATCGTGGTCGAGGACCCCACCGCGTCGGTCCCGGACGCCAGGCCCCGGCCCAACCCCCCGCCGCGGACGCAGCGCGAGGACTGGGTGGCCCTCGAGCGCGCGCTCGCCTGGGGAGCGGGGGGCCTGCTGGCGGGCGCGCTGGTCGGGTGGCTCGTGCGCCGGTGGCTCAGGCGCCCGAAGCCGGCCGTCCCACCGCCGCCGCCCCGGCCGCCGTGGGAGGTCGCGTTCGAGCGGCTCGANNCGCCAGTACCTCGGCGCGCGCTTCGAGTTCGACGGGCTCGAGTCGACGACCGACGAGATCCTGGGCGCCCTGCGCCGCCAGCCGCGCTTTCACATCCCCCTGCCGGAGATCGCGGGGTTCTTGCAGCAGTGTGACCTGGTCAAGTTCGCCGACCTGACCCCGACGCTCCAGGAGTGCGAGCGCG
>PLYU01000084.1 GCA_003153495.1 Myxococcales bacterium
CGCCGACGACGCGCACTCCGCGCGCGCGCAGGCGCCCGAGCGTGTCGGCGAGGTCGGTGGTGCGCGCGAGCAGCAGGTGCTCGGCGCCTCCCTCGGCGACGCGCGCGGCCATGGGGGCGAGGTCGGGGTGGGGCGCCTGGGCGCCCAGGATGGCGGCGTCGACTCCGAAGAAGGCTGCGCTGCGCAGCACCGCGCCGATGTTGTACGGGTTGCGCACGCGGTCGAGGGCGACTGCGGTGCCGCGCGCGCGCACGAGGGCCTCGGCGAGCTCCTGGGTCGACAGCCACTTGCGCGGGCGGGTGACCACGCAGAGCCCCTCGTGATGGCCCGAGCCAGCCACGCGATCGAGCTCCGCGTCGCTCATCTCGGCGCAGGGGAGGCGCTTCGAGGACGCCCACTTCACCAGCTCGCCGACGTCCCGCCGCAGCGCTCCCGAGTAGGCGACGCGCAGGATGTCGTCGCGCCGGCGCACGAGCACCGCGAGGCCGGCGTGCAGGCCCAGGACGATCTCGCGCGCCTCGCGCGGCGGCGCGGGCTGCCGGGGGGCAAGGCGATCGTGAGGTCTGCGCGCTCGAGAAGCCATGAGGGAGATTACGTCGGCGGCCTGATGGCTCAGGGGCCCTTGAGCGCCGCCGACCCCCTGACGCTGTTGCTCGCGCTCGTGTTCAGCTGGTACGCGAGGACGATTCGATTGCCGGCGGCGCCGACGAACTTGGCGTAGGCGGAGCTCGTGGAGTCGCTCACGGCGATCGCCTTCAGCGTGCCGGTGACGAGCGGACCGGTGACGTCCATCGCGTAGGGCCCCCCCGGCGTCGTGACCGAGAGCTGCACGTGCGAGGTCTGGGCGGCGAAGTCGACCGTGACCGTCGCCGAGTCAAGCGCGCCCGGGCCGGTGGCGCCGACCTGCGAGGGAGTCGAGCCGCCGACGAGCGAGTAGACGACGGTGCCGGTCGACGGCAGCGTCGTGTAGGTCAGGCCGGCCGCGTAGTGGAAGCCGCCGGCGGCGGGGTCGAACGTGAACCCCGTCGTGGTCGCGTAGAAGACGCCGGTCGTCGGGCCGCCTCGCCACGCGCCCCACGCCATGACCCCGTCGGTCCCCGCGGCCGTGTTCGACGCAGCGCCGATGTAGAGCTGCTCGTTCGCCGCCGCGTAGTAGCCGGTCAAAAGCCCCGCCCCGTCGAAAGCGCAGCTGACGCTGGGCCTCTGGTCGAGGCCGATCCCCGAGGTGGCCGAGTAGACGATCGAGTACCCCGAGACCAGCCCGGCGTCGGCCGAGCCGTCCGAGGCGTCCAGCGTCGCCGGGGCGTCCGCCGCCGCATCCGAGGCGGTCGCGTCGGCGGCGGTCGAATCGGCGGCGCCGACGTCCGCGACGCCGGCGCTCGCGTCGGCCCGCCCGCCGTCGGCGACCGTGGCGTCGAGGTGATTGCCGGCGTCTGCGGGGCTCCCGGAGTCGGTCGAGCTTCCCGAGTCGGTCGAGCCGCCGGAGTCGGTCGTTCCCGGAGCGCCGGAGTCTCCGCCTCCCGGGATCGAGGAGTCGCTGGAGCACGAGGCGACTCCCATCGACAGGAGCATCGAGGCGAGCGAGACGAAAGCGGGGCGGAGCATCAGCGAAAAATGGGGCAGGCGCCCCCGCCCGTCAACAGATCTACGACTTCGGGCGGGCGGCCACGAAGCCGAGCAGCGTGATGGCCCAGACGTCCAGCCCGTTGCCGCAAGCAGAGCCCGAGGCCGGTCTTCAGGACGGAGAAGAGGTCCGCCATTCCGTCCTTCTCCGCGACCGCGTGCGACGTCCACGACAGCATGCGGATGCCTGCCATGATGCAGAAAGGCGGATCCTTCTGGACGAGCGCTCCGCGGCCAGCAAGGCGAAGTGACGCCTCATCCCCCGGCGCTCGTGTACCGCGCGATGGATGCGTTCCACACGACGCGCGCCACAGTGAAGGCGAGGGCGGCGCCGGCGATGGCCGCCAGGAGAGTCGTCGCCGGGAGCGTCCCGAGCAGGGCCTGGGCGGGGTACGTCGTCATCAGCGCCAGCGGGACGACGAACGTGAACACGAAGCGCACCGCGCCGCGGAAGACGGAGATGGGCCAGCGGGCGGCGTCGAAGATCGCGTTGAAGAAAAACGACAGGTTGTCGATCCGCACCACGTAGAACGCGGCGCTCACCGTGAGGATCCACAGCGAGTAGAGCACCACGACCGCGACCACGGTGGTCACAGCGGCCACGGCGACATCGCGCCGGGCCGGGGCGCGGCCGAGCAGGCGGAAGCCCCACGCGAAGATGACCATCGCCGTGCCGACGTTGATCGCCCGCCACGGGAGGAAGCGCGCCGTGGAGACGAGGAACTGCGCGTCGGCCGGCTTGATCAGCACGAAGTCGAGCGTGCCCTTGCGGATGTGCTCGACCACGCTGGCGAGGCTCGGGTTGATGGCCCCCTCGAGCACGCCCTGCAGGAAGGTGAACCAGCCCATCACGATGAGCGCTTCGCCGAATCTCCACCCCGCCACCGTCGGCCGCGCCTGGAACACGACGAACAGCGGCACGATCGCCGTCGCCATCCAGAGCACCTCGACCAGGCCGTCGAGCAGGAAGTCGGCGCGGTACTGCATTGCGAGCAGCAGCGACGCGCGCAGCTGGCTGCCGAGCAGGTTCAGGTAGCGCAAGGGCCTCGCGTCAGCCCCCGTACGCCTCGAAGCGCCGCAGCCCGCGCCGCCACATCAGCGCCGTCGACCCCAGGGAGACGGCCACCCACGCCCACTGCCGCGCGAGCATCCCCAGCGCTTCGCCGCGGCCGAGGGCGCCGGTCATCAGCTCGACCGGCAGGCCGATCTGGAAGCGGAAGGGGAGCGCGTCGACCACCGCGCGCAGGCCGCCCGGCAGGATCTCGACCGGAAGGAGGTAGCCGCTGAAGACGAAGAAGAACACCAGCCACAGGTCCATCACCTTCAGGCTGCTCTCGAAGAAGAACGCCGCGCAGCCGACCGCGAGCCCGATGAAGAGTGTGAGCAGCCAGGCGCCGGCCAGCGAGACCGCCCACAGGACCCAGAGCACCGGGTCGTGCGTCACGCCGCCTGCGCCGATGACCCCCAGCGCGACGGCGGCCAGCGGCAGGGACACGACGACGCGCATGGGCATCGCCGCGAGGCTCTCCGCGGCGTACGCCAGGAGCGGATGCACCGGGCGAAGCAGCCGCATGCCGAGCGCGCCGCTCTTGACGTCCTGGTTCATCTCCCAGAACGCCCACGAGCCGGTGAGCTGGCGCACGATGAACGTCGACAGGAAGTACGCGACGAACTGCGGCTGCCCGTAGCGCCCGACGGGCGCGTCGCGCGCCACCGTGCTCCACAGCGCCAGCATCACCAGCGGCATCGTCGTCGCCAGGACCCACACCAGCATCTCCGCGCGGTACGCCACCGCCTCGGCGAACCCGACGCGCAGCAGCGTAGGGAAGGCGCGCGCCGTGTTGCGCAGGCTCACGACGCGGCCTCCGCGACGCGCCGCGCCTGGCTGCGCGCGAACAGCTCGCTCATCACCTCCTCGAGCGGCGGGTTCTCGACGGTCAGGTCGCTCACCGGCAGGTGCGCGAGCGCGCGGCTGACCACGGCGTTGACGGCCTCCTTGCTCACCTGCAGGACGCTCTCGCCGGCGTCGTGGCGCACCACCTTGCCGAGCGCCGCGAGGTCGGCCGCGTCGACGGAGCGCGAGAAGCGCAGCACGACGCGCTTGTCCGGGCGGATGCGCGTGACCAGCTCGGCGAGCGTGCCGTCGTAGACCAGCTTGCCGCGGTCGATCACGATGACGCGCGGGCAGAGGCGCGCGACGTCGTCCATGTTGTGGCTCGTGAGGATCAGGGTGGCGCCGCTGCGCTCGTTGTAGCGCGCGACGAAGTCGCGGACGGTCGCCTGCATCGAGACGTCCAGGCCGATGGTCGGCTCGTCGAGGAAGAGCACCTTCGGGCGGTGGATGAGCGCCGCGGCGAGCTCGCACTTCATGCGCTCGCCGAGCGAGAGGGTGCGGGTGGGCTTGCCGACCAGCTCACCGAGCTGGAGAAGCTGCGTCAGCTCGTCGAGCGTCTCCTTGTACTGCACGCGCGGCACGTCGTAGACCGCGCGGTTCAGCTCGAAGGTCTCGCTGGGCGGCAGGTCCCAGAGCAGCTGCTGCTTCTGGCCGAGGACCAGCATGATCCTCTTGAGGAACGCGTCCTGCCGCCGGCGCGGCTCGTGACCGTCGACCGAGACCTCGCCGCTCGTCGGGTGCAGCAGCCCCGCGAGCACCTTGAGCGTGGTCGTCTTGCCCGCGCCGTTGGGGCCGAGGAAGCCCACGCGCTCGCCGTCGGCGATATCGAAGTCGATGCCGTCGACGGCGGCGATCGTCTTGTACCGGCGCCGGAAGACCGACCGCAGCGCGGCGGCGAGCCCCGGCGGGCGCTCGTGCACCTTGTAGTGCTTGTGCAGGCCGCGCACCCGGATCATCGCGGCTGCTAGAGTAGCGTTCCGTGCGCCGCGAGCGAGGCCTGGTAGTCATCATCGCCTACAAGATCGTCAAGGCGGCGCTCTGGCTCGCCCTGGCCGCGACGCTCGGGGTGATGACGCGCATGGGCCTGGGCGACCGGCTGCTCGGGCTGGCCGACCACCTGCGCCATCACCCGCGCGCGTGGAGCCTCGAGCTGGCGGGGCTGGTGGTGAGGGCGTCGACGCACCGCGGGCTCTGGACGATCGCTGTCGCCCTGGTGGCCGACGCCGCGGTGAGCCTGGTGGAGGCGTGGGCCCTGTGGGAGGGGCACTGGTGGGGGCCGTGGCTGGTCGTCGTGGGGACCGGGTCGCTCTTGCCGTTCGAGATCGTGGCGATCGCCCGCCACCGGCACGTGGTGCGGGTGATGGTGTTTCTGGTCAACCTGGCGATCGTCGTCTACCTGGCCAGGAAGGCCCTGCGCGAGCGCCACGCCTCTCACCATTGAAACCGGCGTGGGGTCACGCGACCATAGGGGTCCGTCGTGCACCGCCCGCCGCCGCTCCCCGCTCGTGCCCGCGCGCCGCTGCGCCCCGCGTCGACCGCGCCGCTGCCGACGTCCGAAGGGACGATGTCGACGCGCGACAAGATGTCGCTCGCCGACGCGGCGCTCGAGCTGCGCGACGAGCAGCTGCGCGCGCGCGTGGTGCACTACAAGGCCGACCTGGAGACCAGCCCCGAGCTCGACGCGGTCACCGCGCAGGTGGTCGCCGAGCTGAAGGCGCTGCAGCACGCGCACCGCGTCGACGCGCCGGGTGCGCCGGCGCCGCCCGTGGACCGTGCGCAGCTCGAGATCGAGCTCATCTCGAGCCTCAAGGGCCTGCTCGGGCGCCTGTTCCGGCCCGGCGAGCTGTCGGGCGTCATCGAGCGCAAGGTGGCCGAGGCGAGCAAGCGCTTCGCGCGGCTGTTCTTCGAGAGCGAGCTCTGCGAGAGGATCCGCGGGACGGCCGGCGAGCACAAGACGATGCGCTTTCCGGCGCAGGCGCTCTACCACGTGCTCTCGCGCAACGAGGCGTACGTCACGCGGCAGCTCGAGGCGTTCGAGTACGCGTCGCCCGACGTGCTCGAGGACGCGAAGACGCGGATGGATCAGATCACCAAGGAGCTGCGCAACGAGTTCCTCAGCTCGACGACGCCGGAGCTCAACGCGCTGGTGCGGCACCTGACCGAGGTGCTCGTGGCGCTGTTCACGGTGGAGCTGCCGCCGACGGTGGGCGAGCTGGCGTGGGAGGTCGTGAAGGAGGGCCGGCTGGCCGACGCGGAGGCGGGGAGCCGCAAGGCGGGCCGCGCTCGGCTGGGGCCGACGATCGGGATGGACGCGTTCGGGCGGTTCCGGGCGACCTTCGAGAGGAAGTTCCTGCAGCGGCTGGTGGCGTACGTCGAGGACGCGATGCTCGAGCGGGTGCGCGGCAAGGAGAGCGAGTTCAGGAGTGAGACGCTCCGGTTCGTGGCGGATCCGCAGATATTCAGCGACGTGTGCGAGCTGGTGTGCGAGGCGGTGTACGACTACCTGCACAACGACGGGTTCCTGGATCTGCCGCCGGACTGGCGCGCGAAGGCGGGGTAGGGGGGGTAGAGAGGGTGGAGGGAGCGGAGGGAGTGGAGGGAGTGGAGCGTCTCCCCCCCCCTTTGTCATCCCGAGCGAAGCGAGGGACCCCCCGGAAGTCTCCCGCGTGCGCAGTTCGGGCGTGGCGGCGGCGCCGCGGAGCAGAGCCACGCGAGCCCCGGTTCTCGCGGGAGGCGGGCGGGGGGGGCGCGGGGGGATCCTTCGCTGCCGCTCAGGATGACAGCCTGCCGCGGGGGCAGGCTGTCACTCCAGGATGAACGTGACCTCCATGGTGAGGCGGTACTCGACGATCTTGCCGCCTTCGACCTTGGCCTTCTGGCTCACGACCTCGAGGCCCGTGATGCCGCGCAGCGTCGCCGCAGCGCGCTTGAGGCCCTGGCTGGCGGCGTCTTCCCAGCCCTTCTTCGACGACGCGGTGATCTTGGTGACGCGAGCGACGGACATGGTGGGCTCCTCGGGTGAGAGTGGGGCTCAACGCTACACCCATCGGCGCGAGCCGGTGCAAGGATGACCGGCGCGGCAGAGCCCGATTGCGAGAGCTCGCGCGGGAGCGCAGCAGTAGCTGCACAGAGCACACACGGGGAGCCCCGGTAAGGAGCGGACCTCTATCGCTTGCCCGGCGCGATCGTGGCAACGTCGGCTGAGAGCACATCGAGCTTTTCACGACACGCGAGGGGGTGAAGCGTCATGAGCCCTTCAGGTTTCTCCGGGCCGCCGCGACCGGCGGGTTCCACGGTCCCGCGGCCTGCGGCGCCGGCGCCCAGATCGGCAGCGGCGTCTGCCGCGCCGCCGCCGTTGCCGTCACCCGCGCCGAGCGAAGCCGTAGCGGAGACCTCGCCGCATCAGGAGGCTCCTCCTCGCACGGAGCCCGCCGCGATGAAGCAAGAGCCCTCGGAGCCCGAGCCGAGCGCTCCGGTCGCGGCCCCGGTCCAGGCCGTCGCGGCAGAGGCTCCTCCTGCGGAGCCGCGGCCCGTCGCGCAGGCCGCGCCAGTGGCTCCGGAGCCGCCCTCACCGCCAGAGCTGCCCGCGCCGGTGATGGCGACGCCTGCGGTCGCGGCTCCTCCGCCCTTGCTGCTGCCGTCGACGGAGGAGAGACAAGCCTCGCCTCGCCGGGTCGGGCCGAGGCGGTCCATCGTCCGCGCTGGAATCGGGCTGGTGCTGCTCTGCGGCGGGTTCGTGGCGGGCCGCCTCACCGCGCCGGAGCCCCGGGTGGTGATCTCCGCCGTGTCACCATTCCAGGTTGAAAGAGTCGCGGAGAAGGCCCCCGCGGGTCCGATCGCCCTGGCACCGCCGCCGAGCGCCGCCGCCACGGCCGTGGCGCCACCGCCACCGCCTGCGCCCGCACCCGTGGCCATCGCGCCGCCGCCGCTCGTAAATGCGGCGGTCGCGCCGCGTCCCAGAGCGCCCGCGCGCGCGGAAGCGAACGCGAAGCCGGCGGAGGTCGACATTCCGTCGGTCCCCGGCCCGGCCAATCCGATCGTGGACGCCGTCCACGACGAGATGAACGAGAAGAGCGCGAAGGACCCGCGCGGCAACTGACGTCGTCGGCTAGGAAGCTGGTGTCTTTCGTCCGATCCCTTCGCGATGGCGTCGTCGGCCTCGCTCGAGCTACGCCTAGTAGCCCTCGCTCGGCCTCCTAGCCCTCGCTCGGTCTCGAACGAAATCCACCAACTTCCTGCGCGGCGGAGGCTGGTGATTCTCGCGCGGTTGGCGTGGCCGAGGTGAATGCCGGGTCGGCGACAAACCACCAAGAGGGGCGCCCGACCGTGTCATCTCCACGGTCGACCCCGAAGCCCGCCACGGCCACAAGACCGCCTCGCGCGGCTTCGACGGGTACAAGGGGCATCTCGCGATCGATCCGGACTCGGAGATCATCACGTCGACCGACGTGACCGCCGGCAACGCAGGCGACGCGAGCGCCGCCGAGGCGCTGCTCGGCGACGTGTTGCCGTCGCCGTCGGATGCCGGTGAGGCACAGCCCACGGTCGAGGAGTCGTCGACGCCCGAGGCGCCATCCACCGAGCGCACCGAGCCCTACGGCGATGCGTCGTACGGCACCGCGGAGCTGGTCGAGAAGGTGCAAGCGGCGGGCGTCGAAGCCAACATGAAGGTGCAGCCCCCGTCGCCGCCGCGCACGGGGATGTTGTCACAGGACGACTTCGCCAGCGACACGCGGGCCGGTACGGTGACCTGCCCGCGCGGCGTGCTCGTCGTGCTTCGCACCCACGCCGACGGCTCGAAGGTCGCCGACTTTGGGGAACACCCCCCTGCGAAGGATGTCCCATGCGAGCCCGGTGCACCCTGTCCAAGCAAGGTCGCAGCATCCAGCTGCATCCCAAGCACGCCGTGCTCGATGCTGCGCGCAAGCGACAACGCGACCCCGCTTGGCGCGCGCGCTATCGCGCCACCCGCCCGAAGGTCGAGCGCAAGATCGCGCACCTGATGCGGCGCAAACATGGCGGGCGACGGGCGCGCATGCGCGGCCGGCTCCGCGTCGGACATGACTTCGCCCTGCTCGTGGCCGCGGTCAACCTGGCGCGCCTGGCGACGCTCGCGGTGCACCTGCGACCCGCGCAGACCGGCTGAGGGCACCGGGAACACCCCAGCGCGCCCCGCGGCACCTCACCGCGCNNGCGCGCCGGGATCGGCCGAAAGACACCGGTCTAGTCCGGCAGCCGCGGCGGCCGCGCCGTCCCTCCCGTCGTCGCCTCGGGGGCCGGTTGAATCGGCGGGGGGCCCGACGGCGTCGGGGGCAGCGGCGGGGGCGCAGGGCGCGCGCCGGGGGGCGGCGGCAGCGATCCCACCGAGCGTGGCGAGGGCGTCTTGCCCGGCACGTACGACTGCATGGGCTTGGGCGCGTGGCTCTCGGGAGGCGAGGGCGCGAGGAGCCCCGTTCTCGGCGGCGCCGGCGTGTCCCCGAGCTTCAGCGGCTCGAACACCTGCCGCAGCGCGTGCGGGACGCTGGCGATCTTCTGGTCGATCTCGGCCTTCGACACGAACAGCTCTTCGCGGTGGTTGTCGCCGAGCACGCGCTTGAGCACCAGCTCGCCGCGCGCGAGAGAGTGCTTGGAGATCTCCTGGATGGCGGGCGCGATGCTGGCGACCAGCCGCTCGGCCAGCGCGCGCGGCGTGTCGAGCTCGGCGACCGGCGTCCCGTCGAAGGTCGCGCGGGCGAGCGACTTCTTGTGCGACGCGAGCTCGCTCGCGAGCGCGACCACCGAGTCGCGGAGCGCGCGGAGCTTGGCGACGTTGTCGCCCGCCGGGGTGTAAGGGGCGTCGGGCGCCGCGCTGCCCTCGCGCACGCGCAATAGCTGGATGCCGGGGGCCTCGTCGCGGAACGTGACGTCGAACCCCGCCCCGGCGCCGTCCGCGCTCGCGCGCAGCTTCAGGGTCGTCGCCTCCGGCTCGACCTCGAGCCCGGCGAGGTGGAGGCGGTCGAAGCGCTGCGGGCGGATCTTGGTCTCCTTGTGCATCCACCCGGCCTCCTCGGGCGCATCGATCTCGAGGCGCGGGACGAGCCGGTCGATCCGCAGGACCTGCGCCAGCGCGTGCGACGGCGGGATCGCCAGCGCCATCGTCCACTCGAACCCCGACCCCGTGCTGCAGCGCAGCTGCGCCGCGTAGCGAGCGGCGCCCTCGGCGCGCAGCGAGGTGGAGACTGTCGCCCCCGGCAGCGTGTGTCGACCGAACAGCGTCTCGAGTGCGGCCGTCCAGCGCACGCGCTCGCCCGCCTCGGCCTGCGCGGCGCCCGCCCTCTCGGCCTGGACCGCGGCTCGTGCGGTGTCCACCTCGGCGCGCACGAGCTCGGCCGCGCCCTGTCGCAGGCGCGCTGCGCAGCGTCCGGCGATCGACTCGGCGTCGCCCACCGACATGCGATCGACGGTGCGACCGACCTCGGCCGCGAAGGCCTCGGCGCGCACGATGTCCTTCTCGGTGCGATCCGCGAGCTGCGTGACGTGCAGGCTCGCGGCCTTGAGCCGGGCCTCGCAGAGGAGCACCTCGACCGAGAAGTCGACCACGTCGCGCAAGAGCGCGATGTAGTCGGTGTCGAGCGGCGACGGGGTCGCGTCTCCGTACAGGTAGCGGGTGACAGCCTCCATGACGGCCGATGGTAGACTGAAAGGACGCCCATGCCGACCCTTCAGAAGATCGTCCCGTGTCTGTGGTTCGACAGCCAGGCCGAGGAGGCCGCGACGTTCTACGTCTCGGTCTTCGAGCGGTCGCGCATCTCGCAAGTCGCGCGCTACCCCGCGGAAGGGCAAGAGGTGCATGGCCGCAAGCCCGGCAGCGCGATGGTCGTCGCCTTCGAGCTGCTGGGGGTGTCGTTCACGGCGCTCAACGGGGGGCCGATCTTCAAGTTCACCGAGGCCATCTCGCTGCAGGTGATGTGCGACGCGCAGGACGAGATCGATCGCTACTGGGGCAAGCTGACCGCCGGGGGCGACGAGAAGGCGCAGCAGTGCGGGTGGCTGAAGGACCGCTACGGGCTCTCCTGGCAGATCGTGCCGGCGATCATCCCCGAGCTGATGAGCGATCCGGATCCGGCGAAGGCGGGGCGGCTGATGAAGACGATGCTCGCGATGAAAAAGATCGACATCGCGACGCTTAAGCGGGCCCACGAGGGGTGACGGTCAGCGCCGGCGGTACTTGTAGTGGGTGACGGCGGGTGACCCCTCGGACGAGGTCGAGAGTGTCGCGGATCGCGGCTCGGTAGCGCCTGCGTGGTGCGGGAAGGGGGGCCCGTGGGGCGCGATGACGGGGGGGGGAACGGGCAGAAGTACCGGGATTTCGGGCACCTCCGACGAAGGGAGTTGCTCTCCCGGCACCGTTCAGTTAAGAGGCTCTCGCGCGGTGGAGCAGCCTGGTAGCTCGTCGGGCTCATAACCCGAAGGTCGTAGGTTCAAATCCTACCCGCGCAACGAGGGCTGGAGCACGGTTCAGGCTCCGGCAGCGCAGGAAGGCCCGAGGACTCTCCGGAGTCGCGGGCCCTCGGCGTTTCCAGGTCGAGGCGGAGCGAGAAGAGGGCCAGCGGGAACAGCTTGCCCTCGGCGATGTAGTACCCCTCCGGCTGTGGCCGAAGCAGCACCCGCTCGTTCACGAACAGGCGCCGGAGCTCCTCCCGGCCCCGGGCGGGGTCCGCGCGCAGGATCGCCCCGAACTGGAGGGCGCGCTTCTCGGTCTGCTCGGGGGTGGGCAGGCGGACCGGACCGCTGCCATGCTGGAGGAGGTCGGTGATGGCGCGCTTCTCGACCCCGGCCTGCGCCTCAAGGTCGATGAGGGCGTGGCGTACGTGGGCGGAGTGGTCGCCATCGGCGATGAAGTTCACGAGGTTGGCGCCCGGGAGCATCTCCGCGTTCGCGAGCGCGCCGACGGTCCCAAACACGGCACGGAAGCGGGCCGAACGCGGTTCGATACCGAGCCTGAGAAGGCCGCGCTTGAGCGTGGCGCTCAGTCGCGGGATTCGTCGGGCCAGGGCCACTCTCCATCGACGATGCAGCGCTCAAGCTGCTCGGGACTAAGTTCGATGCACTCGCCGCGGTCGATCTCGGCCATGGCCTCGAGAAGCTCTCTTCGGAGGTTGGGCGGAGCATGAGACTCGGACGGCGCGCGTGCCGACGCGCCCGCTTTGGTTGGCGACGATGTGCCCATGGCGGAGCATGCCACCGACGCCCCGGTTGGGCCAGATCGCGAATCCTGCAGGGGATCGCGCCGGTGCTGCAGGAGACGGGACGCCTTGCTCGGAGGAAAGAGCAAGGGTCGTGGAGTCCGAGGAGACGCAGCGGGGGATCCCATGCTTCGCCCGGTCGAGGACACCCCGAGAGGGCTGACGGCCGAGGGACCCGGGCGCGCTACTGCGCCGCGGTTGCACGAACAGGGATAGTTGCGCCCGACGACGACCCGCCCGCTACCCGGGCTTCAGCGGCGCCCTCGTCGTGACCCACCCGGCGGCGGGATCGTGATCCACGGC
>PLYU01000242.1 GCA_003153495.1 Myxococcales bacterium
GCGTGGTCGCTCGGCACGCTCGGAGACCTGGCGGACGTGCCGCGCCTCGCCGAGCTCGCGCACGGCGGCGACGCGGACCTCGCCGCGAACGCGGCTGCCGCTGTCGGCCGCATCGAGGCGCGTACGACCGCGCCAGCGCCTCCGCGGACGCGAGCCGTGCTCGTCTACGCCGTTCCCCAGGGGGCCGACGCACCGAGGCCGGGCGCGGGATACGCGCTGCTCTTCTCCGACGGCGCGCTGCGCAGAGGAGCGACCGACCGCCGCGGGGCAGTGTCCGACCCAGCGGCCCCCGAGGGGCAGGTCACCCTGCGGTCAGTCCCGTAGGTAGGTCGCACAGCATACGTCGTTCTCCCACACGTCGACCCGCGTGACGCGCGCCCGGCCGTCGTCGAGCTTCGCCGCGAGCCCCTCGGCGACGACACGCGCGAGGTTCTCCGCCGTCGGGTTGAGGTCGTCGAACGGGGGTATCTCATTGAGGAACACGTGCTCGTACGGCTCGACGAGCGCCCGCAGGACCGCCAGGAGATGGTTGAAGTCGAGCACCCACCCGGTCACTTCGAGCGCCTCGGCTCGCACGACCGCGCGGATGCGCCAGTTGTGGCCGTGGAGCCGCTCTCCCTCGCCGCTGGTGTCCCTGAGGCGATGCGCTGCCGCCACGACCGTCTCGGCGCTGATTTCCCACATCGCCCCCGGCGTCTAGCACGGAATCCGGAAGCTGGCCCGGCCTCGGGGCCCTTGCCCTGGCGGCGGCCTGCTAGCCTCGTTCACCGTGACCCGCCGTTCCCGCCCGCGCCGACTCGGCTCTCCCGAACCGCTCGGGGCGATCCTCGGCCGCGCCGGCGAGAGCAGGTTCGTGCGAACGCGCCCGTGCATCGCGGACGAGCTCTGGCGGACCGCCGTAGGGGCGCGCATCGCGGAGCACGCTCAGCCCGTCGCGCTTTCCGACGGGGTGCTCCTGCTCCGCGTTCCCAGCAGCGTGTGGGCGCACGAGCTGTCGCTCCTCGCGAGCGAGGTGTGCGGCCGCCTGCGCGAGCGCGGCGTGCACGCGCGCGAGCTCCGGTTCCGCGTGGGGCCGGTGCCCGCCGTCGAGCGGCCGCCCGAGCGCCGCCTGAGCCAGGCCGTCCCCGTGCCCAAGGAGCTACCGCACGAGCTGGCCCGGACGCTGGTGAGGGTCGCCGACGAGGGGCTGCGCGCGGCGATCGCGCGGGCCGCGGCGTCGAATCTCGCCTGGCAGGCCGTGGCGCGCCCGGCGCCGGCGCAGCCGATCAGCGAAGCGCAGCGAGCCGCTCGAGCCCCTCGATCCGTTGCAGCAGAAACCTCTCCGTCGGACCGAACGTCGACTGCTTCTCGCGCAGCACCACGAGGTACGAGCGCAGGCGGGCCAGATCGATCGCGTTGACCTTCCGGAACGCCGCGTTTAGCTCGTCGACCACGGCCGCAGGGCACGGGCGGGCCTGCGCCTGGTAGAGCTCGATGACGTAGTCCGCCCACGCCCCCTTGGTGGTGGCCGTGGCGATCTTCGCGGCGATCCGCGCCGCCATGTCGACGAACGACGGGGCGATGGCCCTGCCGCTCCGGCTCGCGTCGACGATCTCCGACAGCGGCCCCGCGAGCAGCCGCTCGGCCTCGTCGACCCGGCCCATCGCCAGGGCCTTCTCGGCGACTCCGCCCAGCAGCCGGAAGGCCGCGAGCTTCCTGACCATGCTCGAGTCGCCGCTGTCCGGCTCCCCGTCCCCATCACCTTCGCCCGACTCACCGCGGAAGTGGCGCGCCGTGGCCCCGGGGCGCTCGGTCTCGCGCACCCCCGCGATGGGCGTACGGGGCAGCGTCCATTTCGGAGGTGGCACGTCGGCCGTGTCGCGCTCGCTCCCGTCGCTCCCGCGCAGCAGCGTCAGCTCCTGCGAGCCGGCGATGATCTTGTCTCCCGGCTGCAGCCACGTCTTGCCCGTCACGCGCCGGCCGTTGACGATGAGGCCATTTCTGCTCTGAAGATCCTCGACCGTGACGCCCTCCTCGCCGATGACGAGGAGCGCGTGACGCCGCGACACGAGCGCATCGTCGAGCGACAGCTGGCAGTCGGCGCTGCGCCCCACCAGGAAGTGCCCCTCGCTGAGCTCGAGGTCGTGTTGCAGATACCGCAGACGGTAGCGCATGACTCATCCGGGCTTTACCTTCCTCCTCCGCACGTAGGCAAGCTCGACGTGTCCGGCACCGGAGACGACCGGCGGAATCATTCGCTTTCAGTTCACGGCCGCGGCTCCGCCACCGTCGCCCGCGGCGCCCGTATCGAGCGCTCGACTCAGCTGCTCGAGCCTGCGGAGGGCCTCGAACCCGTCGTGAGACGCGATCCCGGCCTCCGCGCTGACCCGCTCCAGCAGCGCCCGGACCGCGACCCCGAGGGCCCCGCGGTGCTTGGGGTCGACGGCGCCGAGCCGATCGACCAGCTTGGTTGGCGGGACCTGACGAGCGCGGCGGTACACGTCGATGGCCCACACTGCCCACGCGGGATCGTCCGTCAGGATCGTCGTCTCCACGGCCGCGACGGTCAGCGATGCGAGCGCTTCCACTTCCAGCGCCGCCCCGGCGGCGACGATCTCCTCGAACTGGGCCGTCGCTCGCCTGATGATACGGTCGGCGTCGGACGCGCGCCCCAGCCTCAGCGCGCGGGAGAGCGCCTCGTTCAGCAGCTGGACGGTCCAGGAGTGAGGTCGTTCACCGGATCCGCTCGCGGTGACCGCGTCGTCCTCGGTCTGCTCCGTCGCTCCGCAGTTCGGGCACGCGAGCGCCTCGCGCGCGTAAGGCAGCTTGCATGTCGCGCATAGGCGCAGGTGTCCGGTCGTCCGTGCCTGGGCAAAGCCCGCGGGATCGACCGCCGTGAACACCAGATCCTGTGTGCCGATCCGGACGCGATCACCGCTGCGCAGCGGGATGCGACCCCGGAGGGTCGCCCCGTTGACCTTCACGCCGTTGCGACTCCCTAGATCTTCGATGACCGCGCCGTCGTCGCCTACGACGATCTGCGCATGCCGGCGCGACACGAGCGCGTCCTCGATCGTCAGGTGGCAGTCGAGACTGCGCCCGATCACAGTGATACCGGGCGGCAAGTCGAACTCTTGCAGCACGAACCTCAGGCGGTACCGCGCCACGCTAGAACCGTTCCTCACAGAGGAGAGACATGGGCCGCCGGAACGTCAGCGCACGCTCGCCCCAGATGAACTATAACCCAAAGCGCGGCGAAAGGGTGAGCGGCGAGGCCGGGGCGCGAGGGGCTTGGCTGGGCACACCTCTCCACACGATCGGGTGACGACAACGTGAACGACAGCGTCAAAGAGCAGATCGAGCGGGCCATCCGCGAGGCCGTGTCGCCGCTCGTCGAGACCGACGGCGGAGAGGTCTATCTCGTGCGTTACGACTCGGACGACGTCCACATACATCTTTCCGGGGCCTGCGCGGGGTGCCCCGGCGCGTCTCTCACGACGGACAACGTGATCCTCCCGGCCCTGACGGCGGTGGCCCCGAGAATCCGCATCGTGGTTACCACCGGCCTTCGGCCCCCGCCCGGCGCGCGAAAGCTCTAGGAGACTGGTGTCTTTCGTTCGATCCCATCGCGATGGCGTCGTTGGGCTCGCTCGAGCTACGTGTAGTAGCCCTCGCTCGCCCTCCTAGCCCTCGCTCGGTCTCGACGAAATCCACCAGCCTCCTGCGCAGCGGAGGCTGGTGATTCTCGCGCGGTTGGCGTAGCCGAGGCGACGCAAACACGGCGGGCGGCGCACCTACGACCCGCGCAGACCGGCTGAGGGCACCGAGACCACCCCATCGCGCCCCGCGACACCTCACCGCGCAGGAGACCGGTGTATTTCGGCCGAGACCAAGCGATGGCTAGGAGGCCGCGCGAGGAATACACAGCGTATTTCGAGCGCGGCCGACGACGCCAGCGCGCCGGGATCGGCCGAAAGGCACCGGTCTCCTAGCTACTTCTTCTTGCCCTTGCCGGCGCCTGCGTCGGCTTCGCCCCGGGCCCTTGCGCCGTTGGGGTCGGTCACGCCGCCCCGGGTGACCGCAGTGATCGCCGGGTCAATCGCGAACAGGTCCACGGGCTTGTTCGCCCGCAACGTGACGAGGGTGGCGAGCGTCCGCTTGTCCTCGAGGACGACCCCGACCAGGCGCTCGGACGACCGATCGATGCAGCGCAGGTGCGTGAGGGCGTCTTGCCAGTCGGCCGTGGTGCGCTCGATCCCCTGCGACGCGTCGGGGGCCCGGACGCGCCCCGGCGTGCCGAGCAGAGCAGTGAGCTTGGTCACCGCGTCCTTGAACGACGGGCCGAGCGGGCTTTCCGCCTTGAGCGGCACCTCGTCGTAGATCCTCCAGAGGTGGTCCTTGATGAAGAAGAAGTACCGGTTCTTGCCCTCGCGGAAGATCCGCTGGATCGCTTCTTCGTTCCGATACGTGTACTCCTCGTGCAGCGGAGTGAGGTCGTACCCTGTGGGCGAGTCGAGGAACTGGGTGTAGCTGCGGGCGAAGTTGACCTTGCGCGCTTCCTTGTCGCTCTCGAGCTCTTGCATCTCGACGCCCGGCTGCAGGCGGCCGAGCTTGGGCGCGTACTCGCGGTCGATGATACCGTCCGGGTTGTTGTAGGCGTCCGTCACCTCCTGGTGCGTCATGCCCCAGTGCAGCTCCTTCTGCATCAGCGGGGCGAGCGAAGAGACGACTGGAGCGTCCGCGGTCCCCTTGGGAGGCGCGGCGGCGCCCGACAGGGCGAGCAAGACGCCTGCGGCGAACACCGAAGCAGTGACGATGGCGCGTTTCATCGGAGTGCCCTTCATGATTGGGAGTGCCCTCTCGCGGCGCACCGTAGCACACCGCTCCTTCACCGTGTCTCAGCCGTACCGGCTCGAGCCGAGGCCGGCTATACAAACGGGGTGACGATGCGATTGGCGGGAATATTCACTGCGGTCCTGGTTTCCCAGGCCGCGTGCGGCGCTGGCACGCCCGGCGCACGAAGCCCCGGGTGGCAGGCCCCGCCCTATTCGAGCCACGACGCAGAGCTGTTCGACGACGGGATCGAGCCCGCCGCCGTCGGCTACGCGGAAGACCGCCCCAGCACGCCGCAGGCGGACAGCCGGCTGCGCGAGCGCGCCCAGATCGGCGACGGAATCCTGCGGGTGCGCGTCGTCACCGTGACCTCCAAGCAGGAAGACTCGGGCCCGGGCTGGCTCATCGGCTTTCACACGCTCGAGAAGATCGCCGGTGCCTCCCCCCCGGAGGGTGACTTCACGCTGCAGGTGGACTCTGCGAGCCCGGCGGCAGGGATCGTTCGCGCGTTCGAGGGGCGCCTGATCGGCAAGACGTTTCTCGCCTTCGTGCGAGAGTTCGCGCGGCCCGCGAGCGGAGAGGGCCGGTGGCACTTCCACCTCGCCCCCGACGCGAAAGATCAGATCGACGCCTCTCGCTCGGCGGCCGCCCTCGGCGAGGTGCGATGACTGTCGACCTCGAGCGTGCTACGAACACCGGGAGATCGTGGCCGTAGACATCAAGAGCCCCCGCGAAATCGAGCTGATGCGGACCGTGTGCCACCTCGCGGCCGAGACGCTGCTGCTGGTCGGCGAGAAGATCCGCCCCGGCATGACGACCGACGAGATCGACCGCATCGTTCACGAGGACACTCTTCGCCAGGGGGCGCGCCCCGCCCCGCTTCACTACAAGGGCTTCCCGAAGAGCGTCTGCACCAGCGTGAACGACGTCGTGTGCCACGGCATCCCCGACGGCACCGTGCTGCGCGACGGCGACATCGTGAACGTCGACGTGACCCACGTGTACGAGGGCTTCCACGGCGACACGAGCGCCACGTTCTACGTCGGCACCCCGAGCCCCCATGCGCGCCACGTCGTCGAGGTCGCTCGCCACGGCCTCGACCTGGGGATCGCGGAGGTCCGCGAGGGGGCTCGTCTCGGGGACGTCGGGGCCGCCATCCAGGAGTACGTGGAAGCCCAGGGCTGCAGCGTCGTTCGCGACTTCGTCGGCCACGGCATCGGCCGCAAGTTCCACGACGCACCGCAGGTGAAGCACCACGGCAAGCGGGGCACCGGAGACCGGCTGCGCGCCGGGATGACGTTCACCATCGAGCCCATGGTCAACATCGGCGGCTGGGAGGTCGACGTCGACCCGAAAGACAAGTGGACCGTCCGGACCGTGGACGGCACGCTGAGCGCTCAGTTCGAGCACACGGTGCTCGTCACGCGCACCGGGGTCGAGGTCCTCACGGCGCGCTCTCGCCCGCTGCGAAACAGCGAGAACGTCGCCGCCCTCTTCGTCGCCTAGGAGACCGGTGTCTTTCGGCCGATCCCTTCGCGATGGCGTCGTCGGCCGCGCTCGAAATACGCTGTGTATTCCTCGCGCGGCCTCCTAGCCCTCGCTCGGTCTCGACTCTGAATCCCCCCACTGGTCAAGCGGGATGGTGCTCTTGTTCTGGTGGTCTTCATCTTTTGGACGCTGGACATGGAGTTCTCCATTGAGCCTGCCTGGGCTCGTTGAATCCCTGTCGTGTTCGTGAGCCCGGTGGTCGAGCGAGCTTTCGTTCGTTCGACTCTTCGTCCTCATCCGCTCGAGTCGCGGAGCGGGGGACAGTGGGGGCTTCGAGGCGGTCTTGGGGCGGCGCATTCTACCGAGCGACATCGTGTTCGACCCTTGCGAGGCCGGCCACGTGATCGTCGAGACCATCGCGCTCATCCCTGTACCGACTACTACGCGTAGCTTGAGCGAGCCCGACGACGCCAGCGCGATGGGATCGGCGAAAAACACCGGGCTAGTCTCCCTTCGCCGCGAGCATCTCGGCGGCGGCTCGTCGCGCGGCGTCGCCGACCTTGATGCCCCCGAGCATCCGCGCAATCTCCTGGACGCGCTCTGCCTGGGGCAGCCGGCGCGCGGCAGTGTGTGTACGACCCTTCGATTCGGTCTTGTCGACCACGAAGTGGGCGTCGGCGAGCGCAGCAATCTGGGGCAGGTGGGTGATGCAGATGACCTGGCGGTGTCGCGCGATGTCGGCGATGGCGCGGCCGATCACCTCCGCGATGGCGCCGCCGACGCCGGCGTCCACCTCGTCGAACACATAGGTGCCGACGGGGCCCTGGTCGGCGAGCACGCGCTTGAGAGCGAGCAGCGCGCGCGACAGCTCGCCGCCGCTGGCGATCTTGCGGAGAGGACGCGGCTCCTCCCCCCGGTTCGGAGAGATGAGAAGCTCGACCCGGTCGATGCCCGTCCTCGTCAGACGGGCCCCGTCGACCGTCAGCGCATCGCCTGCAGCCGCAGTCGGGGTGACGTCGACGACCACGCGGGCGCGCCCCATCCCGAGCTGGGACAGCTCCCCACCGATGGCGTCGGCCAGCTTCTCCGCGGCTTCCCGCCGCTTGCGCGACAGGGCGCGCGCCGCGACGGCCGCGTGCTCCACGCGGCGGGCCTTCTCGGCCTCCAGCTCGGCCACCCGCCCCGAGGCGCTGCTGAACGACTCGAGCTCTCGCCCCAGCGCCGCGCGGTGGGCGACGACGTCGGCCGTCGCCGGCCCGTGCTTCCGTAAGAGCTTCTGCAAGCGGAAGCTCCGCTCCTCGACCTCCGCGAGGCGTTCGGGGCTGGCCTCGACGCCCTCCGCGTAGCGCGCCAGCGCCCGTGCGGCGTCCGAGAGCTCCGCGCGCGCGGACTGGACAGCGTGCGCGTGAGGCGACAGCGAGCCGTCGATGGCGGCCGCCTGGTCGAGGTCCGCGGCCACCCGCGCGAGCTCGTCGCATATGGCCCCCTCCCCCTCGTAGAGACGCTCGGCCGCCCGCCGCGTCGCCTCCTGAAGACGCTCGGCGTGACGGAGGCGCGCCCGCTCCTGCTCGAGCTCGACCTCTTCCCCTTCGCGCGGGTCGACCTCGTCGATCTCGCGGACCTGCCACCGGAGGAAGTCTTCGCGCTCCGTCATGCCGCGCTCCAGCCCGCGAGCGGTCTCGAGCTCCCGGACCACGCCGCCGAGCGCGTCGACCTCCTGGCCCAGCTGCTCGCGCGCGGCCTCCAGGCGCCCGAACGAGTCGAGGTACTCGGCGTGGCTGGCGGGGTCGGTCAGCGACACGCTTTCGTGCTGCGAGGCGATGTCGCACAGGTCCAGGGCGATCTCGGCGAGCTGGCTGGCGGTGCACAGCCGGCCGTTGACGTAGGCTCGGCTTCGGGTCTCCGTCCTCGCCGAGGGGCCGCCCGATGCCTGGACGACGCGTCGCACGACGAGCTCCGCTCCCCCCGGAATCCCGGCGGCCGCGAGCCTGGCGGACATCCGCGACTCCGGGGCCACCTCGAACAGGGCCTCGACCTCAGCCTCGTCGGCCCCGCCACGGACGAGATCCGGCCGAGCCCGCCCACCCAGTACGAGGGAAAGAGCATCGACGAGCATCGATTTGCCCGCCCCGGTCTCCCCAGTCAACACGTTGAATCCGGGCGCGAACTCGAGCTCGAGTCGCTCGATGAGCACCAGGTTTCGAACGCTCAGCTGAGCCAGCACGAGCCTTTGCCTTGCCCGGCGAGACGTCGGTCCCGCGCGGCCCAGATTCTTACCGGGCGAGGCCCGAGCGATCCAGTGCTTGACGCACTCGTTAGGAGTTCATTAGCCTGTCGCGTCCCCGGACCTTTATACTCGGAGCGGAAAACACGTGCATTTCCGGGCACGTGGCCCGGTCATACCCCCCGCGATGCCGTCGAAAACCACCGCGAAGAAGAAACCGGCGCCGCCGCCGGAGGCGCCCAAGCCCGTTTCGCTGGAGGAGCGTACGGCGACCCTTGAGGAGCGCCTGAAGAAGGCTCCCCAGGACGTCGTCGAGAAGTACCGCATCGACCTGGACACGAGCTGGATCGCGCACGACAGCGCTCTCGAGGGGGTCGTCTATACCCTGGCCGAGCTGAGGTCGGCCATGGGAGCCATGGATACGGGCGCGGCCTTCGATTCGAGCATGCAGCCGGTCGTCGAGGAGATTCGCCGGCACCGCGAGGCGCTCAACTTCGTCCGGGAGCACGCGCTGAAGCGGCGGGTGCCGCTCACCGTCGATCTGGTCAAGCGCATCTACTGCGTTCTTCACCCGGAGGAGGGGGACGTCAAGACGGTCAAGTACCGCAAGGACATCCCGCAGCATCGCCTCTACTTCCACGAGTACGCCGCCCCGGACAAGATCGCCTACAAGCTGCGGCAAGTGATCGACTGGGCGAACGACCCGGAGACCCGCCGGACGCGGACCCCCGTCCGCCTCGCCGCTCGCGCTCACTACGACATCCTGCGCATCTTCCCGTTCGCCACCGACAGCGGGAAAGTCGCCCGGCTGGTGATGAACCTCCTGCTGCTGCGGAGCGGCTACCCTCCCGCGGTCATCCACTCGACCGAACGACAGCGCTACTACGAGGCCCTCAAGGGCTCGAGCGCCACGATGTACTCCATCGTGCAAGATGCCATCGAGAACAGCCTCTCTTCCATCGAGAAGCTCATAGGCGCGTACGACTCGCGGTAAACGCGTGCTTTACGAACCGCGCGGCGGCGGGTAAGCCTCTCTACGATGCTCGCGAAGCGGGTCATCCCGTGCCTGGACGTGCGAGACGGACGCGTCGTCAAGGGCGTGCGCTTCGTGGGCCTGCGCGACGCGGGCGATCCGGTCGAGTGCGCCCGGAGGTACGACGCGGACGGGGCCGACGAGATCGCCCTGCTGGACATCACCGCTTCCCACGAGGGACGGGGGACGCTCCTCGACGTCGTCGCGCGCACGGCGGACGCCATGTTCGTACCGCTGACTGTCGGCGGAGGGGTCCGCGCGGAGGACGACGTGCGCGCCCTTCTGGCGGCGGGGGCCGACAAGGTCAGCATCAACACGGCTGCAGTGAAGACGCCGGAGCTCGTCCGGCGTTGCAGCGACGCCTGGGGCTCCCAGGCGATCGTCGTGGCCATCGACGTGAAGAGGCGGGCCGACGGCCGCGGGTGGGAGGTCTTCGTCCACGGCGGCCGGACGGGGACGGGGCTGGATGCGCTGCGCTGGGCGGAGGAGGTGGTGCGCCTGGGCGCCGGCGAGATCCTGCTGACGAGCATGGACCGGGACGGCACCCTCTCGGGTTACGATCTCGAGCTCACGCGTGCCGTGTCCGATGCCGTCCCCATTCCTGTGATCGCCAGCGGCGGCGTCGGGTCCCCCGACGACCTGAGGGCCGGCCTGGTCGAGGGGCATGCCAGCGCCGTGCTTGCCGCGAGCATCTTCCACGACGGGACGGTCACCATCGCCGAGGCCAAACGACTGCTGTCGCTCGCGGGCGTGCCCGTGCGATTCGTCGACGACGCGGGACGCGCGGCATGACCGCCGGAAGCCCGCTCGACTCGTCGGTCACTCTCGAGGACGTCTTCACGATCGTCGGCGCCAAGAAGGTGCCTCTCGCCCCGGAGCTCGCCGGCTACCTGGTGCTCGAGATCGCCGAGCACGCCGACCCGGCGGGGGGAGACGTCGACCCCAGGAGCGTGTTCATCAGCGAAGAGGGTATCGTCGCGCTCGTGAAACCCAGGCGCGAGGGCGCCAGGGGAGACGCGGAGTCCTCCGTCCGGGCCATCCTCGCGCGCCTTCTCGAGACGAGCGGGTCGCAGACCCCGGCGCTCGCCGCGGCCAGCAGGCGCAAGGGCGGCTACGGCCTCGGGCCGCTGGCCGAGGAGCTCGAGACCGCTCTGATTCCGGTCAATCGCGCCGCCGGTCGCCGCGCGCTCGCCCGACTGGCCCGCGAGGTCAAACGCGTGGCTCTCGGGGTCGGCCGCAACGCTCTGCCGTCGTCGAGCGACGCCGCGCCGTCGTCACGCCGCGCATCGGCGCCCTCGCACCCAGCGGTCCCGCAACCCCCCACGCCATCTCCGCCTGCCGCGACGCCGGCGCCCGAGGAGGAGCCGACCTCGACCCCGACCCCGACCCCGACCCCACCCGCCCGGCCGCCGGCTCTCGCGCTCGCGATGACGCCAACCCCGCCGCCACCCGGGTTCCTCACGACCCCCCCCCCGTTGCCCACACAGGTCGCGGCCCCGGCTCCGGCGCGCCCTCCCCCGACGCCGACGCCACCTCCCGCAAAAGTGGTATTGCCGCCGGCGACCCATGCCAGCGTCGATTCGCTGATCGAGCAATTCGGCGTCTCGGAGGCGGGCGAGCACAAACATGCGCGCGAGCTCAAGGCGATGGCCGGGCTCGAGCCGACGCCGCCGCCACCGACGGAGATGACGTCCGCGCGCGAGGACGCGCCGGCCGAGGCCCCGCTGGAGTCGCTGCTCGTCTCGGGTGCGGAGCCGCTGCAACCGAGGCCCGGCTCGGTGACAGGAGGCCCTCCGGCGAGCGGCGCCGACCCGAAGCCGAATCGCGGTCCCGGAGTCGCCCTCCTCGCGCTCGCCGTGGCGATCGCCGCAGGCGCCTATGCATCCTGGCGCCTGCGACCGGCAGCGCCCATCGGGGGAGCGCCCGAGCGAACCGCGCCTGTCGCGGTCGCACCGTCGGCGCAGCCGGCAGCCGAGTGCGTGGCGGCTCTCATCGTGAGCGACGTGCCGGCTCACGCCGAAGTGCTCCTCCGCAAGGGGCAGGCCCCCGTCGACATCCCCGACATACCCGTCGGTACGCGCCTCGAGTTCGTCGCCACCGCCGAGGGCTACGTCCCGGCCCGGATCGTCGTGCCGTCCGGGGCCATCTGGAGCGCGGGGGCCGATGGCGGGCCACATCTGGCGGTCGCCACGCACCTCGAGAAGTCGACCGCGAAGCCGGACATGAGCGACCCCTGGCCACCCGGCGAGCCTGGCAGCGAAGTCGGCGGACAGGGACCACCCGGAACCATGCGGATCACGGCGACGCCCCCGGGGGCCGAAGTCTGGATGCTGGCGGGCATCGGCCCGGAGGTGACGGTCGATCGCCTGCCTTGCGAGCAAGACTTCGACGTCCTCGTCGCCGGGCCGAGCGCATTTCGAAAGCGACTCCACGTGGCGGTGAGCGACGTCGTCGCGCAGGGCCCACCCGGCGCGTCGCCGGGGAAGCCGACGACACGTGTCGCGCGACTCAGCACCCGATGATTGCGAGGCGATCCCGCCTCACTTGAGGCGAAGCTTGACGCTCTCGCGCCGCGGTAGGCTCTCGATCTCCTTCAGCAAGGCGGTCGGGCTGAAGGGCTTCGTGTAGTACGCGATCGCACCAGCCTCCAGCGCCCGGCGCTTGGTCGCGTCGTCCGTCAGCGCGCTGATCACGATGATCGGGACGGCCCGCGTCGCGTCCGCATGACGCAGCCTGCTGCAGACCTCGACCCCGTCGAAGGAGTCCGGCAGCATCACGTCGATCAGGATCGCGTCCGGCGGGTGGGCCAGGGCAAGGTCGATACCCTTGGCGCCCGTGGACACGGCCTCGACCTCGTGGCCGCGAGAGCGCACGAGCGTCTCGATCATGTGCCGGATCGAATCCGAGTCCTCGACGATCAAGATGCGCATCCCCGGCTCCGTCGAGCCACGAGCGTCGCACAATGCGGTCACCCTGGGAAGGTGACGATGACGCGCATGCCGCCGCCGCACGATTCTGCGACCGGCGCGTCCCCGATCTCGAACTGCGCCGACAGGGCGGAGGCGATCCCGGCGGCGACGAAGAGCCCGATGCCGGTGGGGCGCCCGAACGTCCCAGGCTCCACCTCGAGCGCTACCAGGCCGCGTCGCACGTTGGCCGGGAGGATCGTGCCCGAATCGTCGACGACGACGCGAACGCCGTGACCGTCCGCAGGCGGCTGCACGGTGACGGCGACGGCGGAGCCGCGCGGCGAGGCGGCGACCGCGTGGGCGATGAGCTGGCGGACGAGAACGCTCGCGGCGCGCGGGGCGACGTGGACCACCGACCTCATCGCGGAGGCTCCCGGCGCTGCGCTGACGCGAACCTCGACCCCTGCGCGCTCGGCGCGCCCGTGCAGGGCGCTAACCTCGCTCCGCACGACCTCGACCAGATCGACGTCGCGGACAGGCTCCTGCGCATCGCTCTCGCCCACGGCGGCGAGCTCCGCCACGAGCTCCTGAACCGCGAGCAATCTCTTGCGGATCGACTCCAGGCGCTCGTCGAAGTCCAACCTGTGGGACACTTCGACGTCCGGCACGCTCTTGCGCTGCTGGGAGGTCGCGCCCCGCAGGTCAGTCAGGTCCCTCGCCACGGGAGAGAGCATCCCGCGCAACGCGGCGGCGATGCCCCCCGACAAGCGCGCGATCGCCGTGTGGCGCTCCGCGGCAGAAGTCAGCGGCGGCGGCGTGCTCGACAGCCCCCCACCCTCCTCGCCGCCCGTCCACACCGCGGCCAGCTCGCGCGCGTATGCCTCTCCCTGACGGCGCGCCTCGTCGAGCTCCTTGCGCAGCTTCGCGACGTCGTCGCGCTGCTCCACGCCGTCGGCCGGGAGAGCGAGGACCTCGGTGCTTCCTTCGAGCTCCCAGCGGCCGCCGTAGCGGACGGCCATGCGGGCGAGCCAGGCGCGCTCGGCCTCGGCGGTGGCGGAGCTGTCCGGCCCTAGGGCGACGCTGACGACCACTTCGTCCCTCTCGCGCCGGATGGAGACCGCGCTGCTGCTGCCACCGCCATGGCCCAGCATCACGTGCAGCATGCGGCGCAGCTCGGCCTCGTCGCCGAAGACTTCCGTCCCGCTGCCCGGCTCGATGGAGACGCGCGCCTCGGGCGCGACCTCCCAGAGGAGCGACGCGAGGTCGATCCGGCCGCGGCGCCCGCGCACGCTCACCGGACGGGCGTGAAGGCTGGAGAGCATCTTCATGGCGTCGTCGAGCACCGAAAACGTGGCGTCGACACCGCTCGCGTCCGCGCCGGGAGCCGGAGGCGCCTTGGTGAGCGCCGATACACCGAGCCGGAGACGCTCGGCCGCCCCTTGCGCCTCCTGGGTCAACAGCCAGCCGAGCTCCTGCCGCGTTAGCTTGCCCTTGGACACGTTGTACGGAGGATGCCAGAAGCGGACCTACCGGTCACGCGAACGCAGTGACGCCGCCGCCCGCCCGCCCTCGGGCCCCGGCCCGTTGGTCGCCCAGAGGCGCTCCGCGCCCAGCGCCAGCCAGGTCAGAGCGACCTTCGCCGCCCCTGCGGCGACGGTCGTCGTTGCCCGCTCGGGCCACTGCGCAGGCGGGGGCAACACGATGGTGGGCTGGCCCTCGAGCCTCTTGACGACGCCGGCGTCGGCGTGGATGGCCGCGATGCCGGCCGCGCTGAAGAGCGCGACCAGCCCGCTCGGGATGTACGGCGCGAGGACGGCCCGCACGAGCGGGGCCACGTCGGTCGCGCGACCGGCGAGGTCGCGCACCTGGTCGAGGGTGGTGCACACGACGGCGACGCCGCCCGAGCGCCCGTCGACAGGGGCGCGCGACGCCTTCTCGGCGTGCTCGGCGGACGTCACGTCCTCCGCGACCACGAGCCTGAGAGTCTGCGCGGCGCTCCATGGCCATGACACGGTCCCCGTGGCGCGGTGGCTCGTGCGGTCCGCTGGCGGGGACTCTCCGCGGCCCGCCTTCCTGGCGACGAGCACGTCGTCGGTGGGCAGCGCCCGCGGCACGGTGACCCGAACCGGGCGCTTGAACGCGCGGGGGTCGCCCACTTCACCGGTGGCCACCGCATACGACAGGGTCTCGGCCGAGGCGACGACGGCGCCCGGCCCGCGAGACAGGCGCGGCTCCGGATCGCACGTGCGCAGCGCGACCCCGGCGCTCGGTGGGCCGTACAGGTCCCCCGACACGATGCGAGCGTCCGGCTCGATCAGCCGGGCGCCGGTCGCGATGAGGTCCGTGAGAGCACCGGTGCTCGCGAGCACCTCGAGCATCTGCCTAGAGGGCACCGCGAGAAGGAAATCCAGCGCGGCAGGCACGCGCTTGCTCTTGAGCAGGGTGGCCGCGGCCAGCAGATCGCGGAGAGTTGCGCCCCCGTCACCCCCGAGCAAGACCTGCGTGACCGGCCGCCCCGACAGGTCTCGCACCGCGCGCACGCGGCCTTGTTCGTCGAGCAGAAGCGGGTCAACGGCCCCGAGGTCGACGTTGACGACCTCCTCGCACGGCGCGCCCGCGTCGGGCGCGAGGCCGCGGTGAGCCTTCGATCGGCGCTGATCGCGCAGGAACACCTCCGTGCGCTCGTCGCTGACGAACAGCGAGGCAACCGCTCCAACCTGCGGCGCCAGCGCGGCCAGGGCGGTGCGCTCGCCGACCGACAGCAGCCGCGCGCTCGGGCCCCCGAACTCGAGCACGATAGGCGCCCCGCGCGCCTCCTCGACCCGCCTTACCACGTCTGCGAGGCCGCGTCTGATGATCTCGAGGGCGGCGTCGCGGGCGCCGACGAACGGGCGGAGCCGCCCCCCCAGCAGCACCTGCACGCTCACCGGCCTCCGCACGAGCACCGAGCCTTGCGCGAGCGCCCGCCCGAGCGACGCCGCAGGAACCACCAGCGTCAACATTCCCACTCCGCCGAGCCCCGCAAGCCGCGGCTCGTCGGTGACACACAACCGTGCGGGGCTGGCGAAGCGTTCCAGGTGAACCGGCGCGGGGAACCCTGCCCCGGCGCGCGCGACGAGCACGCCCCGGGCTAGGAGCTCGGCCGAGGCCTCCCGGCCCTCGTCGATCGAGTCGCCAACGGTGACGCAGCGGCCCTCGTACGCGATCGCGACCTCGGTGCACGCCTTCTTCAGGCCAGCCGCGACGCCGGCCGCGTGGGCCGCCATCGGAGCGCGGGCGAGAACCACCTGATCGACCTTCACCTCGACCAGATCGGCCGCGAGCGTCGGATCGCTCGCACGTCCGGCGAGTATCTTCTGGGCCATCGTGCGGGGAGGATCCCCGGCTCGTGCGCGCATTCGGTTGGGCTCTCGGCCGCAGCGCGGCGGGCGGCAACTTAAACCGCCATGGCGCGGTGGGTCAAGGGTAGTTGACCTGGCGGGCGCCAGCCTTCTAGCCTTGGATGAGGCGACACCATGTTCCTGGAATCCCTGCGCGAGATTGTCGACGAGACCGAGGGCGGCGTGGCCGGCCTGATCATGGATTCCGAGGGAATCCCCGTCGAGAGCTACGCACGCGACGACGCCGGCCTCGACATCATGACCATTGGCATCGAGTTCGGAGTCGTGCTCGGGTCCATCAAGCGCGCGGCCGAGTCGCTCGAGGCGGGAAGGACACGCGAGGTCTCCATCGGGACCGAGAAGATGATCACCATCATCCGGACGCTCGGCGACACCTATTTCCTGGCCATCGCCATCCGTCCGGACGGCAACCTCGGCAAGGGACGGTTCCTGATGCGCACCGCCGCGCCGAAGCTCCTCGCCGAGCTCGGATGACGACGCGCATTCTCTGCATCTCCGGCCCGAACCTGCAGCTTCTGGGAACGCGCGAGCCGGAGGTCTACGGTCGCGAGACCCTCGCGGACGTCCACGCCCGCCTCGAGAAGCGCGCGCGCGCGCTGGGCGTCACGGTCGAGGCCCGGCAGTCGAACCACGAGGGCGCGCTCGTCGACTGGATCGGCGGGGCGCGGGAGGGGGGTTTCGCCGGCCTCCTGGTCAACCCCGGGGCGTACACGCACACGTCGATCGCCATCCTCGACGCCCTCCGCGCGGTCGCCCTGCCGTGCGTCGAGGTGCACCTGTCGAACCCCGACGGGCGCGAGCCGTTCCGCCGGCGGTCGTACGTCGCACGCGCGTGCATCGGCCGGGTCGCCGGCTTCGGGGCCGATAGCTACGAGCTCGCGCTCGATGGCCTGGTGCGCTCGCTCGCGCGCCCGCGTTCGCATGCGTAAGCAGTTTCCCGCCCGGCAATCGCCGTGGACGGCTTCCCAGCGCCCCGCCGTCGGGCCTAACGTGCCATCCGCAGAGCACCCATGAGCCTCGACCTCGAAAAGCTGCGAGCGCTCCTCGAGCTCCTCGCCGAGAAAGACATTGCCGAGTTCGAGCACGAAGAGGGCGGCAGCCGGCTGCGCGTGGCGCGCGGGGCGCGCGTCGTGGCGAGCCCCGCGGCGGCGGCCGTGGAGCACGCGGCCGCGACGACGTCGCCGGGCCCCGCTCCCGAGCAGGCAAGCGCCGCCGGCCCCCTGGACTACGTCGACGTGACGAGCCCCTTCGTGGGCAGCTTCTACCGCGCACCGTCCCCCGACGTCCCTTCGTTCGTCGAGGTCGGCTCGGTCGTCGTCCCCGGTCAGACGCTCTGCATCATCGAGGCGATGAAG
>PLYU01000083.1 GCA_003153495.1 Myxococcales bacterium
CGTATTTCGAGCGCGGCCGACGACGCCAGCGCGAAGGGATCGGCCGAAAGACACCGGTCTCCTACCGCGCGCTGTACCGGTGGCCGGACGCGTCGTCGAAGAGGGCGTCGAGGTTGGCGGTGACGTCGACGAAGACGCGCGCGTCCGGGCTCCACCACACGTTGTCCGACCCGAAGAGGCCTCGCCTCTGGCCATCCGGCGCGAGCGCGTTCGCCAGGTTGTAGTAGCCGAGGCCGAGGTCGACCTCGTCGATGAGCGCGTACCTCAGCGCGAGCAACAACCAGGTGTTCTGCGTGAACTGGGTGTCGTTTCCGGAGCGGGAGACCAGGACCGGCCCGGTGGCCGTCGCGACGGACGCGCTGTCGGCGGGTGGGTAGTGCCACTGGCTCACGAGGACGAGCCAGGACGCGATCGACACCCTCGGTGTCAGCTGCAGCTCTGCCTGCAACGTCCCCCAGACCTCGTGGGCGACGAGGGTCGTGCCCTGGACCTGATCGCTCACAAACGAGGCTTCGTCCACGTTCTGCCGCGTGTACGCGAACGTCCCGTAGTCCGTCGGCGTGGTCGCCGTCGTGAACGGGTGCAGGTACGTGAAGCGAGCTTCCAGGCGAAGCGAGTCGAGCCACGGAGCGCCGTCGCCGCGGATCACGAAGTCGTGAGAGACACCCGCGCGGGCGCCGAGGGTCACGTAGGTCCCGCTGGCCTGGCTGACCTTCGACGTCGGCCACAGCGCGCGCAGGCCGACGTCGCCCTTGGTCCCCCGCCAGAGCGAGTCGAGCTTCGCCGCGCAGACGACGTCGGTCCAGAGGTCGCTGAAGACGTCTTCCCGGTAGTACGTAGTCTGCTGGGCGTTGGTCAGCTCCTTGGTCAGATCGAAGCGGCCCCGCACGCTCCAGTGCTCGCCGAAGGAGTATCGCGGGCGCAGGCTCGCCCACAGCTCGTAGAGCGGGACGTAGGACTGCTGCGCGGACGTGTCGAGGTGAGCGGTCTGCGTGGTCACGCTCTGCTCGAAGACGAGCTCCGAGCCGCGCAGCGGGTTGGTCCCTTCGTCGCGGACGAGCGGACGAGCGGACGGCGGCGCTGGCTGGGCCGCCGCGTCCCGGCCGAACACCAGGAGCGACGCGAGCAGCGGAAGAAGGGACAGGCGGCTCACTTTGGCGTTCGGGATGGTAGACTAGCCCCCAGGAATCATGGAACAGCAGCTCCCTGCCATCGAAATCACCGCCTTGCTGGGCCGCGGCACCGAGTTCGAGGGCAAGCTCCACTTCGAGGGGCGGGTCCGCATCGACGGTGTCTTCAAGGGTGAGATCCGCAGCGACGACACGCTCGTCATCGGCGAGGGCGCCGAGGTTCACGCCGAGATCGACGTGGCCACGGTCATCGTGCGCGGCGGGGTCGTTCACGGCAACATCAGGGCCGCGAGCTCGATCGAGGTCCACGCCCCGGGCAAGATCGTCGGCAACCTCCACTCCCCGTCTCTCTTCATCGATCGCGGAGTCGAGTTCCAGGGCAGCTGCAGGATGGATCCGGTCGACGCCAAGCCCGCGGCGAAGGCTGCGCCCGCCCCATCGCCGGTCTCCTAGCGTCCTATCGCGTTCCTCGGGGGCCTGGAGACGTGCGCGCTCCGGGCGTCGAGGAAGCGCCACGGCCGGTCGGCCCACGCTCCGGCGTACGCCACGCCCACTCGCGCGGTCACCTCGATGCGAGGCCGCCCTTCTCGCGGACACACGTAGACGGGAGGCCGCGTGAGGTCGTCGCCGTCCAGGGACCGCGAGAGGCCCATGGCGCGGGCGAAGCGGCCGGGGCCGTCGAGCCGGGCGCCCGGGTCGAGCCCGGAGGTGGGCTCCCCTGCCCGGATCAGCACGGCGTGCCCCATCCCCTCCCCCCGGCACGTCACGTTGAAGCATTCGTGCATCCCGTAGACGAAGAAGACGTACGCGTGCCCCTCCTCTCCCATGAGGGCGCGCGTTCGCCGCGTCAGGCCCGCCCGGGCGTGGCAGGCCAGGTCCTTCGGCCCGCGATACGCCTCGGTCTCGACGACGCGCGACACGAGCGGAGCCCCCGCGCTCCCCCGCTCGCGCACGACCAGGCAGCCGATGAGGGCGCGCGCGACGACGAGCGCGTCGCGCGCGTACCACCGCCGCGGCAGGCGTGACGCGCGAAGGACGCCGAGGTCGTACGGAGCCGGGCCCCGGCCGGCATCGACCCGTGCAAGTCTCATCCGAGGCACCCTGGGGCCGGCCGCGGCAGGGGCCGGGCCAGCGAACCCCTCGCGTCGCCCCCCCGGGCTGCTACCCTGGCGACAGCTCTGCCTGGTGTCGTCATGGTGGATGGGCGCCGCGGCCGGAGTTAGTGGGTATCTTGCTCGGGAGCACAACCGGAGAACCATGTTCGACGAATTCGGTATCAACGCGGGGTACGTCGAGGAGCTGCACACCCGCTGGCTGCAGAGCCCTCAATCGGTGGACGAGGACTGGCGCCGATTCTTCGACGGGCGGGACAGTAGCAGCGCGCGGCTCGTGGCGCCGCCGTCCGCGCCGGATCTAGCGACGCTGGTCAACGGCGCCGTCGCCCCGAGCAACGGAAACGGGGCCGCCGCCAAGAACGGAGGCCGGGCCGCGGCACAGACACGGGGTGCGACGTCGGTCGCCTACCGGGAGGCCGTGCGCGACACGGTCATCGTCGCGACCGAGCTGCAGAGCCGCGTCGCCCAGCTCGTCAACGCGTACCGCGTGCGCGGGCACCTGTTCGCCGACCTCGACCCGCTCGGAAACCCTCCCGAGGCCGCGCCCGAGCTCGAGCTCTCGCACTTCGGCCTGAGCGAGGCCGACCTCGACAAGCCCTTCTCCACCGCCGGGATGAGCGGGCTGGCCGAGCGCGCGACCCTCCGCGAGATCGTTGCCCACCTGAGCGAGACGTACTGCTCCTCGATCGGCGTCGAGTTCACCCACATCGAAGAGCCCGAGCCGCGCCTGTGGCTCCAGCAGCAGATGGAGTCGTCGCGCAACCACGCCTCGCTCGATCGCACCGAGCCGCTCAGGATCCTCACGAAGCTGACCGAGGCCGAGATCTTCGAGCAGTTCATCCACAAGAACTACGTGGGGATGAAGCGCTTCTCCCTCGAGGGGTCGGAGAGCCTGATCCCGATGATGGATCTGCTCGTCGAGGCGGCAGGCCAGCACGGCATCGAAGAGATCGTCATCGGCATGGCCCACCGCGGGCGCCTCAACGTCCTGGTGAACGTCCTGGGCAAGAACGTGCGCGAGATCTTCGCCGCCTTCGACGACCAGAAGCCCGAGCGGTTCCTCGGCGCCGGAGACGTGAAGTACCACCTGGGCTACTCGAGCGACGTCGTCACGCAGGCGGGGCGCGCGGTTCACCTTTCGATGGCGTTCAACCCGAGCCACCTCGAGTTCGTGAACCCCGTCGTCGAGGGGCGGGTGCGCGCCAAGATCGACCGGCGCAAGCGCAAGAGCACGATGCCGCTGCTCATCCACGGCGACGCCGCGTTCATGGGCCAGGGAGTGGTCGCCGAGACGCTGAACTTCGCCCAGCTCGAGGGCTACACCACGGGGGGGACGATCCACCTGGTCGTCAACAACCAGGTCGGCTTCACCACGCTGCCGAAGGACTCTCGCTCGACCCGCTACTGCACCGACATCGCGCGGATGCTCCGCGTCCCCGTCTTCCACGTGAACGGGGAGGACCCGCAGGCCGCCATCCAGGTGACGCGCCTGGCGAGCGAGTTCCGCCAGCGCTTCAAGCAGGACGTCGTCATCGACATGTACTGCTACAGGAAGTACGGCCACAACGAGGGCGACGAGCCGCGGTTCACGCAGCCGGTGATGTACTCGCTCATCGACAAGAAGCCGACGGTCCGCGAAGTATACGTTGCCCGTCTGGTGGAGGCCGGCCAGATCTCCCGGGAGGAGGCCGACGCCATCGCCGCCGAGCGCAGCGCCACGCTCGAGCGCGCCCTCGAGGAGGCTCGCCGAGGGGACTACCACCAGATGCCGGTCGCCATGGGCGGCGTGTGGTCCCGTTTCCGCGGCGGACCGGACGCAAGCGTGCCTGAGGTGTCCACGGGCTTCCCCAAGGACAAACTGCTCGATGCGCTCGACAAGCTGGCGAAGATGCCGCCGGGCTTCCACGCGAACCCCAAGGCGCTCAAGCTCATCGAGCAGCGCCGCGAGAAGGCCTTGGCGGGGCAGCCGCTCGACTGGGGCACCGCCGAGCACCTAGCCTTCGCGTCGATCCTGCTCGAGGGCCACGGCATCCGCCTCACGGGGCAGGACAGCCGGCGCGGGACGTTCTCGCACCGCCACGCCGTCCTCTTCGACACCGAGACGGGCGAGCCCCACACCCCACTCGCGCACCTGGGCCACTGGGCGAACAGCGGCATCGGCCGCTTCGAGGTGTACGACTCGCCGCTCAGCGAGGCCGGGTGCGTGGGCTTCGAGTACGGCTACTCGCTCGACCGCCCCGACAAACTGGTCGTCTGGGAGGCGCAGTTCGGCGACTTCGTGAACGGTGCGCAGGTGATCATCGACCAGTTCATCACCTCGGCCGAGGACAAGTGGGGCCGCCTGTCCGGCCTCGTCTTGCTGTTGCCGCACGGCTTCGAGGGGGCCGGGCCCGAGCACTCGAGCGCGCGCATCGAGCGATTCTTGCAGCTCGCCGCGGAGGACAACATCCAGGTGTGCAACCTTACGACGCCCGCCCAGTTCTTCCACCTGCTCCGCAGGCAAGTGAACCGGCTCTGGCGCAAGCCCCTCGTGGTCTTCACGCCCAAGTCGCTCCTCCGCAGCCACGACGCGACGAGCCAGCTGGACGACATGGCGCAGGGCTCGTTCCAGCGCGTCATCCCCGACACCGCAGTGGACCCGGCGAAGGTCAAGCGCGTCCTCCTCTGCAGCGGCAAGGTGTACTACGACCTGGCCGCCGAGCGCCGCAAGCGCAAGAGCGACGACATCGCGATCGTGCGCCTCGAGCAGTACTACCCGCTGAGCGACGCCCTGACGAAGGCCCTCGCGCCGTATCGCGAGGGCACCCCCGTGGTGTGGGTGCAGGACGAGCCGCGCAACATGGGCGCCTGGTACTTCCTCAACGCGCGCAAACAGGACCTCCTCGACGGGCGCAACCCGCTCGCGCTCGTCTCACGCCCCGAGAGCGCGAGCCCGGCGACCGGGAGCCACGCGGCGCACGAGCTCGAGCAGAGGATGCTGCTCGACGAGGCTTTCGCGAGCTGAGCGTCCGTACGGCATGCACGTGCTCGAGCTACTCCGCGCGTGGGGGTTCGCCGCGCTGGGCGCAGGCGTGGTCTTCGTCGCCGCGCTGATCAACCGGTTCGTGCCGGCCAAGCGCCGGCACGTGCGCCGGGCGGTGATCCTCTACTCGTTCTTCCTGGTGCTCACCGCGGCGGAGTGGGTGCTGAGCACCGGGCCGCTGGAGATCGCGTCGTGGGCCGAGCACGCCCACCTGGTGGCCAGCATGCTGGGCGCCTTCGTCACGGTGGATCTCGCATCGCTTCTCGTGTTCGACCTGCTGCTCCCGGCCGTCGGGCTGCGGATGCTCGCGATCACCGGCGACATCGTCGTGGGCTTCGCGTACGTGTTCGCCGGCCTCGGCGTGCTCAAGTCGGCCGGCGTGGGGGCGTCGAGCGTCCTGACGACGTCGGCGGTCGCCAGCGGCGTGCTCGCCCTGAGCCTGCAGACGACGCTCGGCAACATCCTCGGCGGGGTGGCGCTGCAGCTCGACGGCAGCGTCCACGTGGGCGACTGGGTGCAGCTGCCCGACGGCCAGCAGGGGAAGGTCGTGGCCATACGGTGGCGCCACACCGTCGTCGAGACGCGCAACTGGGACACGATCATCGTGCCCAACGCCAGCCTGCTCGCGCAGAGCATCGTCATCCTGGGCAAGCGCAGCGGCCAGCCGATGCAGCACCGGATGTGGGTCTACTTCAACGTGGACTACCGCTTCGCGCCGTCGCAGGTCGTCGACGTCGTGAAGGACGCGCTGTCGGCGGCGCCCATCGAAGGAGTGGCCGAGAGCCCGAAGCCGGACGTCATCTGCTACGATTTCGCGCGCGACGGGCGGGACAGCTTCGGGTACTACGCCGTCCGCTACTGGCTGACGGACCTGAGTCGCGACGACCCGACCAGCTCGCTCATCCGGAAGCGCCTGTACTCGGCGCTCGAGCGCGCGGGCATCCCGCTCGCCCGGCCCGCGCAGACGCTCTTCGTCAGCCCGGCGGAGGACGAGAACGTCCGCGCCGAGCGGCACAAAGAGAGACGCCTCCGCGCGATCCAGCGCGTCAGCCTGCTCCATGGGCTCACCCGCGAGGAGCTGGAGTTCGTCGCGGACCATCTCACGTCCGCCCCCTTCACGTCGGGCGAGACCGTGACCAAGCAGGGCGCCGTGGCCCACTGGCTGTACGTCCTCTGCGCCGGCAAGGTCGAGGTTCGCCGGCGCGCCGAGGGCTCGACGATCGCGCGCACCGTGGCCACGATCGACGCCCCGGGGTTCTTCGGCGAGATGGGCCTGCTGGCCGGCGAGCCCCGCCGCGCCGACGTCGTCGCCGTCACGGACATCGAGTGCTACCGGCTCGATAAGGACGCCCTCCAGCACATCCTCGAGCAACGGCCCGAGGTTGCGGGGCAGATGTCGCAGACGCTGGCCGCGCGGGAGGTCGAGCTCGAGGCGGTCGTCGAGGGCCTGGACGAAGAGGCGCGGCGCGCGCAAGTGTCGAGCGCCCAGACGCGCATCCTGGACAAGGTCCAGCAATTCTTCGGGCTGGAGCGGACGACCCGGGCATGATCCCTCTGTCGCTCGGCGCGACCGACGCGCAGGAAGCCCTGCGTGTGGTGCGGGCGCTCGGGGCGCACCGCTACGTCGCGGGGTCTCTGCACCTGATCCATGCGTTCGCGGTCGCGGCGGCGGCCGGCGCTCCGGGGCTGGCGGAGGCGACCGCGTGGGCGGAGGCGATCCTGGCGGAGGGAAGCATCGACCCCGCCTCTCGCGACGAGCGCCTGTGGCGGCGCAGCTCGGACGCCGAGCTCCTCGCCCTGCTCGACGTCTACTGGACGCCCGCTCCGAGAGCGCTCGAGGCGCGCGCCGCCCTCGTCTCGCTGCTGGAGCAACACGGCCTGCCGCCGGCCGAGCACCGCCCGTTCGACGAGTCCGCTGAGGACGAGATGCACCCGATCCTGATCGACGCGGGGTGGGAGCTGCTAGCGCTGTCGGGCCTGGACGCCGAGCGGCACAGGGGCGCCATCGCCGCGTTCGGCGACTCGCTCGCCTTCGACTCTGCGCGCTTCGAAGAGGAGACGGCGATCCCGCCCCGCGTGCACCTCTACGAGCTGCCGGCGATCGGCGCGGTCGAGCTCCTCGCCGGCATGGACGAGGAGGGCCTCGTCAATGCCCCTCTGGTGGTGTGGGCTCAGGGGGACGAGACGTATCTGGACTACCTGATGCGGGGGGTGCGCCGGGCGGCGAAGCTGCCGGAGCGCGAGTGAGGACCACAGCGACCCAGGCGAGCAGCCCGAGCACGACGACGGCCGTCACGACGTAGACGACATGGGGATCAGGCATCGGGCAGCACCCTCCTGGACGGCCCCTTCTTTACTTCGACGGAGCCGGAGGAGCCAGCGCCGCGGGGGGCTCGACACCGAGGAAGGTGCCGACGAGGGTCACCAGGGTCTCGATGTGGTCGCGCGTCGCCGCCACGTGCGCCTTCACCACGGCGCCCTCCGAGGTGACGTCGACGCGGTCGAGCAGGCCGTGGGTGAGGATCGAAGTCACCGGGTCGTCGTGCCGCCTGAAGATGCGCGCGACCTCGTCGGCCGCGCGCGCTGCGAGCTCCGGCCCGCCGGTGTCGCCGTCGATGAAGACGTCGGCGCCCTGATCGGCGCGCGGGACCACTCGCAGGCGCAGCTCTGTGATGGTCTCGGGGATCTCGGGCATCGGGTGGTGGGGGTTGACCAGCCGCAGGTAGAGTGCCTCGCCCGGCCGGACGTGCGCAGGGACGTGGGAGGCCACGAGCTGCCGCGCGACCTTCTCGGCGACGCTCGGCGGGACGACCGCGAGCACGTGCGACTGCGGCCGGAGGATGATCCGGTCCGCGCGGTCGGCGTGCGCCAGCATGGCCTTCACGCCCGGCACGCCGGCGTCGACGGGGCCGCCGCGGTCGTACTTGCGGCTGACGACGTCCACCGCGCGGTCGACGACCGCGTCGCTGGTCGCGTAGTGGATCAGGACGACGTCCTTGCCGCTGTTCACGAGCGAAGGGCCGCTGATCATGACCCAGTCGGTGTCGAGCACCGGATCGATGTCGGTGCCGCTCATGAANNCGTCCCACTGCGGGATGCCGCGGAGCAGGTAGCCCATCCTGGCGCCGACGACGTTGTCGCGGATGACCTCCGCGTTGATCAGCAGCATCACCAGGACCACGTCGGCCTGAACGGCCCCTGCGGCGCCGACGATCGCCTGCGGGTCGCGCGGTCCGGCCTCGTCGGCCAGCGCGACCGCGCCGTCGCC
>PLYU01000346.1 GCA_003153495.1 Myxococcales bacterium
GGGCGCCGCGCCGAGGATCGCCGAGCACCTTGGCAGCGTGCCCGCGCGCTCCTCTTCGCGTGCGCCTTCTCCTCCTTCCCCCCGCTCCGGCGGGGGGAAGGCCGGGTTGGGGGGCTGCGAGGCCCAGGGTGGCTTCTTTCCGCTAGGCGCGCGACGTCGTGGCGCACCCTAAATGACGGCCTTTCGTGCGTAGACTCGGCGCCTCTTTGCGAAAGTAGGGCTAGAGAGCCTTGACGATCTGGCCGAAGCCGGCCGCGTCGCGGACGGCGATGTCCGCCAGGACCTTGCGATCGAGGTCGACGTTCGCCTTCTTCAGCGAGTGCATCAGGCGCGAGTAGGTCGTGCCGTTCAGGCGCGCGGCCGCGTTGATGCGGGCGATCCAGAGGCGCCTGAAGTCGCGCTTGCGGCGCTTGCGGTGGGCGTACGCGTACACCCAGGCCTTCATCACCACCTCTTTCGCGTAGGCGAAGAGGCGCGACCGGGCGCTGTGATAGCCCTCGGCCGCCTTCAGGATGCGGTTACGACGGCGACGGGCCTTGAATCCTCGTTTAGCGCGGGGCACGGTTCGCTCCTCAGCCGTACGGCATCAGCCGCTTGATGTGGCGTTCCATGGTCCCGTGGACCATGTCGTTCTTGCGCAGGCGGCGGAGACGCTTGCGCGACTTCTCCTGCATCCCGTGGTTGCCGCCCGCTTTCGGTCGGCGGACCCGGCCGGCCCCGGTCACCCGGAAGCGCTTGGCCGCGGCTTTCCTCGTCTTCATCTTCGGCATGGCAGGAACCTTCCCCGGCAACGCTTGGGGGCGCGCAAGATGATTGCAAACCGCCTCTTTGTCAAGCCGCGCGCAGCTCACCCGACAGTGGCCACGAAGGCTGCCTCGAGCTGGTCCATCCGGGCTACCGCGCGGGTCCGGGCGGTCTCCACGGACTCGCCCGGCTGCACGGCCTGCCGCACGTCGAAGTAGAATTTCGCCTTTGGTTCCGTGCCGCTGGGACGCGCGATGATCCGGCTGCCCGACGCGAGATCGAACGAGAGGACGTTGCTCTTCGGCAAGCCCAGGGGAGCCTCCGCCCCCGTACGGCGGTCGACCAGGAAACCTCTCTCGTAGTCGGCCACGGAGACCACCTCGTCGTCGAGGACACGGGCGGGCGGCGAGGCCCGCAGGCCATCCATGAGCTTGCGGATGGACGCCGCCCCGTCGGCACCCTTGCGGGTGAGGTTGACCTGGCCGCTCACGAAGACCCCCCAGCGGCTGGCGATGGCGTCGAGCGCCCCCTCGACCGTCTGCCCGCGAGCGCGCAGCACGGCGGCAATCTCCGCGACGAGGACCGCGGCGGAGATGCCGTCCTTGTCGCGCACGGCGCTGCCCACGCAGTACCCGAGCGCCTCCTCGTAGCCGAACACGAACTCGCGGCCCTCTTGTTCGAGGCGGATGGCGCGGTTCGCGATCCACTTGAAGCCCGTGAGGGTCTCCTCGTAGTGACACCCGAGGTCCCTCGCGATGCGCCCGAGCAGGGGCGAGGATACGATCGACGCGATGACGGCGCGCGGCTTCGCGACGGCTCGCTCCGTCAGCAGGTAGTGGCCGAGCAGGACGCCGGTCTCGTTACCGGTGAGCTGGCGGTACGCGCCGGCGGCGGAGGGAACGGCGACGGCGAGGCGGTCGGCGTCGGGATCGTTGGCGAGCACGAGATCGGCGCTGGAGGCTTTCGCGAGGGCGAAGGCGAGGTCCATGGCGCCGGGCTCCTCGGGGTTCGGGAAGGCCACGGTGGGAAAGGCGCCGTCGGGCTGCTGCTGCTCGGGCACGCTCGTCACGCTGGCGAAGCCCGCCTCCGAGAGCGCCTGCCGCACGAGGGAGTCTCCGACGCCGTGCAGCGGCGTGTAGACGATGCGAAGGCGGCGATCTCCCCCCGTCGCGTGGACCGAGAGAGCGCGCACGGCGTCGAGGTAGCCGCGCCGGAGGTCGTCCTGCGCTTCGGTGACGAGGCCGCGGCGGCGGAGCTCGTCGAGAGGCGGACGCGAGACCTCGCGGGCGGGCGGCGCCCCTTCGATGGCGGCGGCGATCCGCGCGTCGATGGGAGGGATGATCTGCGCCGCGTTCTCCCAGTAGGCCTTGTAGCCGTTGTACTCCGCGGGGTTGTGGCTCGCGGTGACGACGACCCCCGCCGCGGCTCCCGTCTGCTTCACGGCGAAGGCGACGAGCGGCGTCGGCACGGGGGAGCCGAAGAGCGCCACCCGGATGCCGCGCGCCGCGAGGATGGCCGCCGTGTCCTCGGCCAGCTCGCGGCTCATCTTGCGCGCGTCGCCCCCGACGACGACGCCGCGCTCGGCCGCCCCGGGCACGCTGGCGAGCAGCTCGCTGGCCAGCCCCCACGTCGCGCGCGCGACGACGGCTCGGTTCATCCGGTTGGGTCCCGCCCCGAGGACGCCACGCAGCCCCGCCGTCCCGAACTCGAGCGAGCCGGCGAAGCGATCGGCGAGGTCGCTCGACCCCCTGTCGGGCCGGGCCAGCAGCGCGCTCAGCTCCTCACGGGTGACCGGGTCGGGATCGTCGGCGAGCCAGCGGGCGGCGCGGGCGTAGAGGTCGGTGGAGTCCATGGCGACCCCATGGCGTATGGCCGAAGGCCACCGGCAGCGCAAGAGGCGAGAAGGACGCGCGAGGCGCCTCCGTGCGATACAAGGAGGCGGGATGCTCCGGTACGCCCTGCGCCGCGTTCTCTGGTCGATCCCGACGCTGCTGGCCACCAGCCTCGTGCTCTTCTTCGTCACCACGCTAGCGCCGGACGCCGCGAGCCCCGCCGGCCTGCCGCGCTTCGTGAACCCCGACCCGCAGGACGTCCGGTCGCGGGCGCGCGCCGCCCTTGCGCAGGCGGCCGCGGACGACGCACGTCACGAGGTGGGGGCGCGCGAGCTTCGCAGACTGGGCGGGGCGGCCCTCCCGTACGTGCTCCCGTCGCTCGAGGCGCTCCCTCCGGACGGGCGCCGGCGCGCCGCGGTGGCGCTGGCGCCGGTCGCCGAGCGCATGGGTTTCGCCGGCGCCGGCGAGCTGGCGGAGCCCGAGGCCGCGGCGCTCTTCTGGACGAGGTTCTGGGACGATCGCGCGGTCGACTTCACCCGCGCCGCCGTCGAGCGAGCCGTCGTTCGTCTCGTCGAGCACGGGAGCGACATGCGCGAGAAGGACGTGGTGGCGCTCGACACCTTCGCGCTCCCGGAGGTGATCGGCGCGATGACGACCACGACGGACGCAGTCGCGCTCGCGCGCCTCACGCGCCTGGCTCACCACTGCACCGGGCGAGGCGTGGTGCTCGAGCCGGACGCGACGGCGACCGAGAGGCGGCGCGCGCTGGCCGAGTGGCAAGAGTGGTGGTTCATGAGGCAGACGGACTTCATGGCCCTGGAGGGAGCGTACCGAGCGATCGCCGTCGTCACCGACACGCGCTACGGCAAGTGGCTCCGGCGCGCGACCAGCGGGAGGTTCGGCGTGAGCGCGATCGACGGCGAGCCGATCGCCGACAAGCTGATGGCGCGCGCCCCCCTGACCCTGCTGCTCTGCGCGCTCGCGATGGTCGTGAGCTGGGCGTTCGCCATCCCGATCGGCGCGTTCGGAGCCTGGCGACACGGGCAGGCCTTCGACATCACGAGCTCCGCCGTGCTCTTCGTCCTCTACGCGACGCCGACGTTCGCCATCGCCGAGCTGCTGCGGCGCCTGGTCGGGCCTCATGACCTCGGCGCGGCCCGACTCACCCTCGCGGTCGCGTCGCTCGCGCTCGGTTCGCTCGCGACCTCGTCGCGCTGGCAGCGGGCGGCCATGCTCGACGTGGTTCGCCAGGACTTCGTGCGAACGGCGCACGCAAAGGGGGTGCCGGCGTGGCGGGTCGCCGTGGTGCACGCGCTGCGCAACGCGCTGATGCCCACAGTGACCCTGGCGGGCCTGCACCTGCCCGCGCTGCTCGGGGGGGCACTCATGGTCGAAGAGGTGTTCGGGCTGCGGGGTGCAGGGTTCGAGACGCTGCGCGCCATCGAGGCGCACGACACGGCCTGGCTGATGGCGGTCATCCTCGCGGCGGCCACGGCCGTCACGGTGGGGCTCGTCGCGAGCGACGTCGCGTACGGCGCGCTCGATCCGCGTGTACGCGAGGTGCTGGTGCGCAGGCAGGGCGGGCCGACGCGATGATCGACGACCCCGCCGACCACGACGCGCTCGAGGAGAGCGAGGCCCTCGAGCTGTCTCGGCGCAAGGCCCTCCCGCCCGACGACATCGTGCGCGCCTCGATCGTCCAGGCGAAGCAAGCCGCGGCCCCGTACGTGACGATGGCGCGGATCGCCCTCGCGCAGCTCGGGCGCAGCCGGCTCGCGCGCCTCGGCGGGCTGATGCTCTCGTGCCTCGCCCTCGTGGCCATCTTCGCCGACCTGCTCGCGAGCGATCTGCCCGTGGCGTGCCGCTGGCACGGGACGCTGTACGTCCTGCCCAACGTCACGCGCCCGGCCGCGCTCGCCGGCGTCGACTCCTCTCGTATGGCGGAGGAGCGCCAGCCGGGGGACTGGATGCTCCGCCCCCTGGTCGCGCGAGGGCCCGACCAGACGTCCGGCGCGGCCGAGGTGCTCGTGCCTCCCCTGTCGGTCGGCCACCCGCTCGGCACCGACGCGGAGGGCCGCGACGTGCTGGCGCGGGTGGCTCACGGGGCTCGCACGGCGCTGGGGCTCGGCTTCGCCGCGTCGATGGTCCTCGTCGCGATCGGCGTGGTGCTGGGGGCGCTTGCCGGGTTCGCGGGAGGCACCGTCGACGCCGTCGTCGCGCGCGCCGTCGAGGCGCTGACGGCGGTGCCCACGCTCGTGCTGGTCCTCGTGGTAGGCGCGCTGGTGCCGCACCCGACCACGAGCACGCTGCTCTGGACGATCGCGCTCACGCGCTGGGCGGAGCTCGCGCGGATGGTGCGCGCGGAGGTGCTCCGGAACCTCGGCGCCGACTACGTGACCGCCGCGCGCGCCCTGGGGGCGTCGGCGTCGCGGGTGCTGAGACGCCACGTGCTGCCCAACGCGATCGGCCCGGCGATCGTGGCCGCCGCGTTCGGCGTGGCCTCGGTCGTGCTCGTGGAGGCCGCGGTGGACTTTCTGCGCGTCGGCACGACGGGCGCGACGGCCTCCTGGGGCGAATCGCTCGGCGAGGCGCGCGCCCACCCGGACGCGTGGTGGCTCATCGCGTTTCCCGGCGCGGCGCTCCTCGTGACGCTCGCCGCCTTGAACCTCGTCGGCGAAGCGGCGCGCGACGCGCTCGATCCGAAGTTGCGCAACGCGAGTGGCGAGCTGACCGAGGCGATGCGAAGCTGAGCTCGTCTCGTAACCGGCCGATCGCGTTGACCATTGGTCTCATCTCCCGATTTCGCTGCGATTCGCCCTATCCCCCCCGGGCTGAAGCTGGCTGAAGCCCGGGGCACCCCGGAGAGCGGTGCGCGAAGCCCGCCG
>PLYU01000192.1 GCA_003153495.1 Myxococcales bacterium
GGATGTTCGAGCCGTTCTTCACGACGAAGGAAATGGGGAAGGGGACCGGCCTCGGGCTCGCAACCGTCTTCGGAATCGTGCAGCAGAGCGGCGGGAACGTCTGGGTGTACAGCGAGCCCGGTGAGGGCACGACCTTGAAGGTCTACTTTCCGCGAACCGATGCAGCCGCCACGGTGGCCCGGGAGAGCGCGCCGCCGGCGACCGGCACGCTGGGCGGCACGGAGACCATCCTCCTCGTCGAGGACGAGGACAGTGTGCGCGTTCTGGCTCGTACCATCCTCCGACGTCTCGGGTATCACGTGCTGGAGGCCCCGAGCGGAGGCGATGCGCTTCTCATCTGCGAACAGCACTCCGCGACGATCCACCTGCTGCTCACCGATGTGGTCATGCCGCGAATGAGCGGGCGGCAGCTGTCGGAACGGCTCCTGGCGATCCGGCCTGCGATGAAGGTGCTCTACATGTCCGGGTACACGGACAACTCGATCGTTCACCACGGTGTCCTGGATTCGGACGTCGCATTTCTGCAGAAACCGATCACACCGGAAACGCTGACACGCAAGGTGCGCGAGGTCCTGGGAAGCTGACAGCCGCCCGGGACGCGCTGCGAGGAGAGCTCCATGCGAACACCCATCACGTTGGCTATTGCCATGGTCGTCTTCGGTTGTTCGAAGGAAGAGGCCAAGCCCCTGACGCCCACCCCGAGCGCGACCCCGGAGGCCCTGCCGTCGGCCGTCCCCCCGGCGAGCGCGAGCCCCGCCGCGAGCGCGAGCGCCGCCCCCGAGCCGCACCACGACTGCCCCGCGAAGTCGGCCGGAATCGGCTCCTTCGTCAAGCCGTGCGAGGCCAAGGGAAACGAGCGCCTCATGAAGGTGAGATGGACCAAGACGGACGACAAAGGTCCGAGCTTCTCCATCAAGAACATCGGGCAGACGACGATCCTCTACGGCAGGATCGCGGTCTACTTCTACGACAAGGGCGGCAAGCAGCTCGACATCAAGGACGAGAGCGAGACGCCGCCGAAGACGAAGCCGTTCCACACGTGCTCGGGGAGCTTCTTCCAGGGCGTGATGAAGCCCGCGGAGAGCGCGGTGCTGACGTTCTCGTGCGTCCCCAGGAAGGTCGTCCCCGACGCAGCGGCGACGGTCGAGGCGGAGATGCAGATGGTCGGCTTCGCGGACGCGACCGAGAAGAAGATCGACTACTACTGGCGCAACCTCGATCTGACGCCGAACGCGCGCCCCAAGGGCGGGGTCAAGTAGCATCGGTCCCGACGGGACCGGCCGCAAGAGGCATGCCCTGAGCGCGCGGGGCGCTCACGGAGCCGCCGCGCGCCCGGGCGCCGGGGACCGGCACGTGCCGTAGAGGAGGTACTTCTCGCGCTTCGTCAGGAACGCGGCGAGCTCGACCCGGTAGGTCTCGACGATCGAGGCGACCGGAAGCCCCGCGTCGATCGCGCTCATGGCCTCGCGGTGCATGAGCAGGCGGTCGAGCTTGTCGAACTCCCAGTCGCGCGGGTAGAGGCGGCGCAGCTCGCGCGCGACGGCGAGCCCGAGCCGAACCGGCTCGAAGCGCGCCCGGTCGGTGACGGTGACGTGGACTCCGCCGCAGACCTGACCGGCGTAGCGATCCGCGCCCGGAGTGAACGCCTCCGGCGCGAAGGAGACGCCCGGCAGCGCGTCCGCCGCGACCGCGGCGGCCAGAGCCGCGCCGTCGACCCACGGCGCGCCGAGGCGCTCGAACGGCGCGTCGGTGCCGCGACCGACCGACAGGTTGGTCGATTCGAGCAGGCCCACCGCGGGATAGAGGAGCGCCTCGTCGACGCTGCGCACGTTGGGCGACGGGCTCACCCAGCGCAGCCCCGTCTCGTCGCCGTAGGTGCCCCGGCGCCACCCGCTCATCGTCACGACCGACAGGGCGACGCCGAGGTGATCGTCGGCGTTCAGCAGCGTCGCGAGCTCGCCGATCGTCATGCCGTGGCGGATCGGCAGCGAGTGATAGTTCACGAACGACGCGGTCGGCGGCACGAGCACCGGGCCGGCGACGTCGAGGCCGTCGATCGGGTTCGGGCGGTCGAGCACGACGAAGCGCAGATCGTGCGCTCGCGCCGCCTGCATCGCGCGCTGCATCGTCGACCCGTACGTGAAGAACCGGGTGCCGACGTCCTGGACGTCGAAGACCAGCGTGTCGATGCCGGCGAGGCTGTCGGAGCTGGGAGCCAGGGCGTCGCCGTACAGGCTGTACACGGGCAGGCCCGTCCGTGCGTCGCGGCCGCTGGCGATCTTCCCGTCGCCCGCGGCGTCGAGGCCGTGCTCGGGGGTGAACAGCGCCGCGAGCGTCACGTCCGGCGCGCCCCGGAGAAGGTCGACGGTCGATGTCCCGTCGCTCGCGCGACCGCTCGCGTTGGTGATGAGGCCGACCCGCCGCCCGCGGAGGCGCTCGAAGCCCTCGTCGCGGAGGACGTCGATCCCGGTGCGAACGCCGTCGCTCCGGCCGCTCGCGCCGGCGCACGGGTCGACGCGACCGACCGGCGGCCCGATCGCCTGCGCCGCCAGCGTATTGATGCGTGCGACGAGCGGCTTCGCGTCGCCTTTGCCGTGCGGGTGCACCCGGTTGGTCAGCACGACGACGAAGAGATCCTTGTCAGGGTCGATCCAGAGCGCGGTGCCGGTGAACCCGAAGTGACCGACCGCGATCGGCGAGAGGCCCTCACCCCGCCACGGGCTCTCGACACCCCAGCCGAGCGCTCGAATGCCCCCGGGCACGTCGTGAGGCGCGATCATCGAGGCCACCGTTCGCTCCGCGAGGATGCGCTTCCCGTCGACGGCGCCGCCGCCCAGGATGGCGCGCGCGTACAGAGCCAGATCGTCCGCCGTCGAGAACAACCCCGCATGCCCGGCGATGCCCCCCAGGAGATACGCGCGCGGGTCGTGCACGACGCCGACGCGCCACGCGCCGTCGACGAGCTCGGTCCACGCTGCCCGCCCGCGGAGATCGCCGGACGGCAGGAAGCCCGTGTCGCGCATCCCGAGCGGGGCGAAGACCACCTCTCCGGCGAACGCGGGCAGCTCGCGCGCGGTCACGCGGCGTACGACCTCCTCGAGCAGGATGAAGCCCAGGTCGCTGTAGATCGTCGCGGCCCCCGGCGCCGCGCGCAGCGCGACGCTGCAGATGCGGCGGATGGCCTCTGCCCTGCCGTGCGCGAAGTCGTCCTTGGGCGTATCGGCCGGCAATCCCGACACGTGCAAGAGGAGGTGGCGCAGCGTGATGGCGCCGTTGCCTCGCCGGTCGCACTCCGGGACGTACTCGACCAGCCGTCGGTCGAGGCCCACGACGCCGCGCTCGACCAGCACCATGAGGCTCGTCGCGGTGGCGATCGGCTTGGTGAGGGACGCCAGGTCGAACACGGTATCCACCGTCATCGCCTGGCGCTCCGGCTCCACCTCGCGATAGCCGTACGCGCGCCGGAAGAGGACTCCGTCGCGACGGCCCACGACCACGACCGCGCCTGGGACGCTCTCGCTGGCGAGGGCGTCTTCGACGGCCGCGTCGATGCCCGCGGGCATCGACGAGCCTGCGTCGGGCGCGGCAGGCGCGGGGGATGCGGGGAGCGCCGCCTGTACGACGGCCGGCTCTTCAGGCGGCTGGCCGGACACGGCCCGCGCCGCGACCGGGACCCGGCCGCGCAGCGGCCCGCACGTGGCGAGCGACAGGACGCCGACGGCGGCCGCGCAGCCACCCACGAGCGCGCGGCCGGAGAAAGGCATGGCGCCACTATACGGCTCGCGTCGCCGCCGCGTAACCTGACGGCTGCGCGAGCGCAGGGCGTTCGCGCGATGGAGGTCTACGATGATGAAACTCGCTTCCGCAGCCGTGGTCGGATTCGCTCTCGGGGCGATCGGATGTCAGGCGCCGGCTCCCCTTCCTCCTCAGACACCCCAGGGAGGCGGCATGGCCGCGCCTCCGCCTCCGCCGGGTGCCTACGGGGGCGGGCCCGGGATGATGGAGCATCACGAGGAGCCCGGCGGACCCGGAGGACATCACGACTGCGGCGCAGCGTGCGCACACCACCGCGACGCCGACGACGAGCGAACGGGCGGTCGCGAACATCGCGGTGGCCCCGACATGCATGGCTGGGGGCCCCACGGGCCCGGACCCGGTGGAGGCCCCATGGGGCCGGGTGCTGGCCACGAAGTCCTGAGCGAGCTCGCAGCGCTCGGCGTGCATTTCTACCCGCCGGCGATGATCATCCGGAGCGCCCAGGAGCTCGGCCTCACGCCCGATCAGGTGACCAAGATCCGCCAGGAGATGCTCGGCATGCGAGGGCACGCCGTCGATTCGCTCGCCAGGCTCGAGCGCGCCCAAGTCGAGATCACCCGCCTGCTCTCGGCGGACAAACCCGATGAGCGCGCCGTGGGTGCCCAGATCGACGAGGCCGCAAAGGCGGAGGCGGAGCTGCACAAGCTCCACCTCGGCGCGGTCCTTCGCGTCCGTGCCCTCCTCACCCCCGAGCAGCGTCAGAAGCTGGAGGAGCGCAAGGCCAGGCACGAGGGGTCGAAGCCCGGCGCGGGCGCGGCCGGTCCCAGCGCCTCCGACGAAGCGGACGACGACGACGATGACACCTGACTCCAGTCACCGGGCGCGCTCCCGGGGGGCGCCGCTACTGGATCGGCTGGCTCCGGCTGCAGACCGCGTTGATGCACGTGATGCCCTGGCTCACGCCGCAGCAGTCGCTGTCCTGCGCGCACCGGTCGAACTCCGGGGAGCACGACGGCGGGCGTGACGTGCAGGCCTTCCCGCCGTCGCCCGCCCCGCAGTACCCCCCGCAGCACTGGGCTCCGGCCTCGCAGTCCTGGCCGTCGACGCGGCAGGCGTCGAAGGTCCAGAAGCCGCGCGAGTTGCCGGCGTGAAGCTCCTGCGCCGGCAAGTAGAACGCCGGATGGCTCGGATCGGTCCCGGGCGCTGCGTTCAGGTCCACGGCGGCGACCCAGAGCTTCTTGTCAGTCACCTGATCCTGCCAGGGGTAGTTGCGCGGGTCGCTGACCCAGGGGCCGAGCTCGGCCACGCCGCCGTACATGCGACGGCTGGTGAACACGATCCATGCGTAGCCTCCCGCGGCGATGGGACACACCGTCGGCTCGTAGTTCAGCGTCGCGTCCTGCGCGGCCGTGTGCGTGGCCGCCCCGGTCGCGTTGTCGGGTAGATACGGCGTGCCGGAGCCGTCGTAGCCGTCGAGGCGATCGAGTCGATGCGCTGCGTGGGTCGCCAGATCGACCCACCACAGCTCGCTCGTGTTGTGGCGCCACGTGTAGCCCCAGTCGCCGGACGGGCGGGAGAGCTCGAGATCGAAGACCACGCCGGCGCTGTTCGGCAAGAACGACGAGAACGTGACCGACGCCTGTCCGGACGGGCCCGCGGGCGGCGTGTACACGATCCGCGGATTGGAGAACGAGGTCTTGCCGTCGAAGTCGAGGACCGCCAGCGAGGTCTGATCGCCCTTCAGCGCGGCGCTGAACTGTCCTCCCCAGAAGTCGAAGCTCACGTGCCGACCGTCCGGCGAGAAGGCCGGGAGCGCCGCGTTCAAGCCCGCGGGGATGCCGCTGACGCCCGGCACGGGCGTGCCCGCGGGCGCCGCGTAGAGCCGGCTCGCGGTGTCTCCGTCGATCATCCCGCCGGCGCTCGAGAAGAGCAGGCTGCCGTCCCTGAAGAACGCGGGGAACGCCAGGTTGGAGGCAGCCAGCGACGTGCCTGCGCCGCCGGTCGTATCGTTGACGGGGTCGAGATAGACGGTCCTCGAGTAGGAGGTTGCCGACGCGTTCGCGGCCTGCGTCACCAGGTTCTTGCCGTTGGCGGACACGGTGTGGCACACGCGACAGCCGGTGCCGTCGCCCGCGGGGTTCACGCTGTTGACTCCGGCCGTGAGCGTGGGAGAGGTGGCCCCCGGCGCGATCGCGAGCGTCGCGGCGCCGTACTGGTGGCCGTAGTAGTCCAGGCCGTCGCCGGAGGACGAGTTCTTCACGAGCGCCGTGCCGTACGAGTTGTAGTAGATGGCGCCCTGCAGGGTCGCGTGCGCGATGGTCCACGTCTCGGTGAAGGGCCCCACCGCGCTGCCCCCCTCCGCGAAGACCAGCGAGACGGTGACGGGATCGCCTCCATTCGAGAGGGCCACGGCATCCCAGATCGACTCCGGGATCGGCACATTCCGGAACGGGGTCGCGTTGGCGGCGAAGTACCCCTTGTACTCGTAGTTCTTCTCCTGGATGTGCACGTACACCGAGTCGAAGCTGTGCGCGCCGGGCTTCCACTGCAGCAGCGGCGCCAGCAGGCCCTGCGGCCACACCGTGCCGTCGTACGGGTAGATCCAGGACACCTTCGCGTCGGCCCTGGGTGTACCGCCGAGCGCGTTCACCTGCGCTGCCGACGGAGGCCCTCCCGGCCCGTCGCCGCCGACGCCCCCGTACCCTCCGGCCCCCGGCGGCGGGAGATGGGTCGACCACGTGGGATCGCCCTGCTGAGTCGTCTGGAGAGAGACGGTGACGGTCGTCGACGCCACCTGGCCGGCGTACGCCGCGATGATGGCCCCGCTGCCCGCGATGGTGCCCGAAGGCGTGAAGACCCCTGCGCTGTCGATGGAGCCCAGCTCGGGTCGATCGATGGACCACGCCGCCGTCGTCGGCGCCCCTCCCGTGGTCGCCGTGAACGCCACGGTCGGCAGGGGCCGACCGGCGATCACCGTCACGACCGGCTGGGACGGCTGGATCGTCAGGACGCCCTGGAGCGAGGCCTCGAAGAAGGAGCCGCCATCGCCGCCGAAGAGCGATGCGGCGTCCGCGCCCGTCACGGCCCCGGCGGCGGGGCTTATCCCCTGGCTCGTGGCGTGGTGGGTGCCGCACGCCGCCCCGGCGAGCACTGCGAGGGCGAGAGCGAGCGAGGGGTTCCAGGATGACGGCTTCACCTTGGGATCCATAGCGCAGGGGCGATGGCGGGCGCGAGCTCGAGCGTGGGCGCGGTCGCGGGCGATGCTAGCCCTACTTTCGCAAAGAGGCCGAGTGTTTGAGCACGAATAGAGTGCGCCGTGACGTTGGGC
>PLYU01000019.1 GCA_003153495.1 Myxococcales bacterium
GGCTGCCGGAGAGGATCTGCACCCACGCGGGAATCCAAGGCGGGATCCATCAAGAATCCCGACAGCTTTGCCGCGCACAATGTCGCCGACGGCGCGATCAACGCGCCGCGCTTTTCGACGATCGGCTCCACGTTGACGGCTCACCGCTTCGCGGGGGGCGGCGGCAAGACGTGCCGGATGACCTCACGCGACCGCGTACGTCTCGTTCAAGTACCGCACGATGTTCGCGCTCTCGAACATCGCACGCGCGGTGTTCGGGTCGACGAGGTATGGGACCATCATCTTGCCCGAACGTGCGACGAAGCTCTCTCGGCGCGGGCTTCCCTTGGCGACGTTGTGCAGGACGTATGGCAGCTCGAGCTCGCAGAGCGCCTCGCGCGCTAGCCGCGAGTACACCGACGCCTCGAAGCTCCAGAGCTCGAGGGGCTGCGCCGGCTCGCGAGACTTGCGCGCAGAGACTCCGCGACGGGCGCGGACCGCAGAGGCCACTGCCCCGCTCACCATACCGAGCGGGCCGTGGCAGCGCGGGGGCTCCGGCGCGTCGTACGTTTCGCGGAGATAGGTCACGATGTCCGCGGACTCGTACATCGCGCGGCCCGTGTTCGGGTCGACGAGGAAGGGGAAGAGCGCTTTGCCACCGAGCTCGACCACCTTCGGGCGGAAGCGCGTACCGCCCTTCGGGCACGGGCGGACAAGCACGTCGAGGTCGAACTCGCTCAACGCCTCGCGCACGCGGCGGCAGAACGGGCACGCCTCAAACTCGTAGAGCTCGAGGAGCTTCCCGGGCTGACGCCCGGCGGGTCGCGCCCTGTAGCCGGCGCCGAGGCGAAGCGCGAAGACGACCGTAGACGAGGCGACGTCGAAGGCTCGGGACATGACGCGAGAGAGGATAGCGTGCCGAGCGTGTGGCGCCCCCGAGCGGCGTCACGGCGACCCAGCTCGCGGGTTGGCCCCGAGCGCTCGATCCGCCCCTTGGTCCGCGGAAGGATGTGCACGATGGGCTGCAGCTCGAAACTGGTGCTCCGCCGCTCCGCCCGCGCCTACCGGCCAGTGCGCCGCGATCCAAACCGGGTGCTACGGCTCTCCTTCGTCCGACGCCGGAACGGATTGACGGCCTGGCGCCCCTCTGGTGCAGCCGTCGACCAAGAACAACGGCCATCACTTCTCGCTGTCGAGTGACGCCATCGCGGCTCCCGGATAACGCGTGCCGGCGACCTGACTCGCGGGCACCGCGGCCTCGAGCGCGGAGACCTCGGACGCGTCGAGCGGCACGTCGAGGCCCGACAGCGCGTCGGCCAGCTGCTTTCGCGTGCGAGCGCCCATGGTCGGAAGGAGTGTCACGTTCTGCGCAGCGCCCTTCGCCCGGACCCAGGCCACGGCGAGCTGTGCGGGGGAGACGCCCTTGTCGGTAGCGAGGCGCGCGAGCGCGTCGACGAGCGGCTGGTTCTTCTCGGCGTTGATGCCGGAGAAACGCGGCATGTGCGCGCGGTGGTCGCTCTTGCCCGTGGGCTTGCTGCCCGTGAGCAGCCCGCGCGAGAGCACCCCGTATGCGGTCATCGCGATCCCGATCTCGCGCAGGGCGGGGATGATGCTGGCTTCGACGCCGCGGCTCACGAGCGAGTACTCGATCTGCAAGTCGCAGATCGGATGCACCTTCGCGGCGCGACGAATCGTCTCGGCGCCGACCTCGGACAGGCCGATGTAGCGGACGTAGCCGGCCTTCACCATGTCGGCGATTGCGCCGACCGTGTCCTCGATAGGCACCTTCGGATCGAGGCGCGCCGGTCGGTAGATGTCGATGTGGTCGACGCCGAGGCGCGACAGGCTATGCGCCAGGGCGCTCTTCGTCGCGGCCGGGCTCGCGTCGTATCCGAGGATCGCGCCGTCGGGGCCTCGTAGCGCCCCGAACTTCACGCTCAGGAGCGCCCTGTCGCGGCGACCTTGCAGCGCCTTGCCGACGAGCAGCTCGTTCTTTCCCATGCCGTAGAAATCACCGGTGTCGATGACGTTCACGCCGCGCTCGAGGGCGGCGTGGATGGTCGCGATGCTCTCGGCCTCGTCGCTCGCGCCGTACCAGCTCCCCGCGCCCATGCTCATGCAGCCGAGGGCCATGGGGAACACCTCGGGACCGCTCTTGCCCAGCGTCGCCATGTTCGTCGTGTCCATGACCGGGAGCCTAGGTCATGACGTCGCTTCAACCCAATGAATGCGATGGGGAGACCCGACGGACGCAGGGAACCCGTAGGGCGTCGGTCGGCACGCCTGTTGCGGTAGGATTCGACGCCACCGCCCCTGCGATCTCAGCTCGCCGCCCTTGCCTCGTCCTTCGCCGCTTCCGTCATCGACGCCATCAAGAGCGCCTCGCTCCAAGACCCTCGCTGCATCGGGCGGCCCTTCACGGCGGGGTCCAGGCCGTCCTCCGGGATCGACGAGCACGCCGACAACTGCGCGCGCACGCAACCCCGGCCGCCTCCCCCGGCGGTCCCCCGCGGACATCGCCAAGGCGCTCGACCAGGTGGTCGCCCTGGTGAAGACGAAGAGGACCGGGCTGCGCGCCGAGCAGATCCTTCGACGAGCGGTGGCCATCGCGGGGGCCTTGGTCGGCGCCCTGAGAGGGAACGTCGCGACGGCGTCCGCTTGGCGGTCCTCGTTCGCAACGCCCAACCACCGCCGGGCGCCGCGTGCGCCCGGATCCCGGCGCTGGCCCCGGCGTCGTCGGGCGGATCCTCGACGCGCTCGAGAGGCGGAGTGGGGCAGGTCCGGACGAAGCCACGGCGACCGCGCAGGCGCGCCGGGCCTCGCCCGCTGAACGGGGCATCGCGCAGCTGCCAGCGCCGCCGGACGACGATGAAAGACGATGACCGGGAACTCGTTGAACGCCGAGCGCTGGGTGGCGGTCAATCTGCCGGGGAAGTGGTAGCCGCTCCCCAGAGTCCGGGCAGGTACACGGCAACCCACCGCGCAGGATCCCGCACGTCCTGCGCGGCCATGCTCTCGCGCGCCGTGCGGATCAGGTCACGACCGGAGCCACCGCCGAGCAGCTCGCCGAGCCGGTGGCGGGCGGCGGCCCCATGCATCGCCATGTCCGCCGCGTCCGAGCGAGCAACGGCATCGCGCAGCGCCGCGATCGCCGCCGTACGGTCGCCCGCCGCGTTCTCGGCCACCGCCCTCACGATGGCGGCGAGCGGCGCCGTCCACGGCATGCGCTCGGCGTCGAGTCTCCGCGCTGCCCGGCGCGCCTCGACGATGCGCGCGCGGCGCCGCGTGGGGTCCGACCCGGCGGACGCCACCGCGCAGCGCCCGAGCGTATAGAGGGTGATCGCGCGAATGAACTGCACGTTCAAGAGCAGGCTCTTCTTCAGCGCCGGCATGTCCTTCATGAAGCGCCTGTAGGCGCTCGCCCCGTCGCCCACGTAGAGATCGATGTCCGGCTCGAAGGCCATGGCCTGCCAGTGCTGAACGAAGAAGCCCTTCTGCGACCACTGGGCCATCGCCTCGTTCACGTGGCGGCGCGCCTCCTCGGGGTGGTCGGCCACGAGGTGCGTCGTGATCAGATTGGTCGTCGCCAGGTTGACCGTCGTATAGAGGTCGCCCCGGTCCTGGGCGTCCACGCAGACCCGCGCCTGACGCCGGGCGAGCTCCGCGATCTGTCCCGAGAAGTAAAGGGACCGTAGCGCGAAAAGCTGCCCGTTCGACTGCCACTGAGCGCGCCCGCGAGGGAGCTTCGCCACGCTCGCGTCGAGCGACTTGCGCGCCTCGCTCCACCGTCCGCGGAGAAAGAGGTTGATGCCGAGCATCCCCTCGAAGAGGGCCTCCCACTCCGCGTTTGCGCTGCGTGCAGCCAGGCCCTCGGCCGCGTGCATCAGGGCTCGCTCGCGAGGGCTCTCCGGACCGCCCAGGCTCGCGAGCTGGCCTGCCTCGATGAGCGCGGCGCGCAGCACCTGGAAGCCGCCGCCCCGGCGGAAGGCGACGATCAGGTGTCGGGCCTGCATGCACGCCCCCAAGAGCACGTCGACGATGGCGAAGCCCATCGCGGCCGAGTACAAGGCCTCGATCCGCGCCTCGTCTTCCGGGTCAGTCGCGTCGACTCCCGGTGCCGTCCAGCGCATCCCCTTGAATATCGCCCAGGCGTGGAACACGGCGAGCCAGAACAGCGCGGCCAGCGACGAGCGAGGCACGCGGATCCCGACCGCTCCCAGGACGCGGCGGAGCACGGCCGCCCCCTCGTCGATCCGGCCGGAGCCCATCAGCTGCTCCGCGGCGGCGCCCTCCAGCTCGACGCGCCGCAGCCCGGGCGCGTCCTCGGCGGCTTCCAGGTAGACGCGGCCCGCCTCGGCCCCCCGACCGGCCAGCGAGAGGGCCTCGGCGAGACGCACCCGGAGGCGGCCGGCGGCCTCCGATCCCTCGGGTGTGCCCTCGAGCGCCGTCTTGAAGAACTGGACGGCCCGGTCGAAGGCCAGCTTGTCGATCGCTCGTTCGGCAGCGCGCTCGGCGTGGGGAGCCCCGCGCGCCGTCTCGCCGGCCCCGACCAGGTGGGCGGCCACGGCCTCCGGATCGGCCCCCGGCGTCTCCTCGAACGCGCGCGCGAGCCGCCGGTGATGATCGCGCACGGCGCCCGCCGAAAGGTGAGCCACGATGACCTCGGCGATGCTCTGGTGGCACGTCTCGACCGTCTCCTGGCCGTCGCGCAGGCCCGTACGAACGAACCGGTCCGCGCGCAGACTGGCCACCGCCTCGTCGGCCCCTTCGGGAACTCCGGCGGCGCCTCCAACGATCGACACGGGCAAGGGCCGCCCGCTCACCGCGATCATCTCGAGCAGGCGTCGCGGCCGCTCGGACAGGCGCGCCAGCCGGGCGTCGATCAGGTCGCGGAGCGTGATCGCGCCTGCCGGAGACTCGCCGGAGGCCATCTGGTGGCTGCGGACCAGCTCCTCGACGAGGAAGGGACTCCCGAGGCATTCGCGCGCCACGGCTTCCGCGGCCACCCGCGCCACCTCGTCGTCGGCGCCGAGCAGGGTCAAGGCAAGGCGCCGTGCCGCCTCGACGTCGAGCGCCCCCACGACCACCTCCCGGGCCTCCGCCCCCGTCGGCCAGCGCTCTCGCATCTCGTTGAGCAGCGGGCTGAGCTGAGCCTCCTCCGCGCTGTACGTCATGAGCAAGAGGAGCCGAGGCGCCTGGCCCGGCTGCATCAAGTCGAGCAGCAGAGCCGCGCTGTCCCCGTCACCCCACTGCGCGTCGTCGACATACACGATCACGGGCGCTCGTCGCGACAACGACGCGAGGAGCTCGCGCAGCGCGGCGAACGCGCGCCGGCGCAGCCGGTGGGGGTCGGCGACGGTCTCCGCGCGCGCGTCGCAGACCTCGGGCACGCGGCGAAGCACGGGAAACAGGCGAGCGAGGGCCCAGATGTCTTTCGGGAAGGCGATCGGGTCGCCCCGATCGGACAGCTGCAAGAGGTGGCGACTGAGCGCGTCGACCCATGCGTCGACGGCCTTGTAGGGCACCGACTCGCGCTGGTAAGCGCGACCGCGCAGGACGATGGCCTCTCCGCGCCTGGCGAGATCGTCGAGGAAGTGGTTTGCGAGCGCCGACTTGCCGGCGCCCGACGCCCCGCTGATTCGAACGAGAATCGCTTGACCGCTACGCGCCAGCTCGAACGCCTGGCCCAGGGCGACCAGCTCCTGCTCGCGGCCCACGAAACCCGGCGCGCCGTTCCGGGGCGGGTTGGCCGGGCGCGGCGAGGCGGAGGGACCGCGGCGCCCGTCGAGCCGGTGCAGGATCTCGGAGCCAGAGGGGCGCAGGTGCGGCGCGCGTTTCAGCAGCGCGTCGCAGAGCGCGTCCAGGTCTTGCGGGACGTTCTGCGCGCACGAGGATGGGGGCGGCACGTCGACGACGCTCTTCATCCGGAGAACGTCCGCGACGGAGCCGACGAAAGGCGCACTCCCCACGAGCGCTTCGAAGAGGATCGCTCCAACGCTGTACCAGTCGGAGACCGGCGTCGGGGCGTCGCCTCGGGCTTGCTCCGGCGCCATGTACGACGCCGTCCCGACGACCTGCTCCTGCGCGGGGTCGCCCTCGCTGGAGACGCGAAGGAGCTCGGTGGCGACCCCGAAGTCGAGGAGAACGACCCGGCCGCCGGTCGCGACCAGCACGTTGGACGGCTTGATGTCCCCGTGAAGCTTGCCCGCCGCGTGCAAGGCTTGCACGCCTTCCACGAGCTGCCGGAGAGCGTGCCTCAGACGATCCAGATCGACCGCGCCCCCCTCCCTCACGTGCCCCACGAAGTCGAGACCGCGCAAGAGCTCCATCGTGAAGAAGGCGTCGTGCCCGTCGGTGGCCACGAGCTCGTGAAGGCGCACGAGGTTCGGGTGATCGACATCGGCCAAGGTCCGAAACTCCCGCTTGAGCTGGTAGAGAGCCGAGGGGCTGAAGTGCCTCAGTCTCTTCAGCGCCACGGTCTGTCCGCGGGATCGGTCGAACACCTCGTACACGGCTCCCGCCGCGCCGCTACCGATGCACCGCTGGACCTCGTACCGCTCCGTCCCCGTCCACCCGGCGAGCTTGTCGGCCGCAGACCCCGGCGTTCGCGCAACGCGATACATCCACACTCATTCGTACCGGAGCGCGTCCATCGGGTCGAGACGCGCCTGCGTGGCCCCGTGGCGTCCCCCGTCGTCGCGAGCACCACGTCCCCGTCGCGCTTGGTCGCCCACAGAAGCGCGTGCGTGGGCACCGAGATCCAGTGCCGTCCAAAACCGGAGTCTCTCGACTGGAACATTCAAAGGGACGGATGCTCAACCGCCGGACGTAGGCAAACGTCCGATGGGGCCCGAGAGGTAGGCTCGCGAGCGAGGAATCGACTGCAGCGGTCCACGACGAGCGCGAGGGTGGCCATGTCCCAAGTATCTTGAAGAGTGGCGCGACTCACCGTGCGCCCGGGCGACATCGGTCGTCGCTCTCATTGGGTCGAGCCAGCCACGGCGGTTGCTCTGGGGACAGCGACGAGCATGGGACAAGAGTCGATTACTTACGTCGAACCGGTCGCCGACGATTGGAAGGGGACGGCGCGGTACGAAGTATTGGGCCGCCTGGGCAAAGGGGGCATGGGGGTCGTCTACGAGGTGTTCGACCGCGAACGGCGGGAGCTCGTCGCGCTCAAGACGTTGCTCCACTTCGACTCGGCGGGGCTTTACCTCGTCAAACAGGAATTTCGGACCCTCGCTGGCGTTCATCACCGGAACCTGGTGCACCTGCACGAGCTGGGCGTGACGGAGGCCGGCCAGGTCTTCTTCACGATGGAGCTCTTGCGCGGTCACGACTTCCGTCAATACGTGCGACGGCCGGAGGCGCGCGCACCGTCGGTCAAGCTGTCCGCGCCGCCGCCGACCTTGGCGCTGGCACAAGGGGACCGTGAGACCGCACCCCCCCCGCGCCCGGACGCCACGCAGGGGGCGACGTCCGTCCCCAAAGAAGAATCGCCCGCCAACATGGACCGCCTTGTTGCGGCACTGCAGCAACTCGCCTCCGGCATTCATGCGCTTCACTCGGCCGGCAAGCTGCACCGCGATATCAAGCCGTCGAACGTGCTCGTCACGCGCGAAGGACGGGTCGTCCTCCTCGACTTCGGCGTGGCGACGGAGCTGGCGAGCCGCGGGGCGAAGGCTTCAACCGGAAGCGCCGGGAGCGGAGAGGTGGTCGGCACCGCACGCTACATGGCCCCCGAGCAGGGCGACGACGCGCCGCCGAGCCCCGCGTCCGATTGGTACAGCGTCGGCGTGATGCTCTACGAGGTCCTCGTCGGGCGTCCGCCGTTCTTAGGCTCGCTGACGGACATCCTGGTGATGAAGGGCAGGATCGACCCGCCGCCACCCTCCGAGTGCGTGCGAGGGGTGCCGCCGAAGCTCGACGCCCTCTGCCGGTCACTGCTCGACCGGGACCCCGCCAGGCGACCGACGGGCCTGGAGATATTGGCCGAGCTCGGCGCAACGCACAGCTCCGCGCCTCCACCGAACCCGGTCGGCGGCGCGGACGCGAGCTCGGCTTTCATTGGGCGCGAGGGGCAGCTCACCGCGCTGCGAGGTGCTTTCGAAGCCGCGCGGTCGGGCCTCGGGATCACCGTGCGTGTCGGCGGCGCGTCAGGCATGGGCAAGTCGACCGTCGTGAACTGCTTTCTCGACGAGCTCACGAGAAACGGCGACGCCCTCGCCTTGCGTGGCCGCGCGTACGAACGTGAGGCCGTTCCGTACAAGGCGGTCGACAGCGTCATCGATGCGCTGAGTCGTCATCTGATGAGCCTCGCCGAAGCGGACGAGTTGCCTCCACTTCCCGACGACGTCTGGGCGCTGGCGCGACTGTTCCCCGTCCTTGCCCGCATCCCCGGCGTCGGGGATGCGGAGGAGCCACCTGGGGGCGACCCGCAAGCCGTGCGCCGTCGCGCATTCGCCGCGTTGCGTGCGCTCCTGGTCTCACTTGCCCAGCGCCAACCGTTGGTCGTCTTCGTCGACGATGCCCAGTGGGGCGACGTCGACAGTGCGGCACTCTTGCTCGAACTGGTTCGCCCACCGGAACCACCGCCGCTGCTCTTGCTCATGACGTATCGAGACAACGAGGCCGCGACGAGTCCGTTCCTCGTCGAGATGCGCAGTGGATGGCCCGCAGGGGCCGAGGGACGGGACATCGAAGTCGGACCGCTTGCGACCGGGGACGCGGTCCTCCTCGCCCTGACGTTGCTGGACGCGGACGACGACCTGTCCCGGAGGACCGCTGTAGCCGTTGCACGCGAATCGCGTGGGAGTCCGTTTCTCGTCGAAGAGCTCGTGCGGAGCAACCGGGGGCTCGCGTCGGCCAGCGGGCCGACACTCGTCGTCTTCACGCTCGATCAGATGGTCGCCCAGCGCCTCGACCGCCTGTCGGACGCAGCACGACGCTTCCTCGAGCTCGTGGCGGTGGGCGGCCGGCCGCTTCCCGTGTCGATTGTCGCCGGAGCGTCCGGCGTCGACATGAGCAACGACCTGGTAGCGCTCCTGAGCGCCCGGCGCTTCGTGCGGGTGGGGCTGCGGGACTCGCACGAGGTGATCGAGCCGATCCACGATCGCATCCGGGAAGCGATCGTGGCTCAGCTGCCGTCGGCGACCCTGCGCGAACACCATGGGCGCCTGGCGCGAGCGCTGGAGAGCGCCCCCGGAGCTGACGGCGAAGCGGTCGTCGGGCACTTGCTCGGCGCCGGGGAGAGCGAGCGCGCCGCGCGGTTCGCCGAGGGCGCCGCCGAGCAGGCCGCCGCCAAGCTGGCCTTCGACCACGCCGCGCGCTTGCTACGGCTGACTCTCTT
>PLYU01000368.1 GCA_003153495.1 Myxococcales bacterium
ATCCAGCGCGTGCTCGCGGCTCAGCTGGTCCGTTTCTTCATCATCAACGTGCGCATGACCATGATGATCTGGAAGTCGCATCACTGATCCCGGTTCGCCCGTCGGCCGCGACGGCAGCACGAGGAGACGTCCGCCGGATCGGGATCTGCCATAGGATCCGTCCATGTCTCGACTCTTCGCCGCCATTTACGACCCCTTCATGCGCCGCGCCGAGCAAGCGGGCCTCGCGCAGTGGCGCGCCGAGCTGCTTGAGGGCGCCGCGGGTGACGTGCTCGAGATCGGGGCGGGGACGGGAGCCAATCTGCCCTTCTACCCGCCGTCCATCCGCCGGCTGCAGCTGACGGAGCCCGATCCGGACATGCTGGCGAGGCTGCGCCGGAGGATGAACGTCGCGCGCGTCCCAGACGTGCAGGCTGCGCTGTCCGCGGTAGACGCTCTCCCGTTCGATGACGCCACCTTCGACACCGTGGTCTCGACCCTCGTCCTCTGCTCGGTGCCCGACGTGGCGCGGGCACTCGCGGAGGTGGGGCGCGTGCTGCGTCCGGGCGGGCGCCTGCTATTCTTGGAGCACGTGGCCGCCGAGGGCCGACCCGCAAGACTGGCGTGGCAGCGGCGCATCGAGCCCTTCTGGAAGCACGTGTCCGGCAACTGTCACCTCACGCGCCGCACGGGCGAGTCGATCCGCACCGCGGGGTTCGTCGTCGAGCGGGAAACCCGAGAGAGCGTGCGAAGTGCGCTGCCCATCGTGCGTCCGAGCATCCGCGGCGTAGCGCGTGTCGGGACGTGACTCGAACGCCGGCCCGCCAGCCGTAACCGACTTCCTTCGGGAGACGCTCGGTCGCTTCACGCCCCGGTCGGACTCCGGGCACTCATGGTGCTACCCCTTCACACGATCTCATCAGGAGCCAGCGCGCACGGCGCAGGGGCCTCTTGAGGCTCGATTTGAAGTGTCGAGTGGCCGATCGCGAACGTTTCGCGCAGCTCGTTGCAAACGTCGCCGATGAACGTGGGCGCGCACGAGTTACCCGGCATCACCAGGTGCGCCGTCAACGCGGCCTCGGTCGTGCTCATCGCCCAGATGTGGAGGTCGTGAACCTCGACGACACCTGCTAGGGCGCGCAGAAACGCCCGCACCCTCTCGGGGTCGATCCCCTCCGGCACCGCGTCGAGCATGAGGCTCATGGACTTCCTCATCAGCGACCACGTGCCGGCGAGGATCGTGATCGCGAGAACGATACTCACCGCCGGGTCGAGCCAGAGCCAGCCGGTGAGGATGATGACGCCGCCGGCAGCCGCAACGCCCATCGCGAGTGCGCGACGGCGATCATGGTCCTCCCCTCGGCCTGCTGCGGTGCGAACAGACGTCGAATGGATTCCCACGTGAGCCCACCGGTCACGAAGAGGAGAATGAGCGCGTTCATGACGGACGCTACGATGGTGCTCCTACGGAACCCGATGCCTTCGTCGGCGTCGAGGTCGTGTACGGCGTCATTTCGCACTCGGTCGCCTTGCTCGCGGACGCTGGCCACCGTCGGTCGATGATGGTGGTGAGCGTGGCGATGTTCGGCCGCACCCCCGTCGTGATGGTGAGATGGTTGCGCGGCGCGGTAGCCCGGCGACCCCTGCGCCGTCGTCAGGTTCTTACCCATCAAGTTCATCGTCCGCGGAGAGAACGACACGGGTGCGCCAAGGCAGCAACCTCGCGGTTTCGGGTGGCTACTCGTTTTACTTGGCACCAGGATCTCGCCTTTCCCGAGGCTTCCGACCTTCTGGCGGTGCAAATTCGTAAGACTGAACCGGGCGGCACCGCGACGAGGTGCGGCCCTGCGGCGTATCCGCTGCGACGCGTCGTCCTGTACGACCGACGGGGCGATGACCCGCTAAGCGACGGGTCGAGAAGGCGCACGGGCCGCTACAAATCTGCGAGCGCCCGGCGTTATGGACGCAGGCGAAGAGAACGGCGTTCATCGCTCTTCCGGGGCAGCCCGAGCGGGAGCAACCGCAAGCAGATCGAGCCTCCCGGCGTGCCACGCGTCTCCCGATGCCAGAGGCACGAGCGCCACGCGCGGGGAGAGCGCGGCGACCTCACGCAGATACCTCGCCTCGCTCGCGCGACGCTGGACGAGCACCGGATCGGTCACCCTGAGCGGCGTCAGGCTCTGGTTGATCACCCACGCGAAGGGGTGGATCTCCGCGCGCTCGAGATCGCGCTGGAGCGCGGCGGCCTCGTGCACGGGCGTCGCCTCGGCCAGCGTGACCAGCACGACACGCGTGTATTCGGGATCGCGCAAGCGCGGCAGCAGCTTGCGCACCTCGTCGGGCGCAGTGCCGCGCGTCCGGAGAACCTCGCGGTGGTAGGACTCGGCGGCGTCGAGGAGCAGCAGGGTGTGCCCGGTCGGCGCGGTGTCGATCACGACCAGCTCGCGCTCACCCTGGTCGACGACCCGCGCGAACGCACGGAACACTGCGACCTCCTCCGTGCAGGGTGAGCGAAGATCCTCTTCGAGCAGCGCGCGGCCCGCGGCGTCGAGCCCCGCGCCGGTCGTGCGAAGCACCTCGTCGCGGTAGGCGCGCGTCTCCGCCTCGGGATCGATCCGCGTGACCCGCAGCCCCGCGACGGCGTCGCCGAGCGCACCCTGCACGTGCGCCGCCGGATCGGTGGTCGTGAGGTGGACGCGCAGCCCGCGACGCGCGAGCTCGACGGCGATCGTGACGGCGACGGTCGTCTTGCCAACACCGCCTTTGCCCATCGTGAGGATGACGCCGTGCGGAGCTCGCGCGAGCTCGGGAAGCAGGTCCGAGAGCGGCCCCAGCGCGGGTGCGATGTCGGAAGCCTGCGGCGAGACGGTGAGAAGCGGCGCGCGCTGATCCGGTGCGAGCAGGGCTCGTAGCGCGGCCACGCCGACGAGCCCGAACGGCATCAGGCCGATGCGTGTGCGCGGAAGCGCGCCGACTCCCGCGGGCATCTCGGCCAGCGCACGCTTGCCTCGGGCCTGGAGAGCGACCGCCATCCGATCCCCGCGATCGGTGGCCTCGAACAGGCCGTTGAGCACGAGCTCCTGGCGCGTGACGCCCAGCTCGGCCAGCTCGCGCCGCGTGCGCTCGGCTTCGGAGAGCGCGCTGCGCTCGGCGCGGGCGACGAGCACGAGCACCGTCGCGCTCGCGTCGGTGAGAGCCGCACGGGACGCATCGTAGAGCGCCTGTTGCGCCTTCAGCCCGGCGAGCGGGCCGAGGCACGACGTTCCGCCGACGTTGGCTTCGAGGAACCCCGTCCACGCCGCCGGCAGCTCGAGCAACCGCAGGGTGTGCCCGGTCGGCGCCGTGTCGAAGACGACGTGGTCGAACCCGACCGTCGCCCTCGCGTCGCCGAGCAGCTTCGAGAACTCGTCGAACGCGGCGATCTCGACGGTGCACGCGCCCGAGAGCTGCTCCTCGATGCTGCGGATCGCGGCGTCGGGAAGCACGCCCCGGTACGGCCCGACCATCCGCTCGCGGTACGCGCGCGCAGCCTCCTCGGGATCCAGGTTCAGCGCGGCAAGACCGGTCACCGCCGCGATAAACGTCGGCGCCGAGCCAAGCGTCGTCTCGAGGACCTCGTCGAGGTTCGAGGCCGGATCGGTGCAGACGAGCAGCACGCGGCGTCCGCGATCCGCGAGGGCGATCGCCGTGGAGCACGCCACGCTCGTCTTGCCGACACCGCCCTTTCCGGTGAAGAAGAGGTAGCGCGGCGCGCGGTCGAGGAGGTCCATGACCCCCTCAGCAGCAGCCAGTCTTCGACTTCGATGCCGAGCCACCGGCGGTCGGGCCACAGCAACCGGAAGTTGCGGGTGCGTTCTCCAGCTTGCGCACGACGACTCCGGCGAGCGCGGCGAGCGTGTCGCGCGACGGGTAAGAGCCCTCGACCGCGATGCGGTCGTCGACGAGCACGAGCGGAAGCACGTCGGTGCCGCGCGACAGCGCCTGCTTCACGGCCGGAGTCTCGGCGAAGGCCGCGGGCTGAGCCGACAGGTTGTAGCGCTCGACGGTCACGCCCTGCTTCTGCAGCCAGTCGACGTCGGCAGCGAAGCGGGCAAGCTGGGGATCGCTGGTCGGGCCGCAGACACCGGTCGAGCAGCACATGGCGGGGTCGAAGACGCGAATGGTGGGCATGGCAACCTCGTAGTTATCGTCGGTGAACGATTGGATCGGGAAACCGAAAGGCGGTTCAGAGCCCGCCGACCAGCGCCTTCAGGCGCCGGAGAGTGCGGGCCTCGAGGCAGTAGCAGACGCGAGGACCGTCGACGTCGCCGCGAATCAGCGCGGCATCCTTCAGGACCTTCAGGTGCTGCGAGACCGTGGACTGGGCGAGCGGGAGCTCCTCGACGATGTCGCCGCAGATGCAGGAGCTCTTGCGGGCCAGGATGCGGAGAATCTGGACGCGTACCGGGTGGCCAATGGCCTTGCCCAGCGCGGCGAGCTGCTCGTCGGCCTCGCCTCCCTCGATCGGCCGGAGGTCAGGTCCCTCCGCGGCCGGAGGGCAGCAGCGCTCAATCTCCGTACTCATCGTAATAATGCGATAGCATGCCCATACGAGGAGCGCCGCCGCGATCGGGGTCGGCCACAACGCGACCAGCCAGGCCGTGCGCCGCTTGGCGTCGCCGAGTGGAGTTCCCTGGGCTCACGAGCGACGAGACCGCCAGGCGCCTCCGGGAGAGCAGACCGACCGCGCGCGGGAGGTCGCGGAGCTCGCGGCTTGTCCGGCCCATCCGGTTGCAGGTGCGAAAGATGTTCGGTACCCAAAAGGGAGCGTCCGTGCGAACTGTCGTTGCCGCCATCGGTTTCCTTCCGGTCCTTGCAGCGTGTGTCTCGACGAAGCCATCGGCCGAGACGCCGGCTTACCACCACCGCTTCGAGCACGCCGAGCAGTGGGCCAAGGAGTTCGACGATCCTTCACGTGACTCGTGGCAACAGCCCGAGCGCCTGATCGCGGCGATGCAGATCACCCCGGGAATGATCGTCGCCGACATCGGCGCGGGGACCGGCTACTTCGAGCCGCATCTCTCAAACGCGGTGGGCCCGACCGGAAAGGTGATGGCGCTCGACGTCGAGCCGGACATGGTGGGCCACCTGCGCGATCGCGCCGCCCGCGAGCGCCTGGACAACGTCGAGCCACGGCAGGTCGCGCCGGACGACCCCGGGCTTGGCCCCGCCTCCGTCGATCGTGTGCTCATCGTTGACACCTGGCACCACATCGCGAACCGCGAGGCGTACGCCTCTCGCCTTGCGGCCGCCTTGAAGCCGGGTGGCGTCGTGGTCGTCGTCGACTTCCGGCGGGACGCGCATCACGGACCGCCTCCCGAGCACCGCATCACGCCCGATGAGGTCGAGCGTCAGCTGAGGGCCGCAGGGCTCAGCACGCGAGTCGTCGACGCAGGGCTACAGGAACAGTACGTCGTGAGCGGTTCGCTGCGCTGACGCTCGACGGGAGACCGTCCTGGCTGCCGAGTCCAGCACAACCCTTGCACGGCGGCGTCCACTCGTGTCTCGTGGCCCCTCGCGATGGGAGACGACCCGCAGTTTCGGGATCACGCGGCGAACGAGCGGACGCTCCTCGCGTGGATCCGCACGGGAATTGGCCTCATGGCGTTCGGGTTCGCCATTGCGCGCTTCGGCCTCTTCCTGCGCGAGATCGCCCGGGCGGGCTCGCCGCTGCCCGGGGGTCAGCATGCGGTGGGATCAGGGTGGTTCGGAGTCGTGCTCGTGCTCCTCGGCCTGGTCACCAACCTGGCGGCGATGGTTCGCTACATCCAGGTTCGCAGTGCGCTTCAGGAGAGGCGCACGATCGCCCCCGCGGCAACGATGGCCTATGCGCTCGGGATCGGCTCGGCGTTGGTCGCGCTCTCGATGGCAGCCATGCTGGCCCGGACGCTCGGGGAGTAGAGGACCCACGTCCAACCCAAGGAGGCAAGAGGTTGTCCGCGTGGGAGATCGGGCGTGGCAGCGTGCTCCGGCGTGGATCACGACGGATCCCAGCTCACGGAGTCGGCGTAGACCTCCTTGATCGCGCTGGTCCGCATCCCGTTCAAGAGGTCCACCCGGATGGTGACCTTTTGCCTGCCGTCTCCCTCCAGGGCGATCGCCTCGATCGTTCCCTCCCACACCTCTCCGGGTCTCAGGCTCGAACGTGCTCCGTCGGGCCTCGCGGGATCCTCCGCGAGCGCCGAAATTCGTGCACGTTCTCCAATTCTGAGCGTGATCATTCCGCATTCCTCCGAGCGACACACTCGTTCACGTAGTCAACGACGTGTCCGACGCGCTCGACGTCGATCCACTCCGCGTCGACGATCTCGATGCCGAACTCGCTCTCCAGGGCGAGTGCCAGCTGCGTGAGCCCCACGAGGTCCGCGCCAAGGTCTCCGACGAGGTGAGCTTCGGAGCGAACTCGATCGAGAGGAACATCCAGATGCTTCGCGACTATAGCCTGGACGGCCGCCTCGAGCCCCGACCGAGCGCCGCTCATCACGAAGGACTCCGCGCGGTCGGAGATTCGACGCGCTCGTGAACGACGAGGACGTTGCGGTGCGCAAGATTGGCCACACTGGCCGCCGTCGTGCCGAGCACGCGATCGAGGCCTCGATAGCCGTGACTGCCGAGAACAACGAGGTCTACATCGTGCTGCTCTGCGGCAAGAAGGATCGCGCGCCACGGCTCTCCGTGTCCCACTACCGGGAGCTCCGTGCGAACCGCCATCGACGCCGTGAGCAGCGCGATCTCCGTACGAGCCGCATCGTCCAGGTACTTGGGGAGAGAGTCGCCGTTGGCGACATGCGCTGCGGGCGGAAACTCCGGCGGAGTGGTGACTGCACGGAACGGAATGAGCGCGGCATCGAAGCGCGCGGCCACCTCCGCCGCGGCAGCAAGGACACCGGCCGCTCTGGACGAACCATCGAGCGCAACGAGAATTCGCCGGATCATTGGTGGCCTTCCTGCGCCGCGAGGACCTCGCACATTGGTAGGCGACTCGTCCCTCGCGCGCTCATGCGTGAATCTCGCGGAACGTAGTCGTCGGCTTGGTTGTGGAAGCCTCTTCGGCGACCCGCTTGGCAAAGAACAGAAACATCACCGGGACCAGAAAGAGCGAGAGAAGGGTAGAAGACGTCAGCCCTCCGACCACGGCGAGCGCGAGCGGCTGATTGGCCTCCGAGCCGTGCTCGAGTCCCATGGCGGTCGGAATGAGGCCAATCACGGTCGCCAGGCTCGTCATCGCGATCGGCACGAACCGTGACCGTGCCGCCGCGACGATGGCCTCCATCTTGTTTGCCCCATCGACCAGACGCCGGTTGGCGTCGTCAACAAGGAGGATGCCGTTGGACACCGCGATGCCGATGACCATCAGGATCCCCATGAGCGCGGTGATCGAGAATCCCTGGCCGGCGGCCATCAGCGCGAACACGATGCCGACGAGCGACACGGGGATCGTGAAGAGCATGACGAACGGGAGCCGCAAGGACTTGAACTGCGACGCCATGATCATGAACACCACCATCACAGCGAGGGCCAGCGCGATGCCGAGGCCCGAGAACGTCGTCCTCATCAGCTGCACTTGCCCGACGAAGTCGAAGCTCACGCTGCGCGTGCGGGGGTCGGCGCGCAGTGCGCGCTCGAGGTCCGAGGCGACCGAGCCGATGTCCCGCCCCTCCGTCTGCATGAAGACGTGCGCGGCGCGCTGCAGCTGGTTGCGCTCCACCCCGATCGGCCCCACCGACCGCCGGACGTCCCCGTAGGCCCCGAGGCGCACGGCCTGGCCCCCGGCACCGAAGCGAACCGGAAGCTGCGCCAGGGCATTGAGGTCCGGCACCTGCGCCCCGTCGTAGGCAGTGACGACGTAATAAGACTGACCGTTGCTGGGATCGATCCAGACGCTCGGCGTATTGATATTGCCGAGCGTGGCTTCCAGCGTCGTCTGCGCTGCGTCTCTTGCGACCACGCCCACGAGGCCCGCCTTCTCTCGGTCGGTCTCCACGCGGATCTCCGGGTAGTCCATTTGCAGCGACGGCCAGATGTCGCGGACGCCTGCCACGGTGCGCGCCACCTCAGCGACGGCCTTCTCCCGGCTCTCGAGCTCCTCGAGATTCTCGCCCCGCACCTCGACGACTACCGGCGCGATGTACCCGTTGGCAAACACGCTCGCGACGAGCCCCCCTGGCCACTGTAGAATCTCCACCCCCGGGTAGTGCTGATTCAGGATGCCGCGAATCCGGTCCGCGAGCTGACGCTGCGTGAGCGCGCGCTTCTCGGGCTCCGCCAAGGCCAGGCGAATGAACCCCATGTGAGGCCCCCAGTTCGGGCTCGTCATCGCGCTGCGCGCGTTGTTCGGCGACCCGACGTTCGTGAGCACCAGCTCGACCGTCCCCTTCGGTAGCTCGGCCTCCAGTGTGCGCCCCATCTCGTTGATCTGCGCCGACGCGTCCTCGAGCGACGTGCCCGGCGCCACGCGCACGTAGATTCGCTCCATCGACTCGTCGATCTCCGGAAAGAAGGTGCTGGGCAGGCGAGACGCCGCCCAGACGCTCGCGACGACGAGCACCGCGGAGGCCCCGAGCACGACGCTCCGGTAGGGAAGGACGGTGCGGAGCGCGCCGGCGTAGCGCGCGGCCAGCGCGTCGATCGCGTGCTCCACACGCGCGCCGAACCGCCCGTGCTCGGCATCTCCGAGGAAGTAGCGACACGCCACGGGCGTCACGCAGATGCTCACGAAATACGAGGCGATCATCGCGACCGCCACCGTGAGCGCGAGCGGCGCGAAGAGCTTCTTGGCCAGACCCGCCAGCAGAAGCACCGGCAGCAGAACCGCCATCGTCGTCAGCGTGGACGCCAGCACCGGCAACGCGACGGCGTTCGTCCCCTCGAGCGCGGCCCGTTGCCGGTCCAGGCCCATGCGCTGGTGACGGTGGATCGACTCGAGAACGACGACGGCGTCGTCGACCAGTCGTCCCATCGCCAGGGTGAGCCCCCCCAGGGTGAACGCGTTCAGCGTCTGCCCGGTCGCGTAGAGAACGATGAGCGTGATCGCGAACGAGAGCGGAATGGCGACCGAGACGATCATCGTGCCTCGCACGCTCTGCAGGAACAGAAGAATGACGATCGCGATGAGCACGAGCGCCTGCACAACCTCGCGCCGCAGCCCTTCGTAGCTCGTGCGCACGAACGTCGACTGGTCGAAGGCGGGCGTCACCGTGAGTCCCGGCGGCAGGTCCTTCAGGTCCTTCACGGCGCGCTTCACCGCGTCGACGATCGCGAGCGTATTGCCCCCCGGAACGCGGAGCACGTTGAGGTACACCGCGTTGTGCCCGCCGACGGCCACCGCCTGCGTCTCGGGGGCGCCCCCGTCGTCGACCCGCGCCACGTCACGGATGAGCACCGACGCCCTGTCGTGCGTCTTGACGACTGCATCGCCGATCGCCTTGACGCGCGGCGGGACGGCGTTCGTGTACACGTTCGCGTCGAACCTCGGCGAGATGAACTCGCCGGACGGAAGCAGCGCATTGGATTTGTGCACCGCCTCGGCGACGTCGCTCGACGTGATCCCGCGGGCCTGCGCCTTCACGGGGTCTACCACGATGTTGATCTGCCGCTGCCGCCCGCCGTTGATCGCCGCGCTGGCGACGCCCGGAATGCCCTCCAGGACCGGCTCGATGGAGTTGAGCGCGTAGTCGTACAGCTGCGGTCCGCTGAGCCCACCTCCGGTGACGACGACCTGCACGACCGGCGCGTTCGACGGGTCGTACTGGAGAACGAAGGGCGGAAGCACCCCCAGCGACTTCGGGACCGCCGCCATCGCGAACGCCGCCTGCTGCTGCACCAGCGTCTGCGCCGCATTCAGGTCCGTCCCCCACTTGAGCCACACCGTGATGATCGACAGGTTGTTGCGCGAGACGCTCTCGACGTGGTCCACCCCGGGGGTGGCGCTCACGTACTTCTCGAGGCGCCAGGTGAGGGTCTTCTCGACATCCTTGGCCCCGAGGCCCGGGGCGAGCGTGCCGACGATCAGCACGGGCGGCGTCAGCTCGGGAAATGTGTCGATGCTCATTCGCGGCGTCACGACGCCCGCGAAGACGACGAGCCCGATGCACACCATGAGCACCGCGATGGGGTTGCGCAGAGACAGCCCGGTCATGGCCGCGGCCCCTTCGCGCTCGCGATCGACGGCGTGGAGGGCGGGGATACGGGCGGCGGCTCGGCGGCTTGCCCGGCCGTCACTCGATCGCCGTCCTCGAGCAGCGCACGGCCTTCCGTGACCACCTGCGCCCCCGCAGCCAGAGACGTGTCGAGGTAAAGGCGCCCACCGGCTTCCCCTTTGACGGCGATCGTCCTGGAGTGCGCGACGTCCCCTTCGATGACGAAGAGCGTCGCCTTCGAGCCCCGCAGCGTCGCCGCGTACAGAGGGACCTCGGTCGCCGGCGAGGGCTCGCCGACGTCGATGTGCACCTCGCCCGTGGTACCCACGGGGATCTCCCGCCCGGGATCGGGCACGTCGATCTCGAAGTGCACCGTACGCGTCGTCGGGTCCGCCGCCGGAGCGCGCCGCGCGATCACCCCGGCCATATCTCGGTTCGTCGCAAGAACGTGGAGAACGATCGGCGCTCCGGGAGCGACGATACCGAAATCGATCTCGGGAACGTCCGCCGTCATGCGAATCACGTTGCGGTCGACGACCGTGACGATGGCCGCGCCCGGTCGGACGAACGCGCCCGGATCGATCGCGCGCTGCGCGATCTCACCGTCGAACGGAGCCCGCAGCACGCAGTCGTTCACTTCGAGCGCGCTGCTCGCGAGCTTCGCCTTGGTCGCCTCGAGCTGAGCGAGCTCCGAGGCGCTCTCGGCCGTCTTCTGCTCCGCCTCGTTCGGCGAGACGAAGCCGCCCTCGAGGAGGCCCTGCGTTCTCGTCGCTTCGCTGGCCATAGCCTTCTGGCGCGCGTCGATCGCGCGCGCCTGACTCGAGATCGCTTGCTGCGCGGCGCTCGCGTTTCGACAGTCGAGCGTGGCCACGATCTCGCCCCGCCGGACGGCGGCGCCCGGGCGAACGAGGACCGTGTCGACGTAGGCCGAGACGAACTGGGGCCCGACGCTGGCTTGCACCCATGGATCGAGCGTTCCGATGTACGTGCGGGACGGGCGGAACGTCGCGCTCTTCGCCTCGATGAAGGTGACCGGCTTCGCGCTCGTGGCGAGCGCCACCTTGTTCGTCTTCGCGTCGGCCAGCCACATCATCGCGCCGCCGAGCGCAAGCACCCCCACGACTCCGACGCCAATGGCGATCGGCACGATCGCGCGCCGCTTCGGCGGTCCAGCCTTCTCTGTCGAAGAGCTCTCGTTCGTCTTTGGAGTCGTCACCTTCACAGTCCTTCCGCGATGGCGCGACCGAACGCCGCGCGTGTCTTGGCCAGGTCGAACGTGCCCATGGCAAGATCGATCTCAGTGCTCACTCGAAGTGCCTCGGCGTCGGCCAACTCTACGCTCGTTCCCAGTCCCGCCTTGAAGCGGGCGTCGGCCTGCGCGTAGTTGGCGATGGCGGCGTCGACCGCCCGCTGCAATCCCGGAAGCGCGGCCCGCGCCACGTCCACCTGGACGTACGCTTGTTGGATCGTGGCCACGAGCGACTGGCGCGCCACGTCAATCTCCTCGCGGCGCACCTGCTCTTGCGAGCGCGAGGCCGCGCGGCGGGCGTCGATCGTGCCGTCGAAGAGTGGCCAGCTCAGCACCAGACCGACGTCCCAGTTCGGTACGGAGGGCAGGAGCCCCGAGAGATCGGCGCGGTCCCCGCTGGACGGAGGCGCACCACCTGCACGGCCCGAGAGAGTGCCCGTCAACGACAGGTCAGGGCGCAGCTCGGCTCCGACCGCCTTGGTTTGCTCTTCTTGGGCCTTCATCCGGGCGAGCGCCTCGAGCACGCGGGGATCGCGCGTGCTGGCTCGTTGCATCGCGCTGGCCAGGGCCGGCATCTCGGCGGGCGCCGGCATCGTGCCCGCAGCGTCGAGGGCGGGCTCGGGCGACCCGATCGAGGCCGCGAGGACGCTCTCGGCCACGGCGACTCCTCCTCGCGCACGGATGCGGCCGATGTCGAAGCGCTGGAGATCGGCCTCGGCGCGCGTGAGCTCGATGGGAGACCGCAAGCCCGACTGAACCCCGGCGCGAGCGAGGTCCCGGTGAACGCGGGAGCGCTCGAACGCTCCGTCGGAGGCGAGGAGGACGGCCTTGGCCGCGTGAACGGCAAAGAAGGCTTCCTCGACGTCGAGGTCGACGTCGAGCCGCAGGGCGTCGGCGTCGTGCGATCGAACCTCGATCAGCGCGTCCGCCGCCGCAGCCTGCGCGGCGATCCGGCCGAAGTCGAAGAGCTCCTGGGTCGCTCCAACTCCGGCGAACGTCGACGCGTACGGGCTCAGCGTCGAGGTCTGAGCGGACACCGCGCGCGTCCCGCCGACGCGAGGGATATCCATGAACCCGAGGGTGGCGTAGCCGGCCGTCGTGTTGTTGGCGGTGGCGCCGAAAATCTGCCCGGTCACGCCGACCGTCGGGAGCCACTGGCCCCGGGGAACGTCCGCCTCGGCCCGCTGCGCCGCCACGCGGGCCAGAGCGGCCCTCAGCTCGGGTTGATGGGCGCGCGCGTAGGTGAGGGCTTCGGCGAGCGTGACGGCGCGAGGGGCCGGCGCCTGCTCCTGGGCGAGGGCGTCATGGCCAGCGATGGCGGCAAGGAACGCCGTCACGCTCGAGAGTCGACGGAGGATGGGGGCTAGGACCGGCATCGAGTCCCCGCGCCAGACGCAGATCCCGTACCAGACCGCGTGCCCCATCATTTGCCCGTGAATCGGAGAAAGCGCGCCTCCCCCATCGGGATGTTTTCCCGCTCCATCGGGAGAAATCCCCGATCTGTCAGCGGCGCGTAGGGGCGAAACCGGCGTGGCGATGCGGAATCAGTGACGGTCCGGAAGTTGCTGTGGACATGCCGGCAAGATGGAGCTCGAGATCCCGCCGGTGCGTCGGCGGCTGTCGGCGTCCACGCTCGAGCCCATGGCCGCACCGCAAGGACCTCCCATCCTGACGCTGATGATCGTGTCGATCTTGCTGCTCGGCGCGGTCGCTCTCTGGGATGAGCGTCGCGAGTCGGCCGCTGCGCTCGACGATTTCGCGGCCGAGCAGTCGTCTCTGGCGCGGGAAGCCGGGTCAGCCCTCGCCTCCCGGCTCGCTTCGCTTCCGGGGAGGCCGCCGGAGGAAATTCCGGTGACGCTCCTCGCCCCGGCAGTGAGCGCCATCGAGGATCGTGGAACCGTGGTGGCGCTCCTCCAGCGTCCCGGAACGACCTCCCTCGTCACGACCTCGGGGCAAACGATGCGCACTCCTGCTCTCGAGGCGGGCCTCGCGAGCGGCGCCCCCTGGGTCCGCCTCTCCCGCGAGGACGCGGCGTCCCTCGGTCTTCCCGCGCGCCTGGCCATCGCCGGCATCGCCAGGGCCGACGCCGGCGCCATGGGTACGTGGACGGTGGCCATCGTCACCACCGCTCATCGGCTGCGAGACCGGGAAGCGAGGGCGATGTGGCGGCTCGTACTGGGGTTCACTCTGGCATCGGCGCTGATCGCTGGCTTCGGCGGGCTCGCGCAGCGCAAGCAGAAGCAGGAGCTAGAGCTCGCCCGGAGCCTTGCAGTCGCCGAGACCATGCAGGCGCGCGACGAGCGGCTCGTGCGCGCCGACAAGCTAGCCACCCTCGGCGCACTGGCGACCGGGATCGCCCACGAGGTCTCCACGCCGCTCGGCGTCATCGTCGGGCGCGCGGAGCAGCTTCTCCCGAGGGTCGCGTCGGACGAACGGGCCACCCGATCGGTGAACGTGATCACCGAGCAGGCCGAGCGAATCACCCGCATCGTCCGCGCCTTCCTGCGCCTCGCTCGCGGAGGCACGCCGTCGCTCGAGAGGATGGAGCCTGGCGCTCTGGCTCAAGCGGCGCTGGAGCTGGTGGAACACCGGTTCGCCAAGGCGCACGTGACGCTCGCGACCCAGCTCGCGCCGGGCCTTCCGAGAGTGGCCTGCGATCCGAGGCTCTTCGAGCAGGTGCTCGTCAATCTGCTGCTCAACGCGTGCGATGCGTGCACGGAAGACGGACGCGTGGAGCTCTCGGTCCAGGCCGATGGAGAACGGGTCGCGTTCATCGTCACCGACGACGGCGAAGGGATCACCCCGGAGGTCGCCAGACGCGCCACCGAACCGTTCTTCACGACGAAGGCCGAGGACGCCGGAACCGGGCTTGGTCTGGCGATCGCCAACGAGATCGTCAAGCACCATCACGGAGAGCTGGCTCTCGCGCCGCGCGAGAATGCCCGTGGAACTCGCGCCACCGTGCAGCTTGCTGCCGTCCGGGAGACTGACCATGTCTGATGTCCGAAAGGCTCGCGTCTTCATCGTGGACGACGACCGCGCGCTCGCGGAGACGCTCAGCGATGGCCTCGTGGATCGCGGCTACGACGCCGTCGCCATTGCGTCGAGCAAGGAAGCCGCGCGGCGTCTGGGGACCGAGGAGGTCGACGCGCTCGTGACCGATCTGCGCATGCCGGGCGTCGACGGCTTGGGCCTGCTGGAGCTCTCGCGACGGGCCGTCCCGGACCGTCCTGTCATCGTCATGACGGCCTACAGCGCCGTCGATACCGCGATCGAGTCCATCCGGCAGGGCGCGTACCACTACCTGACCAAGCCCTTCAAGGTCGACGAGCTCGCGCTCTTTCTCGATCGTGCCCTCGACGACGCGCGCCTCCGGCGAGAGACCATAGTTCTTCGGCGCGCGCTCCGGGCAGAGTTCTCGATCACGAACGTCATCGGGCGAAGCCCCTCGATGCGGGAGCTGTGCGATCTCGCGTCGAGGGTGGCCGACGCTACGACCCCGGTCCTCATCGTGGGGGAGACGGGAACGGGCAAGGGGCTCTTCGCGCGCGCCATTCACGGGGCCGGCCCGAGGGCGTCCGCGGCGTTCGTGACGGTCAACTGCGCCGCCATGCCCGAGAATCTGCTCGAGAGCGAGCTTTTCGGGCACACGAAGGGCGCCTTCACGGGGGCCACCGGACCGCGCAAAGGGCTCTTCGAGCAAGCGTCCGGTGGAACGCTGTTCCTCGACGAGATCGGGGAGATGCCGCTCGCCTTGCAGGCGAAGCTCCTCGACGTCCTCGAGCGAGGGGTGGTGCGCGCGCTCGGCTCAGACCGTGAGCGCCCCGTGGATGCGCGCGTGATCGCGGCCACACACCGCAACCTCCGGGCACGCACACGCGAGGGGGCCTTTCGCGAGGACCTTCTCTTTCGCCTCGACGTGGTCCGGCTCGAGATCCCGCCGCTGCGGCAGCGTCCGGAAGACCTCCCGGCGCTCATCACTCACGCTCTCGCGCAGGCCAGAGCCCGGCATCCGGCGTCCCCGGTGCAGACGATCGCTCCGGACGCCCTCGCCCGGCTCATGGCCCACTCCTGGCCAGGAAACGTCCGCGAGCTGGAGAACGTGATCGAGCGGGTCGTTCTCCTGGGACGTGGGGCCGAGGCGAGCGCAGCCGACTTGCCGACCGACATGGGCGTCGCGGGCCACGAGGAGCTCCGGTTCGAGGGCCCCATCCTTCCGCTCGAGGACATCGAGCGGCGCTACGCGCGCTGGGCGATCGCTCAGCTCGGGGGCCGCAAGATGCTCACGGCGGAGAAGCTCGGCATCGATCGAAAGACGCTCGCGCGGTTGCTTGGCGACGGCAGCGATGACCTCGCGGGAAGCGCGCCGTGAACTGGAGTGCTGCGCCGAGACGCAGAGCTTGCGTCAAGCCGCGCGCCACGCGACGTTAGCGACGTCTACAGAACGGTCGGCTACTTCCTTCACGAGCGGCTCTGGGCGCGGATCCAGTGGGGAATGCGGCCCCGCTCGTCCGAACCCGATCGACCCCCACCTGGCTCCAATCCAACAGGCAACGGGAACGGATCGTGCACCGGCTCGAGCCGTCAGGAGAACGACATGGACGTCTTGAAGAAAGAGCTATCCCTGCGCTTCGATCAGGCGCTCGCGATGCTGCCCGAGGCGCTCGGCGCGGAAGGGTTCGGCGTCTTGACCGAGGTCGACGTGCAGCAGACGATGAAGAAGAAGCTGGGCGTCGATTTCCGGCGCTACCGCATCCTGGGCGCCTGCAACCCCGCGCTCGCGCACCGGGCGCTCTCCACCACCCTCGACGTCGGCGTGATGATGCCGTGCAACGTCGTCGTCTGGGAAGCGGATGACGGGCACGCCGTCGTGGAAGCCGTTGACCCCATGCAAACGATGGCTGCCGGCGACACGCGGCTTCGACCCATCGCCGACGAGGTCCGACGCAAGCTCGGCAACGTTCTCGAACGCCTCGCCTGAACCGCCCGGAGGTCACCCATGGCCCGCACAGTCGCTGAAGTCATGAATCACGAGGTCGTCTCCGTCCGCGAGGACACCAGCCCGGCATCCGTCCGCGACGCCGTTCTGGCCATGGGCATCACAGCGGTACCGGTGCTCGACGGGGACGGCCGTCCCGTCGGCGTGCTGTCCCTCCGCGATCTCGTGTTTTCGGAGAACGCACCGCCACGCATCTCGAGACCGGCGGCCGTGGTGAAGGGGACGGCCAGCCTCGAGGCCGCCGGCGAGACGCTTGCCCGGACCGACTACCATCACCTCGTGGTCGTCGACGACGGCGGGAAGGCGATCGGCATGGTGTCCGCCGTCGACTTGCTGCGCGGCTTGCTTGGCGTCCCCGCGCGCCACCCGGCCGCTTTCCCCCACGTCGACAGAGACCTGAACGTGTCGTGGACCGACGACGATGTGCTGGATCCAGAGCACCTGAGCTGCGCTCCCGAGGGTGCGGGCGTCATCGTCCTATCGCGGGGTGGCCGCGGCGCCACGGAAGGGCCCGTGTGGGTCGAGGCGTGCGTGCGCGTGCACACCAGGCTCGAGGAGCTCCTGTCCATCCCGCAGAGCGACACGCCGGCGCTGGCCGCCGTTCTCAAGCACGGCCACCTCCGGTTCCGGGCCGCGGCCGTCGCCGATGCCGCTCACCGCGATCGGGTCGTCGCGTCGCTCCACGAGCGCATCGACCACGCGCCGTTGCCGCAGCACGTCGGCCGGTAGCAGAGCGGTGCGAACCCTTCGCGCGCTCGCGGGGCTCCAACCACGCATGGCTGCTCGAACTATCGCGTTCGTGGTGCTCGGCGCCGCTCTCGGGCTCGCCTACCAGCGCTTCATCGGCTGCAGAACCGGCGCCTGCCCGATCACCGCCAACCCGTACGTATCCACGCTCTACGGCGCCCTCATGGGCTTCCTGCTATCGGGTGGGATTCGATGAGCCGGATCCGCGAACCGCGCCGCCGTCTGAAGTTCAGCTACGGGTCCGATCCGATGTGCGTCTGGGCGCTCGTGGCTCAGCAGAAGCTGGATCGCGTTCTCGGCGAGCTCGGCGACCGGCATCCTCCGGCAGAAGACCGCCGAGCACCGCAGGCAGCTCCAACATGAGCACGACGAGATCGAGAAGCGACTGCGCAAGTGGCAGGACGCCTTTGAGGCGGGGGACAAGACGGCGGCCGCTCTGGGGCCGGAACGGGTCGTCGAGCTGAAGGCGACTCGGGACGACCTTCAGCAGACGCTGCGCAAGGTGGTGCTGCTTCGTCCGCCGCTGCCAGACCTGTACACGGAGTCGAGGATCGCCAAGTTCCAGAACTCGATCCGGTCCATCTTCCTGTCGCAGGACAACGCCCTGACGAAGAACTACCTGCGGTTCCTCGTCGAGAAGATCGTCGTGAACGGCCCTCAGGTGCAGATGGTCACCCGCTCCGAAGCCGTCGTCCGGATGATGGCCGTGGGGGGAGAAGTGGCCGCCGGAGCCGCCGTAGAGCGCGACCCGGCGGTTTCTCCCACTTTCGCAGTGGGTTGGCTCCGACTGCTGGACTCGAACCAGCGACCCGGCGGTTAACAGCCGCCTGCTCTACCAACTGAGCTAAGTCGGAAAACGCGAGCGCTCGCTTTACCTTCCGCGCTCCGCACCGTCAAGCTCGGCCCGGAGCCGCCGTGGCCGCGCTTCCCACGGTTCTGGCGGCGCTTGCCACCCTTCTCGCGGCCCTCGCAGCGGCGTCTCCCTCGCGCGGGAAGCGCTTCCCGCCCGTCGCCGCGGCAATGCTTCCGCTCACCACGGCCCTCGTGACGGTCACTACGGGGTCTCCCCTGCGCGGGAAGCGCTTCCCGCCTGTCACCACGGCTGCCATCGCGCTCACCACGGCCGTGGTGACGCGTGCCACGGCGTCTCCCTCGGGTGGGAAGCGCCTCCCACCCGTCACGACCGCTGTTGCCTCGGTGAGCACGGCGGTTGCCGCGCTCACCAGGGCCCTCGCGACGCGCGACACCGCGTCCGCCTCACGCGGGAAGCTCTTCCCCCGCGAGTCCACGCCCGTTTCCCCCCGCACCAGGCCTCTGCTCGCCTCTCCCATCCCGCTTCCCTCGCCCGGGACACGCTTCCCCCGCTTCGCCGCCCCCACACCCGCGCCCGCCACGCCTGTGCTCGTCTCGGCGCTCGCCCCCACCACGCGAGGGAGCCGTTTCCCCCGCGAGCTCACTCCGTTACTCTGCGCGGCGATGCCGCGACACGCGAAGCTCACGAAGGTGACACGCAACAAGGGGTTCATCGGCGGACTGCGTGCGCGCCTTCCCCCCGACGACACCCTCGTGCTCCGCGGCGTGAAGCACACGGTCGCCGAGGTGATCGCGCTTCTCGAGAAGCACGTCGCCATGATCGACGAGACCGGCAGGCGCGAAGCGGCGTGGCACGCGGCCGTCGTCGCCGAGGCCGCGATGGAAGAGCGCATCGCGCGCCTCTGTTACCACCTCGGGCTCTTCGTTCGTCACCAGCTGGCCGCGGACCCGAGCGATCTCCAGGCGTTCGGAATCAAGTCGAAGGCGCGCAAGATCACCGTGGCCACAAGGGCCGCGGCCGCCGAGAAGGCGCTCGCGACCCGCGCCGCCCGCGGGACGATGGGCAAGCGCCAGCGCGCGAAGATCAAGGGCTAGACCGTCGCGAACCCCGCGTCCGAGATGTCGAGCGGCGTCTTGTCCTCCTCCGCCATCAGCTTCGCCTTCAGCTCGACCATCGGCAGCACGTTGCGCGCGAAGTACTGCGCCGCGACCACCTTGCCGTCGTAGAACGCCGCGTCCGGGTGCCCGGCCGCCACCGTCTTCTTCTTCTCGATCGCCACCGCCGCTCCCTCGAGCAGCATCCACGCGACCGCCGTCTCCGACATCATCTCGAGGAACCGGTTCGCGTGCAGCGGGACCAGCGCCAGGTTCCCCGTCTGGAACCACATGAGCAGCCGCATCGCCGAGCTGCCCAGCGCCTCGGCCGCCCCGCTCAGCGTCTTCACCGCCGGGCCGAGCACCGGGTCGCCGCCGTGCTTCTGCGCGAACGCGCCGACGTCCGCCAGGAACGCCTGCAGGTTGGCGCCGCCGGCCTGGCCGATCTTGCGGCCCACCAAGTCCATCGCCTGGATATGGTTGGTGCCCTCGTAGATGCTGAAGATCTTCGCGTCGCGGCAGTACTGCTCGACGGGGAAGTCCTTGGTGTAGCCCACGCCACCGTAGGTCTGGATCGCCGTCTCGCAGATGCGGAAGCCCTGGTCGGTGCCGTATGCCTTGAGCAGCGGGACCAGCAGGTCGACCTGGCCCATATGGTAGGCGGCCTTCTTCTCGTCGGTCTTCTGCGTCGCCATCCACGAGTCGGTGTGGTGCGTCAGCTTCACCGCCAGCGCGCGGATCCCTTCGACGCGCGACTTCATGTCGAGCAGCATCCGGCGCACGTCCGCGTGCTCGATGATGGGGACGCGCGGGGCGCTCGGGTCTTTCCACTGCGCCATGTTCGCGCCCTGCTTGCGGTCCTTCGCGTAGTCGAGGGCGTTGAGGAACGCGCTCGACGCGACGCTCAGCCCCTGCACGCCCACGACGATCCGCGCGCTGTTCATCAGCTTGAACATCTGCGGCATGCCCTGGCCCAGCTTGGTCTCGCCGCCGACGGGCCAGCCGACGCACGCGCCGGCGTCGCCGAAGTTGAGCACGCACGTCGCCGAGCCGTTGATGCCCATCTTGTGCTCGATGTTGGCGACGCTCACGTCGTTCGAGCCGGCGATCGTCCCGTCCGCGTTGGGGCGGTTCTTCGGGACGATGAAGAGCGTGAGGCCCTTGGTGCCCGCGGGGGCGCCCTCGACGCGGGCAAGGACCAGGTGCACGACGTTCTCGGTGAACTCGTTGTCGCCGCCCGAGATGAAGATCTTGGTGCCGGTGATCTCGTAGCTGCCGTCGGGGTTGCGCTTCGCGCTCGTCTTCGCGCTGCCGACGTCGCTGCCGGCGTGCGGCTCGGTGAGGCACATCGTGCCCGACCAGCGCCCGTCGAACATCCGCGGGCAGTAGAGGGCCTGCTGGTCGTGCGTCCCGAAGGCGTGAATGACCTCCGCCGCGCCGAAGGTGAGCGCGGAGTACATCGAGAAGGCCACGTTCGCCCCGCTGAGCATCTCCTCGACGAGGACGACGAGCGACCGCGGCGCGCCGCCGCCGCCGAACTCCGGGTCTGCGCCGAGCTGCTTCCAGCCGGCCTCGTAGAGGCTCTTCCACGCCGCGGCGAACCCCGTCGGCGTCTGGACCTTGCCGCCCTCGAGCTTGCACCCCTGCACGTCGCCCGTCGCGTTGAGCGGGCCGCTCACCTCGCGCACCCAGCGGTAGCACTCGGTCAGCGTGGCCCTGCACTCGTCGGCCCCCCACGCGTCGAACGGCGCCTTGCCGAGGAGCTCCCCGATCTCGAACTGCTCGAAGAGCAGGAAGGTGAACTCGCGCAGGTCGGCCTTGTAACGGTTGATGGCGGGAATCGGCTTGGACACGTCAGCTCTCCTCGGTACTCGGTACCCCCCGAATGAACCGCCATTCAGTCTAGTGCCGGCTGCCGCGGTGCGCCAGAGGCCCCGCGCCCCCCCGTTTGTCATCCCGAGCGACGCGAGGGACCCCCCGGACGTCCCCAGCGCGAGCAGTTCGGGTGCGGCCATGGGGGCGAATTGCCGCTCTTCGTCGAAGGTGGGGGCAGGGTGATCCGACGGACGCTGGCGAGACCAAGTTAACCCTCACCCCGGCCCTCTCCCGAAGGGCCCGAAGGGAGAGGGTGGCGTCACGTGCGTGGGTGAGGGCGAGGCAACGTGATAGCAGGTATGGCCTTCTTGCGGCCCGAGACGGTTCGGGCTCGGCGCGTGCAGGTTCGTATCCTGCGAGCCGTCGCGCTCACCCGACGCACATGAGCCCAATCCTCGTGACCGCCTCCAGCTGATCGCGCTCGCCGAGCTTCAGCCCGCAGGTTAGTCGAGTACCTGCCCGAAGAGCCGCCGTGTCGGCGCTCCGCGCCTCTGCGCGGCGCGCGGGCGCCGCTCTCCGGTCCGCTGCGCCAGCCCTGTCCGCAGTCGGTTGGTGGCCCTGTCCCGGACAGCGGGGTGTCGGCGCAAACGCTCGAAACTCCGGCCTGACGCACCTGGCACGCCGCGCGCCGTGCCCAAGCGGGCGTGGCCCGCCTCGCGCCCGCCTATCCGCCGCGAAAGCCGACGGAGACCGTCCTCTACGGCCTGGTGCGCGAGACGCTCGAGACCTTCCTCGCGCACGCGCGCGAGACGTACTCCGCGCCGCTGCCGCGCTACGTCGAGCGCGAATTCCGCGGGTACCTGCGCTGCGGCGTCTTCGGGCATGGCTTCACTCGCTGCCACTGCGACACGTGCGGCCGCGACCTGCTCGTGGCCTTCGCGTGCAAGGGCCGCGGCCTCTGCCTGAGCTGCGCCGGCCGGCGCATGAAGAACGCTTCATGATGCGTCACCTCGCTATGTATTGGGAACAATGAGGGAGAGCTGATCGGCGGTGGGTCCTGCACCCGTCCGCCCACGCCTCGCGCGTACGCGCGTCGTCACCCGCTTGGCTGCCTCGGTCTCGAGATCGCTCCGCGCGAAGATCCAGGGACCGTTCGGCAGTGGGTGGCGGGCGGGCACGTCATCGCTCTCCGCGGCGCGCCGTAGTGTCTTGGGTACCGTGACGCTTCGGTTGCGATGCCCGGCCGCACGGTGCGTAGCCGAGGCAGCACGGCGGCGATCCGCGACGGCGAGGATCGAATCCCGGGCGTCACGGCGACGATCCGGGGCGTCAGGGTCATTCGATGTGCACCTGGCGCGCGCGGCTCAGGGCGTCGCCGCGTGAGCCACGGGCTCGGGCGGCGCGGCCGAGGGCTTCACCCGCGCGGCCGAGAGGTCGGGGTGGCGCGCCGAGGACGGGGGCGGGCGGCCCACGCGCGTGGGGTCGTGCCGCCAGGCGTCCGGGCGGGGCGGGATCGCGTAGGATCGGCGCCGCCGCTCGCCGTACCCTGCATCGATCCCGCCTCCATGGCCGACCCGAACCTCTCCGCCTTCATCTGGTCGGTCGCCGACCTGCTCCGCGGCGACTACAAGCAGTCCGAGTACGGCAAGGTCATCCTGCCGTTCACCGTGCTGCGGCGCCTCGACTGCGTGCTCGAGCCGACGAAGGCCGCCGTCCTCGCCGAGAAGAAGCTGCGCGAGAAGGCGGGGCTCAACCCCGAGCCGTTCCTGCTCAAGAAGGCCGGGCAGCTCTTCTACAACACGTGGGACGGCGGCCTGAAGA
>PLYU01000166.1 GCA_003153495.1 Myxococcales bacterium
TCGACGCCCTCGCGGCGCGCGCGCGCGACGCCGCGCCGCGCGACTTCAGGCTCTCGTCGACGGCGCCCGCCGCGAAGAAGCGCGCGAAGCGCGACGAGCCCCGGCCGCCGTACCGGACGTTCCTCGCCGCGTCGGGCGCCCGCATCCTGGTCGGCCGCGGCGCCGCTCACAACGACGCCCTCACCCTTCACGTCGCGCGCCCGCGCGACCTGTGGATGCACGCGAAGGGCTGGACAGGAGCGCACGTCGTCGTCCCCCTTCTGAAGGGCGCGTCGTGCCCGGCGGAGCTCCTCGTCGAGGCCGCCCACCTGGCGGCGTATTTTTCGGAGGCGCGGGGCGAGACCACGGTGGAGGTGACCTACACCCCCCGACGCTACGTGAGAAAGCCGCGCGGCAGCCCGCCGGGCCTCGTCGCCGTCGACCGCGAGAAGGTCATCGTGCTGCGCGCGGATCCCGCAGTGACGCGAAGGCTCCTCGAGCGCGAACGCGAGGAAGACTGAGGGCGGCGCGCGCAGAGCGCGCGCGGTATCCAGTGTGGGGAGAAGAAGGCGCCCGGGCGCGCGCTGACCACGTACCCATCCGCTCCGACCGAGGCGCGTCCAAGTACCTTTTCTGTCCGCGTCGGCGTACTCTAGTCGGATGCGGCTTCTTGGCATTTTCGCCTGCGCGGCGGCGTGCGTGGCGATGAGCGCTTGCGCGATCGTCGGCGGCCTGAACCAGTACTCCGAGGGGTGCGTGGCCGGCTGCGCGGACGCGACGACCGACGGGGCGGGCTCGAAGGACGCTCGCGTCACGGGCTCGGACACATCGCCTGGCACGGACGTGATGGTCGGAGCAGACGCGGACGCCACCGTGAGCGGCGACGCCGCCGCCGACTCCACTGGCTCCGATGACTCGGCCGACGCCCGCATTGCGCCGGACGTCACCGAGGGCCAGGACGCCAGCGTGGACGCGGAAGGCGACGGCCCCGGTCAGGCGGGGGACGACGGGAGCGCGGACGCGGCGCTCGACGCCGGAGCCGACGGCGGGACGGACGCGAGCGACGCCGGCGCGTGCGGCCCGACGAACACCGTCGCCAATTGCAGCGGGTGCGGGCTGCAGTGCGATACGGCGAACAGCACCGGCGCCTCGTGCGACGGCAAGACGTGCAGCTATTCCGGGTGCGCCGCTGGCTGGACGAACTGCACGAAGACGCCGCCGGACCTCGGCGGCTGCGAGACATCCTTGTCGTCGATCGCCAACTGCACCGCGTGCGGAGCCGCGTGCGACATCTCGCCGCGCAGCGTGGGCACCGGCTGCGACGGGAATACGTGCCTCTACAGCGCGTGCGCGGCCGGCTGGGCCAACTGCGACACGACGCCGCCGGACACCAACGGCTGCGAGACGTCTCTCACGTCGACCCTGCACTGCGGCGGCTGCCTGAACCAGTGCGACACGCTGCATAGTAACGGGGCGGGCTGCGACGGGACGACCTGCAGCTACGTCAGCTGCGCGCCGGGCTGGGCGGACTGCGACGCCACCCCGCCGGACCTCGACGGGTGCGAGACGCCGACGTCGGCCGTCACCTGCAACACCTGCGGCAGCTCGTGCGACACGACGCACAGCCTCGGGGGCGCCTGCAACGGGGCGTCGTGCGCGTACAGCGGGTGCGTCTCGGGCTGGGCCGACTGCAACAAGACTCCGCCCGACTCCGACGGCTGCGAGAGCAACCTGACGTCCCCGACGAGCTGCGGGGCGTGCGGCACCATCTGCGACGCGACCCACTCCAACGGGCGGTCCTGCAACGGGACGACGTGCTCGTACACCAGCTGCAAGGCGGGGTACGCCGACTGCACCACGACGTCCCCCGACGCGGACGGCTGCGAGAGCTCGCTGTCGTCGGTGTCGAGCTGCAGCCAGTGCGGGGTCGCCTGCGACTCGACCCACAGCAACGGGGCCTCGTGCAATGGCACGACGTGCTCGTACGCGAGCTGCGCGGCCGGCTACCGGGACTGCGACAAGACGGCGCCGGACGCCAACGGCTGCGAGACGCAGGTGAACACCCTCACGAACTGCGGCGCTTGCGGCACCCCGTGCACCACGAACGTCGCCAACGCGACGGCCTCGTGCGCGACGGGCGCGTGCACGTTCACCTGCAACGCGGGACTCACCGCCTGCAACGGAGCCTGCGTCAACGAGCAGATCGACAGCCAACACTGCGGCGCCTGCGGAACGGTGTGCCCGTCGGGCGCGACGTGCCAGAGCGGCACCTGCAACTGCGGGGCGGGGCTGATCGCGTGCGGCAGCGCGTGCGTCAGCAACGCGACGACGACCAACTGCAGCGCCTGCGGCGACGCCTGCGACACCGCGCACAGCACCGGCGCGGCGTGCCCGCTCGGCAACACGTGCACCTACTCCGGCTGCGCCCAGGGCTACGGGGACTGCAGCACGACGGCGCCCAACACGAACGGGTGCGAGACGCAGCTCAACACGCCGACGAACTGCAGCAGATGCGGCACGAAGTGCGACACGACCACGGGCACCCCGGCGTGCGGCTCGGGCACGACGTGCACCTACTCCTGCAACGCCGGCCTCCGAGACTGCAACGCCGGTACGGCTCCGGACACCGATGGCTGCGAGTGCACCGGAACGGGCTGCTGCGGCACCGGGTGCCAGACCCAGCACAACAGCGGCCTCACGAGCCCTGCGCACTACTACGACTGCAACAGAACCGGGACCGGCCACGCACAGGCCACTTCGGCTTGCACGAACTCGGGCGGCACCGGATGCGCCGACAGTTCCAAGTGCTGTGGCTTCTTTTGCTTCTCTAACGATACGTATTCGGTGTGTGGGACGGTCAACGGCGGGGCCTATTGCTGGCAGTACCAGGGCCAGAACCAGGGCAAGGTGCAGACTGGCTCGAGTGCTTCCTGCGGCTCTCGGAACGACCCGTCATGGAACTGACGAGGCCCCGCTGATGCCTACTCTCGACGACAACATCCTCGCGCGAGCCAACGCGCGCGTCGGCACCGTGCTGCACGGCAAGTACCGCCTGCACCGCATCCTCGGCATCGGCGGGATGGCGACGGTGTACGTGGCGACCCACCGCAACGGCAAGGAGTTCGCCATCAAGGTGCTGCACTCCGAGCTGTCGACGAACAAGGACGTGCGCTCGCGCTTCGTGCGCGAGGGGTACCTCGCCAACAGCGTGAAGCACACCGGCGCGGTGGCCGTGATCGACGACGACGTGGCGGAGGACGGGGCGGCGTTCCTGGTCATGGAGATGCTGCACGGGCAGAACGTCGAGGTCCTGGCGGAGCGCATGGGCGGACATCTGCCGCTGACGCTCGTGGTCGGCATCGGCCTGCAGCTCCTCGACGTGCTCGCCGCCGCGCACGCCAGCGGCGTCGTCCACCGCGACATCAAGCCGGCCAATCTGCNNCATGGCGCCCGAGCAGGCGATGGCGAAGTCTGACGAGATCGACGCTCAGAGCGACCTGTGGGCCGCCGGCGCGACGATGTTCGCGCTGGCCTCGGGACACCTCGTGCACGACGCCGACAACGCGCAGCAGATCCTCATCAAGGCCGCCACCTCCCCTGCGCGCTCGCTGGCGACGGTGCTTCCGACGGCGCCCCGCGCGCTGTGCGCGATCGTGGACAGGGCCCTCGCGTTCGAGAAGGCCGACCGCTGGGCCAACGCCGTCGCCATGCGCGAGGCGCTCAGAGAGGCATCGATCGCTCTGTTCGCGGCCGTGCCCACGCCCGAGAAGATCGCCGAGATGGTGGAGGAGGCGCAGGAGGCCGCCACGGGCGTCTCGATCCCCACCGGAGAGCACTCGGTTCCCATCCGGCCGCCCGGCACCACCACCGCTCCGTCGCGCAGCAGGGAGGCGGGCGCGATGACGACAGACGGAGTCTCGACGGAGTCGCTCATCACGCGCGGAGGGGCCAGGCGCTCCCCCGGTACGGTCGTGGCCGCGGCGGGCATCGGCAGCGTGGTGGGCATCGGCCTGGTCTTCATGCTGCTGCGCGGCACCATGGAGCCGACGGCGACCGCCACCGCGGCCGCTGCCCCGATCCCGACCCCGACGGCGACCGCCACCGCGACCTCGATCGCGATCGCACCTGTCCCCGACCCCGGCGCCGCCGTGCCCGTCGATCAGCTCCCCATGGTCCGCATGGACCCGGCGGTCGCCGCGCCCCGTCCGAAGCCGGCCGCCAGCGCCGCCGGCTCCGTCTCCGCCGCGCCGCCCACGGCCGCCGCGCCGGCAAAGCCGAGTTGCACCCCCCCTTACGACTTCGACTCCAAAGGAAACAAGCGATGGAAACGCGACTGCTTCTAGGCGCCATCGCCCTCGTCCACGTGTCGCTCGGCTTCGCCGCGCCGGCATTCGCCGTGGAGCCCACCAAGGACGAGTGCATCGACGCGAACGAGGCCGCGCAGTCGCTGGGGCAGACGGGCAAGCTCATCGCCGAGAAGCAGAAGCTCCTGGTGTGCGTGGCGTCGAGCTGCCCAGGACCGATCCGGCAGGACTGCGGGCAGCGCCTCGCCGACGTCGAGGCGAAGATGCCCACCCTTGTGCTGGAGGCCCAGGACGACGGCCAGCACGACCTCGCCGCCGTGCGCGTGACGATGGACGGCCGCCCGCTGTTCGACAGGCTGGACGGGAAGGCGCTCCAGGTGGACCCGGGCGAGCACCACTTCGTGTTCGAGGCCAGCGGGCTGTCCAGGGCCGAGAAGACGATCGTCGTCCGCGAGGCCGACAAGAACCGTCACGAGCGGGTCGTGCTGGTGGCGCCGGCGGGGGAGCCGGCGGCGACGCCCCGGACCGCGCCGGCAGCCG
>PLYU01000189.1 GCA_003153495.1 Myxococcales bacterium
CGGGGCGCCTCTCTCGGAACCGGACAAGTGCTGTTCACATCCGGCTCTTCGGGACGACGGGTTGTGACCCCCCAATCCAGCTCGTCGAGCACGACGTTACTGAGCAGCGGCGAGAGCGGACCCCCTTGCGGGACTCCTTCCTCGGTGCTCACGACCACGCCATCGGACACGACCACTGGGCCTCGAGTATCTTCCCGATGAGCCTCAACAGCCGCTGGTCGTCGACGCGCTGAGCAAGCCGCGCCATCAGCCGCTGGTGATGCACCCGGTTGAAGAAATCCTTCAGGTCCAGGTCCACCACGTACTCGTAGCCATCCTCCAGATGCCTCTTGGCCTCGGCGATTGCCATTTCCCGGGGTTCGGGACGGGGCGTTCGGGCTCGCGCGGCTTCGCAGTCTCGGCCCTGCGTCGACCTCCGCTCGGGGCAAAGCAGCCGTCCACGCGCGGAGGGGACACGGTGGTCAGTACGCTCGATCGCCGGGTATGAAGGGACGATGGGCACCTACCCAGCAGCCTGGCGCTGATGCCACCGGCACCGATGGCAGCGGCGTTCGTCACGAGGGCCTTCCCTTCCTTCGAGTGGCGGGGACCGAGGCTGAGAATACGCCATTCTGCGCTCGGATGCCGCCATGCAGCGCTCGCTCCCCGCCAACGGAGCCTTGGTCCCCGCCGATCGAGCCTCGGTCCCCGCCAACCAAGCCTCGGCTCCCGCCAATCGAGCCTTGGTCCCCGCCGGCCAAGCTTCGGTCCCCGCCTGCGTCTGACCGCGTCGTTGTCGGGGTTTCTAGCGAGCCGTTCCCTTTGCGGATGCAGGCGAGACGTGCTCCTCGACTCGCCGGGCAGCGTCGTCCTGGACAGGCGGCCATCCCGGCACGTTCGCGGACCGCCGCGTGCTCGGTGACGGCGGCGCGGACGCGGCTACGGACGCGGCGTCCGAGTGACGGGTCCCTGGCGCTCGGGTCCTGGCCCTTGCGCCGAGGTTCAGCGCGACTTCGACCGCGCGCCGCGCCCGGGCCGCGACCGCGGGCCTTCGCCTGCCGCCGCCGCCGGTGCGTCGCCGCGCAGGAACGCGGCGTTGGCCGCGAAGCGCTCGACGAGAAAGCTGAGCACGACGCGCACGCGCGCGACGCGCGCGAGGTCCGGGTGCACCACCAGGAAGCCGTCGCGCGTGCCGATGACCCCGGGCACCAGGCGTACCAGGGTCGGCTCGGGGTCTGCGAGGTAGCAGGGGATCACCGTCACGCCGAGGTCGGCGAGCGCCGCGTTGCACGCCGCCGTCAGGCTGCCGCTGCGCATGACCATGTCGGCGCCGCGGCCGTGCTCCTCGATCCACAGCGCCCCGGGGACCTGCGCCATGCTCTCGCCGAAGCCGATCACGTCGTGGCCCCGCAGGTCGCCCGACGGCGGCAGCGGGCCGCGCGCCTTCACGTAGGCCCGCGACGCGTAGACCGCCCAGCCGAGCGTGGCCACCCGGCGGCAGACGAGGTTGCCCTCGCGCGTGGCGGCGAACCGCACCGCGATGTCGGCCTCCCGACGGCTGAGATCCAGCCGCGCGTTGCCGGTGATCAGGTCGACGGTGACACGCGGGTGCTTGCCGCGCAGCTCGGCGAGCCAGCGGCCGAGCAGGCCGGCGAAGCTCTCGGAGGTCGTCACGCGCACGGTGCCCTCGGCGCGATCGTCGTCGGCCAGTGCGACGCGCTCGACCTGGAGCAGCGCGGCCTCGGCCCGCTCGACGAGCGGCAGGATCTCCTCGCCCATCCGGGTCAGGCGGAAGCCGTCGGGCGTGCGCACGAACAGCTTGGCGCCGAGCGCGCGCTCCATCGCGGCGAGGCGCCGGCCCACGGTCGTGTGCTCGACCTTGAGCGCGCGCGCGGCGCCGGCGAGCGTCTCCGCGCGCCGGATCGCGAGGAAGAACGGGACGTCGTTCCAGTCGAGCACGCCCGTGCATCTTTGCACACGCGCCGTGCGCGCTCTCCCAATTCACGAGGCGCGGGCCGGCCAGTAGGGTGGGCTCATCGACGGCGAACGAGCCGGCGAGCAGACGGCGGCTGGACCGCCGAGACCCCAGCAAGGAGAACGACCATGGCGTACGCAATCATCCACCACTTCCCCGGCGGCACGAAGGCGCAGTACGAGGCCTCGATCGGGGCCGTCCACCCCGGCCGCGGCACCCTGCCCAGGGGGCAGACCTTCCACGCCGCCGGCCCTTCCGCGGGCGGCTTCACCATCATGGCCATCCACGAGTCCCGGGAGAGCTGGGAGCAGTTCCGCGACAAGACCCTGGGGCCCAAGCTCCAGGCGGGGGTGCCCGGGGGCTTCGCCACGCCGCCGGTCGAGACGGCGTTCGAGGTGCACAACCAGCAGCTCGGTTGATCTCCGCGTCGCTCGCGGGTGGCGCAGGCCCGGCCCAGGTGACGGGTTCGCGACCACTCGCGCGTGGAGACGGGTGGGTCGCTTCGACGCTCGGAGCGCCTGTCATCCTGAGCGAAGCGAAGGATCCCCCGCGGCGTTGTGGGGATCGCGCCGGGGCGCCGGCAGACGGGGCCGGGCCACCTCGGTCGAACGGTCGGGCCACGCTCGAGCGGACATTCGCGACGCCGTCCCGGGGGATCCTTCGCTCCGCTCAGGATGACAGGCGGGATGAATGACGATCGGGGCAAGGTCGCCAGCCCCTTGCCTTCATGACGCGCCAGCGCTAGCTCGACCGGATGATCACGGGCAGTTGCTTGTGCGGGGCGGTTCGATACGAGGCGTCCGAGACGGGGCTCGCGGCCAACTGTCACTGCTCCCGGTGCCGAAAGTGGCACGGGGCCGCGTTCGCCAGCATCGTCCGCGTACCTCTCGACGCTCTGCGGATCACGTCCGGTGAAGAGTCCATCTCCCGGTACGCCTCTTCGCCGGGGATCGATCGCTGTTTCTGCAAGGTGTGCGGGTCGAGTCTCTTCACCCTCCGACGGGATCTCGGCCGGGCGCACGTCCGACTCGGGACCGTGGACGGTGATCCCGGGGTGCGCCCATCACTTCACGCCTTCGTCGGATCGAAGGCGTCATGGTTCGAGATCACCGATTCGCTTCCCCAACACGAGGGATTGCCCGCCGCTCCGGCACAGCCCCAGCGATAGGCCTCGCTCGCCCGGCCAACGAGGGTCCGCCGCTCGTGTCCCGGAAGTACACAACGGACCAGCCCCCTACTGGCGTGCTCGATCTCCCGCAGCATCGACCACCTTCCTACCCCTATCCCCCGGGATACATCGAGTAGTGCTGCTCTCCTCGCGGCCGACTACCGGACCAGATACCTCAGCACCAGATCCGCCATCTCTCCCACCAGCGTCTCGTCGTCCAGCCCGGGCGGCCGCTCGAGCAAGCTCGCGAGCATGGTGGCGCGGACCGACTGGAACGCGACGAAGGCCGCCGCGTCCACGTTCTTGCGCCGGACGGTCGCGCCGGTGGCCGCGAGGAAGTGCCGGATGATGGCGATGATGCGCACGTCGAACGCGTGCACCCGGTCGGCCTTGGCGACGCGCAGGCTCTCGATGGCCAGGACGCGGTGCACGCCCGGGCTCTCCGAGTAGATCTGCATCAGCCCCCTGACCACTGCTGACACAGTGTCGCGCGGGGTCCTGCCCAGGTTGCGGTCGGCCAGCGCGGTCTCCATCAGCTCGAGGGCGCGAGCGAACTCCCGGTCCTGCAGCGCCGCGAGGATGGCGTCGCGGTGGGAGAAGTACTGGTACAGCGACCCCACGCTGACCCCCGCGACCTCGGCGATCCGCTTCATCGTCGCCGAGTCCAGCCCCTCCCGGTTCAGCACCAGGGCGGTGGCCTCCAGGATGGAGCTCACGGTCGCCTGCGCGCGCGCCTGCCCGGGCTGCCTCCGCGAGACGCCGCCGCGAGCGCGCTGGGGACGGGCCGTCATGGGGCCGTAGCGTACGCCGGGCGGCCGATCTGCCGCGTGCGGAACTGCGGCAAGAGCGCGCCGAGCGCGTAGGACCGCAGACAGAAGCCGAAGATACTCGGTTGACAGAGGTCGGGGTGGATCCGCTGGGCGATCTGCGCGTGGAGGGCCGGCAGCGTGCTCCAGTGGGCGCTGGGATGTTCGTGGTGCACCGTGTGCAGCCCGCTGTTGAAGACGAGGAAGTTGCCGACCTTCGAGACGAAGTTGCGCGGGCGACCACGGATCGCAGTCCACGTGCTGGATGAAGTTGATGAACATCATTCCCCAAAGGCCCATCGCCGCCGACAGGCCGAAGGTGCCGAGGTATACGAGGAGACCGAGGCGCGCGCCGTGCAGCGCCAGCGCCAGGCCCAGCAGCGCCGCGTGCGCTCCCGCGAAGACTCGGGACTGGACGAGGATCTGCCGGTAGAGCCTGGGCGTCAGTGCCTTCGCGCGCCGGACGAAGGCGCGGATGAGGGGAGCCTGCGAATGGGCGGATACGAAGAAGATGGTCGAGGCGATGAGCCACGTGTTCCTGGTCGAGTGCCGCCACGTGATCGTCGCGTCTCCCTCGCGGTTGAGGAACTTGTGATGGTTCTGGTTGTGCGTCGGGATCCACCCGAAGGTCGGATGGCCGTAGAAGACGGAGATCCAGGCCGAATGGAAGGCGTTCATCGAGCGGCTGCGGAAGACGGGGCAGTGGTTGTGGTAGTGCGCGAAGGCTCCCGAGCAGAAGCCCACGTAGAGCACCAGGGGCACCAGCCACGGGAGGACGCGCGGGCTCGCGTAGGGCGCGAGCGTGACGGCCGGGAAGAGCCCGTAGGCCCAGAGCAGGGTGCGGTAGTCGGCGGCGAAGCGGGGCTTCATGAGACGAAGGATTGCGTCGCGGCGCCGTCCGGTCCATTCGCTTTCCGTTCACGTTCGGGCGGGCGCGACCGCGTCGCAATTCGCGCAGAAGCCGCGGCATGGCGGCGGTGGAGGCGTGAGCGCCTCATGTTTCGGGGCAAACATCACGGGGTTCACGGCCCCAAGTTGGAGTACTGGCAAACTGACGCGTTCGTGTTGACGATCTCGATGGCGCCGGCGCTGCGCGGGCCCGTGAAGAACGCGAGGGAGTAGATGCTTCCAGCGGTACAATGAACAAGTGCCTCACAGCCGGTCGAAGTGTTGACCATCGGAAGCCCAAGTGCAGAGCACGGAGCATCGCCAGCATCCGTGAGGCAATCCGCGATGCACTGCTGACCGTTGACGGTGACGCCCCCGTCGCCGCCCCATTCGACGGTTAGCGAGAGCGTCGTCGGCGGTTGTCCGCCATCACATCGGACGCTGTCATTCGGGATCTCGCTCACCGACTCCGTGAAAGAGCCGGAAAGGGTGCACGATTCCGTGCCCCCGACGCTTGCCCCAGCGCCCCCGTTGCCGCACGCCGCGAGCGTTGCTCCCCCGAAGCTACACAAGAGCAGCGTCCAGCCCCGACCGGAAATGCTCACTCTCGAGAGAGTCTTCTCCCCGAGCCCCTCGCGCAAGAGCCCTTCGTCAGGCCCACGACGCAGCCATTCCCCTGGTACGGAGTGGAGCAAAGGGGGATCGAACCCTGACCTCCGCATTGCGAACGCGAGTGCTTGCAGCCATTTTCTCGATGGAACGCGACTCTTGTACGGCAAAACTGTACGGCGACCCACATTCGCCGGAGCCTACTTCCCTTTGGGCAAGCGGAGGTCCCCGCGAACGCCGGCCAGGGCATCCTGGCCCTCGAAGCACCCTAGCTGCTCTTCTTGGGTTGAGGCACCTTCGCGCGCCCGGCCTGCACCTCCGCCCACGTGCGGACCTTCCACTTTTTGGCGGGTACGAACGCGATCAACTTGTACTCGTTCGCGCCGGTCCCGACAGCGAGTACGTAACCACCAGGAACCGACGCGCGAACCACGAGCGTCGGGCCGTCGCCGGCAACGTCAAGCCGTTCCCACGTGAAGGGCTGTGCCATGACCGCGAGAGTAAGCGACCTGTCCGGCAGCCGTCACTTACGAAAGGCCGCACCGACCCATGGGATCGATGAGCCGACCCGGCCGCCGTCTGCTTCCCTCAAGGGGCCGCCCGCGCCTGAGGGCTCGACGCTGGAGCCCCCTCCCCGTAGTCAGCGAAGGTCTTCGGCGCGGGCGGCGCTTCCCTCCGGGACCCGCTGGACGGCGACCTTGGGCAAGTCACCGCGCCGGGTAGCCTTGCAACGGCAGCCATCTTGCCGCACGTTCTGCCGGTGCGGTCGGCGAGACCTCTGGTCTTCTTTCTCTTCGGCGCAGCCGCCTGCTCGTCATCGGCAGGTGCATCGAGCGGCCTGACTCCAGGGACTGCCGTCTTCGATGACACGTTCACCTTCAGGCCCTCGCATTTCTCGGCTTCCGCCGCAGCAAGCCAAGCGGACCCGAATCATGTCAGCATCGTCGTCACGACCTTGAGGGGCGCTGATTCTTGCGCGACCGTCCAGGTGAGCGCAGGTGCGGGCGTCGCGAATGTCTTCCAGGTCGTCGTCACCCTCGCTCCGTCGGGTCCCAGACGGATCATCGCCCCCGGCACGTACAACCTCGGCGACGGATGGCAAGCAAGCTACCGGCTCGCCGACGTGAACTGCGCTACGGCGGAAGAAGGCACGGCTACGAAGGGCTCGCTGGCGATCGATGGCGTGGACACGTCGATCCACGGCACCGCCGACATGACCTTCCCAACCGGCCGGGCCATCGCGGCCTTCGACGCGCCGTTCTGTGAGTCCTCCACGGTGACCAGCGCCGGAACCGCTTGCGCGACCTTTCCGGAGTGCCCGTTAGGCCAAGGCACGAAGGCGCCTACCGAGACGTGCAACGAGTCCCTGTAGTCGCTGGCGCCGCTGCCACGCGGGCGTTCCCCCGGCGGCGGCCAGCCTCCGTTGGACGAGCGCCCTCGGCCGGTCCATGATCGAGCGGCTATGCCGCTGGGGGAGACCAGGTACAGCACGGCGGGACGAGGCCGTTTCCTCGGGGCGCTCGTCATGGTGTCCAGCTGCCTCGCCTTGGGCTGCACGAGCAGCAACGCGGCGAACGGACCGGTGGACGGGTCGGCGGACTCAACCGCACTGGGCCCCGGTTGCCTCGGCTCGCCGGGCGCGAGCTGTTCTCCTTATCCGGAGGGCACGGTCTGCCCGGGACCGCCGACCGTCTGCGTTCCATGCGGATCGGGGGTCTATACGCTCACCGAATCGGTCTGCCACTGCACTTCGAGCGCCTGGGACTGCACCCTACCTGCGCCAGGCGAGGTGCAGTGTCCGAGTCCAGTCGGGCGGTACGTGGATCCAGCGTGCACCGTGCCGTACGGCAACGATGGCGGTGACGCCGGGACCGGCATCGACGCCACTGCTTGCAGCATTGTCCTTGCTTCGAACTACGACCAGTCCTGCGTCGTCGATACCGACTGCGTCGCGGTTGGCGAAGTGTCCTCCTGCCCGGCCACCGGATGCGACGGCTGCACCACAGAGGCGATCAACAAGCTCACCGCGCCTCAATACCAAGCGGCCTTTGCGGCGGCGTTCGCCAGCCGTGCCACGGACAGTTTTTGCGGGTGCCCCTGCGAGAGCGGCGCGATCTGCCGAGCCGGCAAGTGCCAGGCGGCTTTCTGCGGACCCCCTGTCTCCGACACGCTCCCTGCCTGCGCGGATGCGGGCGGCAGGTGCGCGTACTCGGCGAACACCACGTGCAGCGGAATGGGCCCTCCGGACGCCTGCGCGTACTCCGACGAGCTGTGCTGTCTATGAGGTCTGCTGCCCTTCTCTTCGTCGCCTTCGCCAGCGCAGGCTGCGGAGGCGCAACCTCCAGCGCCCAGGATGCTGGCGTGGCCGATGTCGCCGCCCAGGACGCTTCGTCAGATTCCGCGAGCGATGCCCTCTTCGTGACCAACGACGACGGGGGAAGCTTCACCTGCGGAGGCTCTGCTACGTGCGACGGGCGCTCCCAGGTTTGCGAGCACGTCCAAGGGGGAGTGGCGCCCGGCGTTGATTTCTACGCCTGCATCCCGATCCCCTCCGCGTGCGACGGCGACGTGTCCTGCGCCTGCGTGGCTACGGCGCTCATAGGGCGCGGCGCCGGTCAATGCTCGGCGGCGGGGAGCGATGTCACGGTGAAGATCAACGTGCCCTGATAGGGCGGCGAACGGCATCGAGGGCAGTGAGGCCGACGGCCGGGGAGCGACGGCGCGGCCGGGGTCGGGGAGCGCGTCGGGTTGGAGGCTCTCGATTTTCGGCGCTACGCTGAGCGCTGGAGGGAGGCGCGCACGGTGAAACGAGTGGTTCTCGCCGCTGCAATCACATGGCTCATGTCCTTGAGCTGCTCGCAGCCCTCGATGGACCAGGGCAATGTGACGCCCGCCGGCACCGTGTCGTGCGCGCTGGCGCAGGCGGGTCCGGCCGGGTCCCAGACGCTCTTCTGCGTTGAAACGTCGGGCCTTACCGTCAACCAAGCGCAGGCTGACCAGGGGCCATGCGAGACGGAACGGACGGACGCTGGCGCCTGGATGTTTTCGTACGATGCCTGTCCCCGCGAAGGTGCGCTGGGAGGCTGCCGCCTGGCGACCGACGTGAGTCACGCGGTGGCGGAAACGCAGTGGTACTACGCGGGCGGGCTCTACTTGGGCGCGGGCGGGGGGGACGCTGGAGCGGCGGATGCGGCCATGCCGCCCTGCCTCAGTAACTACACGTCCGTCAGTCCGTGATCCCCGGCAGCGTGCACGTCGTCTGGTTCCTTCGAGGCGCTTCCGTTCTCGTGTCGCTTTGCGTTCTCCCGCTCAGATGCTCCGGTCCGGTCGGCGGCGGATCGAACGGCGGAAGCGTTGACGGCGGAGACGGCGCCGGGAGTCCGGACGGGAACGTTGCCGCCGAGAACGATCATGGACGGACGGACGGTGCCGTCATGGATGGCGGCGGCGCCTTGGCCGAGGCCGCCACCCGGATGCCCGACGAAACAACGCGGGTCGGGGGCTCGTGCGTGAGCGACTCCGACTGCGAGCCCGATGGCACTTGCGGGTTCCGCAGCGCCTCCGGGTGTATGGCCCGAGGGAGATGCTTCCCGAAGCTCGGCGCGGTCTGCGCAGCCGCCTCACCGGGATGCGCGTGCGACGGGACCTTCGTAAACCTGATCTGCAACGGATTGCCGGGCGGCTACGTGCGCAAACCACTGCGTCACGTCGGCAAGTGCAGCCCGGATCCGAGACTTTGGTGAAGACGATCCCCACGACGGCGGCCGGGGTCGGGGAGCGGGGGGGGGCGGCGCTGGGATGCGCTGGCCGGTGAGCCCGAGCCCCGAGGATGGCGGCGGCGGTGAACATGGGAGCCGTGGAGAGCTACGGCGCGGCCGGGGTCGGTGAGCGCGGGGGGCATGCGCGATCGAGGATGCGCGCGGCCGGGTGAGCTGGAGGACGGCGGCGACGGCGTGAACGCGGAGGCCGACAGCGAAGAGCTACGGCGGGCCGGGGTCGGGAGCGCGGGGGGGCGCTCCTCCCGATCACCCGGAGGGTCTGGGACGGTGTGGGCTTACTGGAATGCGAGCATACTTGGCGTCCGAGCGCCGTCATGCACGGCGTATGCTCCCGTCCTCCCGAGATCCACGATGGCCACCGTTGTCTTCGCCACTTTCCCGGCCGAGGGACACGTCAACCCGATGCGACCCATTGCGGGCGAGCTTGTGGCGCGCGGACACGAAGTCCTCTGGTACACGGGAAAGCAATTTGCCGAGCGAATCGAGACGGTCGGTGCAGTGTACGTTCCGATGCAGCACGGGCGCGATCTCGACGATGCCGACCTGGAGCGCCAGATCCGAACCCGCGCTGACCTTGCGGGCATGGCCGGCTTGCGATGGGACTTCAAGCACGTCTTCATCGACCACGCGCTCGGCTATCGCAAGGACCTCGAAGCCCTGTACTCGTTCCGGCGCGTCGATGTCGTGGTGTCGGAGATCATGAATTTCGCTGCCAATGTGCTCGCGCCCCCCAACGCTCCGCCCGCTGTCGGGATCGGTGTCTTCCCCTATGGGGCCACGAGTCGCGACACGGCTCCGTTCGGTCCGGGCGTGATGCCGACCGCTTCAACGCTCGGGCGTGTGCGAAACCGCGCGATGAACTGGGCTGCGCGCCATGTCGTGTTCGGCTCCGTGCAACGGTATCTCAACGAGGTCCGTCGAGGCTTGGGGATGCCGCCGATCGTCGAGCGAAGCATGCTCGACGAGGCACTGTGCTCGTACCGGAGATACTTGCAGGCCACGGTTCCAGAGTTCGAGTATCCGCGCAGCGATCTGGCGGCGCACGTCGAGTACATCGGGCCGCTGCTGCCCAGCTCGCCGCAGACCTTCTCGCTCCCCACGTGGTGGAGCGAACTCGATGGGAAGAAGCCAGTTGTGCTGCTGACCCAGGGCACCGTCGCCAAAGACCCTGCACAGCTCATATTGCCTGCGCTTGAGGGCCTGAGGAACGAACCTGTCAGGGTGGTCGTCACGGCGCCGGGATGGGACGGGCCGAAGGACGGGCCTTCGAACGCGCTCATTGCCGGGTTTGTCCCGTACTCCGAACTCTTGCCGCGCGTCTCCCTGGTCGTGACGAACGGAGGGTACGGCGGGGTTCAATTCGCGCTGGCCAACGGCGTACCGCTCGTGGTCGCCGGAATCACGGAGGACAAGCGCGAGGTCAATGCGCGCATCGCGTGGTCCGGTGCAGGCATCGACTTACGAAGTCAATCGCCCACTCCGGAGTCCGTGCGCAAGGCGGTACGCCAGGTCCTCGACGACGGTCGCTTCGCGGCGAATGCTCGGCGCATCCAGGTCGCGATGGTAAAGACCAACGCCGCCGCACGTGCAGCCGACGTGATCGAGCAAGAGGCCCGGACGGGGTAGCCCGGGGACAGAGGTGCTGGAACAGGAGCGCGCGGGCGCGGGGTGCGCTTGCCGGTGAGCACAAGAACAGCCACGGGGACGACGAGCTGGAGACCGGGACCCCCGGGACGAAGCTGCCCGAGGGTCGGCGAGAGATCGCGCTGCCGCGATCCTTCGCTCAAGGCGCGGGCTCCCGAGGAGCTGGGCGGGCGCCCCAGTGGCGGGTGAGGTCGGGGCGCGGGGAGCGCGAGTCATTCTCCACGCACATCCGCAGGGCCCGCGTCGCAAACGATCTCCACCGCTGTCGATTCGTGCGCGGGACACGACGACGCGACGGCGAACTCGCCCGGCCCGGCCAGGCACCGCTGCCCCACGCTGTCCGGTCCCCACTGCACGATCGCCACGAGCTGGCCCGTGACCGCGTCGTAGTACCAGAGCTGCGCCGCATCGATCGCGACGTTGACTTCGAGCCAGTTGTAACCGTCGCAGGTACCGCCGGGGACAGAGCAGATGCAGGACCAATTCCGAGCACACAAGCGTCCGGTGCAGTACGCATCGACCGACTGCGCACACGACGCCGAAGAGGATCCCGGCCCCCACCACGAACAACCACGTGCGCCAACGATGCACGCCAGGATCGCCGGACCGGTAGCGCGCAACCGAAAGGCCCAGCGGATGACGCGCCCCATCCAGTGATCCTGTCACGATCTGGCGTTGCGCAACGGACGACCTTCAAAGCGAAGAGGGTCACACACCGTTTCAGCCGCACGTCTTTGCTGTCAACGAGGATCCCAGGCAGGGCGGGCGCCTGATGTCGAGGGGGCGTGGAGGGTGGCGGCCCCGGGAATCCCCGAGCTACGCTTCACCCGTGGAAACGCCGTCACGAGGGGAAGCGCCGGACCCGGACGAATGGGCTCGACGACGCTCAAGGCGGGCCGCCTCGTACGTCTGGATCTTCGACGCGCTCTTCTGGGTCGTGCTGTTCTTCCTGCCGTGAGCCCTCATCGCCGCCTGACGGTCATCGTCGTAGCTTGCATGCTCCTCACGGCGTCCGGTTGCACCTCGGCCGGCACGAGCGCCATCCCGGACGCCTCGAACGGAGACGATGCGTGTGGCGATCTCGTGGGCACTCCAGGTGGCCCTGCCCCCAGAGAGTGCGTCCACGAGGTACCCAGCGGCGCCGTTGCCCTTGTCGATGATGGCGGCGTCATCATCATGGTCGATGGCGCCGTCGTAGCGACGTACCCCTCATGCCCGTGTCCGGTCTCGCAAGGAGGTGGTTTTGCTCCCCCGGTTTGCCAGTGTGACGCCGGCCAGGAGTGCATCTCGGGCGGGGCGTGCGCCCCGAGCTGCTCGCCGGAGGGAGGGGCAACGTGTCCGTCGGGGACGAGCTGCCAGGGGACGGTCGCGTACTGCGTCGGCACCGGATGCAGGGCAGCGACGATCTGGGTCTGCCGCTAAAGATCGGGGAGCCGGGGGCGTGGGTCTCTCGACCACGATCACGAGAGGATAGGCTTGCTGCATGGGACCAGCGGACTGCTTCGTGAGGCTGTGGGAGATGGCCGAGGTAGCGCTCCGCGAGCAGTGGAAGCCTGCGGAGCCCGGCGAGAGTCGTGGGCACGTAGCCCCCATCGAGTACATCCTGTGTCGCTCGGTCCGAGGCGGCGAGGGCACTCGGCGTCGTGAGGACGATGTCTCGTACCGTCACAACGATGGGCGACCACGGATCGTCTTTGTGACGTTTCGAGAGCGTGTTGCAGATTTAACCAAGCCCGACCTCGTGACGCAGCCGGAGCTGGACGCCATCGTTCTCGCCCACGAGTACGGGCACTTCCTGTCTCGTCATGCTGGGGAGATGAGAGCTGAATGTGAAGTGGCTGTGGCCGCAGTCGGGCAACGCGACCTACTGCCGGAGCAGTGGTCTCTGATCTTGGAGGACGAGGAGAGGGCCTGGAAGTACGCTCACGAGGTACTGTCCGAGCTTGGCGTGGACGAGTACTGTCCAGCGGGAGCTGATCGTACTGCGAGGCGCCCTCAAGCTCGCACTCCATCACGGTCGGTTCGGCTTGCCGCTTGAGCGCGTCATGCCTCTCGGGTTCGCCCCGCGCTATGTCCCGCGCTCCCGGTGGCTCACAGAAGATGAGGCGCGTCGGCTGCTCGACCAACTAGCCCCCGCGAGGCGCGGGTGGGTCGCCTTCGCGTTGGCTACCGGCGCACGCAAGAGCGAGATCGAGAAGGCGACCCTCGCGGACATCGGTGACGACGAGGTGTTCATCCGAGGAACGAAGACACGCTCGTCTTCGGACACCGTGTCGATCACATCCCTGCAACGTCCCTGGCTCGCGTTGGCGAAGAAGTACGCGAACAAGGAGGGACCAGCGTTTGGCGCATGGACGAACGTGCTCCGGGCCCTTCGACGCACTGCCGCGCGGCTCTCGACCTGCCCGGCTTGCCGATCGAAGGGAAGGGGGTCGCCGTCCCGCGACTGCCTCGGGTGCAGGCGCACGCCTAAGTTCGCACCGTGCTCGCCGAACGACTTGCGCAGAACGCTCGGGCACTGGCTCCGCGATGGCGGCGTCGAGCCGCACCTCATCGCCAAGGTCTTGCGGCATGTCGATAGCCGCATGGCGGAGATGGTCTACGCAAAGGGATCGAAGGCGGGCCTCCGCTCGCTTCTGGAGGCGCAGCTTTCAGTGCGTGCGCAGGGCTCCGCGCGCCCCAAAACTGTACGGCAAACTGTACGGCGGAGTGTCAAATCCAGCGCATCCCGGAGACGCCATGAACGCGAAAAGCCACGAAAAACAGGCTGAATCTCGGTGGAGCAAAGGGGGATCGAACCCCTGACCTCCGCATTGCGAACGCGGCGCTCTCCCAGCTGAGCTATTGCCCCAGTTGTCACGCGAATGCGGCCCGGCAACGAGCGGCGCGGAAGATACTGCCGGGCCCCGTGAAGTCAAGCGGGTGTGCGGCTACGCCGTCGTGCAGGTCGCACGACGGCACGTCGCCCGGACTAGCGGTACCCCGCCACGAGCGACCTCGCGAGCAGCCCCCACCCCCCCGTCGTCACGAACAGCAGCAGCTTGAACGGCAGGCTCACCTGCGTCGGCGTCATCATCTGCATCCCCAGCGCGAGCAGCACGTTCGACACGACCAGATCGATCACCAGAAACGGCAGGTAGATCAGGAACCCGACGGCGAACGCCTCGCCGAGCTCCGTCACGACGAACGCCGGCACGACCACCGTCAGGTCGTCCGCTCCCACCGCCGCTCGCTCGGCCTCGGGCCGCGCTCTGCGCGCGACGTCGAGGAAGCGCGCGCGCTCGACCTCGCTGCCGTTCGCCTTCAGGAACTCTCGCATCGGCTCGCGCACCGCCGCGATGCCCTCGCGGACCAGCGTCACCGTGTCGGGCGTGTCCTTCGCGCCGAGCAGCGGCGCGAGGCGCGCGGTGATCCGGTCGCCGACGGGGGCCATCGCGATGAGCGTGAGCGCCGTGGCGAGCGCCATGATCACGCTGTTCGACGGCACGCCCTGGGCGCCGATGGCGCTGCGCACGATCTGCAGCACGGTGGCGATCTTCACGAACGCCGTGACCGTCATGAACGCGAACGGCACGAGCGACACGATCGCCAGCGCGACCACCAGCACGATCGGCCGCGAGAGCAGATCGTCGGCGCCGACCGCCGCTCCGGCGATGGCGGCGATCACGGGCCCCCCTTGCGCCTGAGCGCGCGGGCCAGCACGTCGGCGAACGCCGTGCGCCCGGCCGGCTCCACCTTCGGAACCTCCCCGGCGGGGAGCTCGCCCAGCTTGGTGAAGCCCCCCTCGCCCACGCCGACCACGAACACCTGCTGGCCGACTCTCACCAGATAGATGGACCGGCGCGCCTCCAGGGGGAGGTGCCCCACCAGCTCGATGGGGCCGCTCGCCCGGCCCACCCCCATCCGGCGCCCCCCCCACAGGACGAGGACCGCCAGGGCGCAGACCGCCAGCAGCGTCACCAGCGTCTCGATGAGGTACCCCGCGTAGGACATCGCGACCGCGCGGGACTCTACCGCATTGACGTCCGGCGCCTAGGCCGCTAAACGCGTGGCCCCAGTCCCGTGGCCCTCGTCGTCCAGAAGTTCGGCGGCACCTCGGTGGGCTCCCTCGAGCGCATCCGCAACGTCGCGCTGCGCGCGATCGCCACCCAGCGGGCCGGTCACCGCGTCGTCGTCATCGTCAGCGCCATGAGCGGCGAGACCAACCGCCTGCTCAAGCTCGCGCACGACGTCGCGGCGGTCCCCGACGCGCGCGAGATGGACGCGCTGGCGGCCACCGGCGAGCAGGTGAGCGCCGCGCTGACGGCGATGGCGATCCACGCGGCCGGGGGCAAGGCCCGCTCGCTGCTCGGCCACCAGGTGAAGGTGCTGACCGACGACGCGTTTACCAAGGCGCGCATCAAGATGATCGAGGGCGCCAAGATCTTCGAGACGCTCGACCGCGGCGAGATCGCGGTGGTCGCCGGCTTCCAGGGGGTCGACGAGGCCGGCAACATCACGACGCTCGGGCGCGGCGGGTCGGACA
>PLYU01000159.1 GCA_003153495.1 Myxococcales bacterium
TCCATCCTACGCCGTCCTGCTTCCACTATTTGTGCGCGGGCCCTAACCCGGGCTCCCCGTGCCAGCCTACTTTAGGCAAGCCTCTGCTCTTTCAGGGACGGAGGGGCATCTCGCCGACGACGAACTCGGATACATCCGACGATTGACTGATCTTCAGCGTGAACGAATACAGAAAAAATAAATTCTTGCCCCGAGAAGGAGAAGATTAGAATTCGGTCCTCGGGCGGAAGGCGGTGCAGTGTCTGAAGAAGTTCATCGATGCCAATGATTTCGATATCAGATGCCTTCGCCGTGTTACGCCGAATCGAGTACGTACCGACGGCTTCCGACACTGCGGTATCGGCGGGTCCCCCTTCAAGATCCGCGACGGTGCCCTCGTCAAGAGCGTCCCCGCACGCCTTCAGAGATGCCGATGATGGATCGCGACGAATCAGCTTCCGAACCTCCGAGAAGGTCATCATGGCGACTGCACCTCCACTCCGTGCCGTACTCCGCGCATCAAGACTTCTGATTCGCCAAACTCGTCCTCTGACCACTCCCACGCCCAAGTCGCGCCGGGTGGTGGTGCGCCCTGAGGAACCCGAAGTATTACTCCACCGGGTCCATCTTTTAGCGCATGAAACCGGGCGATGGAAGGGTCGTGCGTCCATGACGTGAACGGACTCTTCGCGGCCATGTTGCCCGCGTTGTGCGCCTTGCTCGAGACTGCGCCCGCAACGTCGCCCGGGACTGCCGACCCAGCCCGCGCAGCCTCGATCGCTGGGTGATTCGCCGAGACTCCTCGGTAGATGTACCCCTCGGCAGTCCCGCAGTCCGTAGCGCTCGCCGCCGCGCGTGCACTACCAAGCTCTGCGCTCGCTGCGCTCGAACCCAGGGTCAGTCCCGTAAGTCCAATGCCGTACCCCAAGAAGTGTCCGACCTCGCCTGCCGTGGTGTCGGCATGCGGAAGCTCGAGACGTCCGACGACGCGTTCCCATGTCTTCAACCCTTGGTCCATGAGCGAAGGCATCGGCAGACGGAGACCGAGTGCAGCTAGGGGAGCTGGCACGGGGGCAGCGCGCGCGACCTCCACCGCGGCACGTGGCGCGTTCTGGACGGTTGAGGTGACGGAGTTCGCGACGCCCGCGGGCACCGCACTCCCGAAGTCCGACACCGCCGCAGCAGCGGATGCCAGGTTCCCTAGCATCTTCTGGGTCGCCTTCTGATCAGCCGCTGGGTCGACGTCTGGCGGGTTCTGGTCCGGGGCCCCCGCCACGGGTGACGATGGCACTCCCGCGTCCTCCTGCAGACCGACCGGATCAACCTCGCTCAGCACCCTCCCGTGCACATAAGCATACGTATTGAAGTCCCCCCCCAGCCCATGCACCGCCAACGGATCCGCGCTGACCCACCTCCCCAGATACGGCGACAGGTACCTCTTCCCGAAGTACGTCAGCCCGACCTGTTGGGATGCCCCCACCCGCGCGCCCTGCGGGCGCGCTGGCCTCCCCCAAATGCGTGCTCGCCCGCGCCCGCTCCTCGCGGTGCAACGCGGTGGGCGTGTCGGCGGGCACGGGCTGCGCGCGCATGGGGGAGGCGCCCCATGCGCGTCGTGTGGGTGCCGGCGCCGATCTCGTCCGAAGCGCGGCTCTTCGAGGCGCTGCGCGGGCGGCGGCTCGGGGTCGCCTTCCGGCGGCAGGTGCCCTTGCTCGGGCGGTTCATCGTCGACCTGCTCGCACACCCGAGCGGAGGCTCGTCGTCGAGGTCGACGGGGCGTATCACGCCCCGCGCGCAGAGGCCGACGCGAGACGGGACCGGGCCCTGGCTCGGGCGGGGTATCGGGTGCTGCGGATCGACACCGAGCTCGTCATGCGCGACTTGCCGGCGGCGGTTGCGCGGGTGCGCGAGGCTGTCGAGTAGGTCGCGGGCAACGAGCTGCCGCGCTCCTGGCGCCAAACGCGTCTGTCAAAGATCGAGCCGCCCGATCGCCCACGTGATGTACCGCGGTGCCGCAGAAACGTACAGAGCGCGGGCGGCCCCCGAGTCACGGGCAAGCTAGGAGGGCCAGCGCATATGGGCGGGCAGGCGACGCCATGGTAACGAGCATGTCGACACCTTCCTGCGTGCTAGTCGCTCTCGCGGAAGCCACGATCCGATCGCTGGGGACACCGTCGACAACGCCCCTGCTTAGCATCAAGATTCGATCACCCCGCCCTACCTCCCATGGGGTGGGCACTTGCTCCGGCTGAGAACCGCTATAGGTCCGACCGAATCCGCGAACGAGCACGTTTGGAGCCTCTTGGGCACCGTGCATAGGCTTGAGGGTATGGCCGTGCGTCCGCAACGGCGGCCCTTGCTCCGGCACGAGCCACACTTCGTCTCCTCCCAGCCATTGGACGTGCAATAGACCCCGCACTAGCCAAGCCGCAGTCAACCAACCTGCGCATCCCTCTTCTGCAACGGTGGGTGCGGCATCGATGAAGCGCGCGCATGCTGCGAACAATCGGTCCAGTCGCCCGCTCGCACCCGCGGAGTCCGTCCAGGACCCTTCGGCGACGTCCAGCATCGCCGCAGACAGCCCTTCGTTCCTCGTTTCGAACCCCGAGGCAGAGGCGTTACCGAACAGGAATAACGCACCGGTCGCATCGATACTTTGCCTGGCGAATGTCAACGGGGCGTCTCCAACGCCCGAGTCGGTTAGGAAGGCTTGGGCTATCTGCATCCGGCGCGGACCTCTCACTCCGCCTTGGTCCATCCATTAGCATAGTTGATGGTCCATCCCTTGCCAGGGACCATGGTCGCCCCCCCCTGCAAGAAGTTCGGCGTCGACCACACGCCTCCGTTCGAATCGATCGCCAGCGCGAAGGGCCGTGCATCCCCGGTGAAGAAGCCCACTGCGTTGTTCGCGCTACCGCGATTGGCCATCCACGTCGAATCGGCGGAATTGATCTCCTTTGCTACGACCCCGAAGACGTCCGCCTTGAACTCTGGAGTGAAAGCGTCCGCGTGCGCCAGCAGAGTCCGTGCTGAGCGGAACATCTCGCGCCCCTGGCTTTCTTGGAAGGGGCGCGTGAAGATCTCGTTGAGCTGCCGCATTGCAGGGCTCTCGCCCTCCGCGCTTGGCACGCCGGCACTGCCTGATACCGCACCCTTCATTGCCGCAGCAGAAGCCTGGCCTGTCGCACCGGTCGCAGACGCGACGCTATCGAACGCGGCGTTCGCGGCAAAGACCCCCATCACCCTTGCGTGCTGTTCCTCAAGCGTCTTTCCCGCAGTGAGAATCGTCGCAAGCGAGGCCAGAGGTGACACGGCATTCGCGGCGAAGATGTCGCCCTTCATCTCCTGTTCGTGCACGATTTCGTCCATCGATCTGGACGTCGTCGACGGCATCGTTATCTTGCTGTTTTCAACTGATGGGGGCGCCTCGGACGTTCGGCGGGGCGAATAGCCGGCCGGCGCTGGGGCGGGAGCCGGAGTGCTTCCCCATGAGCCCGGACCGTTCTTCTGGCCCACCATGGCAGCGTCTGGCGGTGTGTACTGGGCGGATTTGTCCTCAGGCCCGGCACCATTCGGTGTGGCCTCGAAGGAGACTCCGGCCGCCGAGTCTTCTGCCAGTCCCACCGGGTCCACCGCGTTCAGCAGCCGCCCATGCACGTACGCATACGCGTTGAGATCCCCCCCGAGCCCATGCACCGCCAGCGGATCCGCACTGACCCACCGCCCCAGATACGGCGACAGGTACCTCTTCCCGAAGTACGTCAGCCCGATCTGCAGGGATGCCCCCACCCGCGCGCCCTGCGGGCGCGCTGGCCTCCCCCAAATGCGTGCTCGCCCGCGCCCGCTCCTCGTGGTGCAACGCGGTAGGCGCGTGGCGGGCACGGGCTGCGCGCGCATGGGGGAGGCGCCGCGTGCTCGTCGTGGCGATGCCGGCGCGTGCGGGATGCGCGAGTCGTCTGGCGCGTGCGGGGCGCGGTCGTGAGGGCGTGCCCTGGGCCCGGGGTGAGGGGCCGGGCCTGCGCCCGGTGGCGCACGCTCCGTGCCGCGCGCCCGACACGGCTTGCGGGGTCGTCGCGTGCGCGCGTGTGCGCGTCACGGATCCTGCGCCGGGGGGGCTTGGGCCCGGCCCCTCACCCCGGGCCCAGGAGGTCCCCATGCGTCGCTACCGCACCGTCACGCCGCACCCCACGGCAGCGTCGCCCCTGCTCGTCGAGCGGGCCGCACAGATGCGGGCGGCCCCGACCTCGTCGGAGGCGCGGCTCTTCGAGGCGCTGCGCGGGCGGCGGCTCGGGGTCGCCTTCCGGCGGCAGGTGCCCGTGCTCGGGCGGTTCATCGTCGACCTGCTCGCACCCGAGCGGAGGCTCGTCGTCGAGGTCGACGGGGCGTATCACGCCCCGCGCGCGGAGGCCGACGCACGGCGGGACCGGGCCCTGGCCCGGGCGGGGTACCGGGTGCTGCAGATCGACGCCGAGCTCGTCATGCGCGACTTGCCAGCGGCGGTTGCGCGGGTGCGCGATACCGTCGAGCACGTGGCGGGCGACGGTACGTAAGCCGGGGCTGGCCTTTACGCCAAGTTGGTTTTCAAGGATCGAGAAGGACGGTCGCGGGTGCTCGATGTGCCTCGTCGCGGAAGGGCGGTGAATCCAGCGGAACGCTCCTCACTGGCGAAGTGCGACTGCGGCCCGGAGGCGTCATACCGTGTGCTCGACCCGAGCGTAACTCCAGGCCCGTTCAGCATCACCGTCCCTGTGGATCGCTAGCACGTCCTTCGCGCCGACAAATCGCTCCGGACTCAACAGTCCACGCGGTCCAATCACAGATAAGCCTGGAGAGTTGTCGGTATGCGTTCGCCCCACGCATATGGCGTAGGCTTGCGCTGACAGTAAGGATTGCGAAAAACTCGGCTGGAGAACCACCGCCTCGCTCCGGACGGCCCGAACCGCATGGGCACGCTCGCGCGCTCCGCACTCGAGCATTGAGTATTGGAAGAGGCCGCCGACAACGAGCAGCTCGAGCTGCGGCCATGGGAGGGCTGGGGCCGGTGTGTACGGCCACGGAGATCGCTCAGCCACAACACGATGCGCCCGAATCGCGTCGCTCTGCTCAGGGTCAACGAGCCAGTTCGTGCGGTTGAATCGTATGAGCAGAACCTTCCTCTCGAAGTCGCGAAGCGTCGCAAGTTCGCGACACGTCATCCAAGTACCGACGAACTTGAAATGCTCGAGGATGCTCAGCAGTACGAGACAGAGCGGGTGTGTCGCGGGGAGCCCGACGTTCGTCTCCCCGCACCCGCCGCCCAGCCATACGATGCTGTGCCGTACCAGCGATACCGATTGACCATCAAGGGGCTCAGACGTGCCTATAGCAAACATGACTGCTACCTATTCAATCGAGGGTCAACAGCGCTCGGATACGTATGATGAACGGTAGGCGCGTTAGGGACATCAACACCATAGTGGGGATCGATCGTCGAGCCGTCAGGGAACGAGTGGCCGTTGGGATCGTGGTGTACTCCAACCTTCGCGTCCGAGATAGGGTCCCACTCGCCCCGGGTCCCGCGAGGACCTGTTGCAGCCTGTGACCCGGGGCGCGAAGGCACGTTTCGAGCCGGCGAGGTGCCGGCAGGGATCCCGGCCTCTCGAAGGGCCGCGCGTCGGGCAGCAGCCTCGGACCCATGTTCTACGACCGTCGGTGCTCCCTCCGCGGCCTCTACCGTCGCGCGCTCGGCCCGGCCCCCCACCTTGACCGTAATGGTTCCAAGACCGCCCGCGCCGATGCCGGGCACTGGGATCGACACGCCCTCCCGGGCGATTGTGCCTATCGTGGATGCGCCGGCCTTGAGGATGCCCGCCGCGCCCGCCGCCCCGGTCACGGCGTCCGCCACTGAAAGGACCATGTGAGTCGCGTGTCTTGCGACTCCCGCCTTATCGCCAGCTGCAATGGCCTCCCCCATGGCGATGGAATGGCGTCCTGCAGCGATGGCTGCCTTTACGGGCCCGCTTACGATCCCAGTCGCCATGGCGCCAATGGGCCGCAGATCGCCCTGGGCAACGGCATGCCCGGATGCAACGACTCCACGGACCAATCCCTCACCTCGCTCCGCCAAGGCATCCGTCACCCCTTTGCCGACGGGATTGGTGGGGTTGGCTACGGAGTCCAGCATCTGCTGAAAGGGCGTGAGGTCCAGTCCTCGAAGGTCGACGGCCGCCAGCAGCGCCCCGTGCACGTAGGCGTATGGGTTCAAGTCGGCGCCTTGCCCGTGCACCGCCAGCGGATCCGCGCTGACCCACCTCCCCAGATACGGAGAGAGGTACCTCTTCCCGAAGTACGTAAGCCCGACCTGGACGTCCTCTTCCTTCCCCGTGAACCGGTAGTCATCGCGATAGCTCGCCCACCGCGCGGGTCGGTAGTCGCTGTCGGCCTGTCCGTACGCGAGGTACGTGCCTCGCTCGACGACCTCGCCGGAGGCCTGGTCGATGACGATGCTCGAGGAGCCGAGGTGGTCGGGGAGCTCCAGGAGGACGCTGGGCGTGACGCCCGCGGGTGACGGGAGGGCCGCGGCGGCGGCGGACGGTTCGTGCACGCGCGCGAGGCGGACGCCGTGGGCGACGAGGTAGGGGACCTCGGTCACCGTCGAGCGGGTGTAGTCGCCTCCGCTGGGGACCGCGCGGCGCAGCTCGAGCGAGTCGAAGACGTACGCTGTGACGAGCACGCTGGACGGCCCGCTGGTCGCCTGCACATTGCCCGCCCGCATGGGGGTAACGGGCCCGGTGGCGGCGTGCGCTTCGCCCTCGAACATCGAGCAGACGGCATCGACCGTGCTGGCGAGCTCGTTGCGCGGGGACCGATGGCGCAGCGGCGTGAGCAGCGTGAGGGCCTGGCAGTGGTTGGCCGTGCATAGACCGGTCGTTCCGGTCCCGCAGGTTCCGCAGTCGAGTGGCTGGCCGCACCCGTCCGTGGTGGGGCCGCAGTTGTAACCGAGGGCCTTGCAGGTCGTCGGCTGGCACGCGCACGTGTTGTTCGCGCCGCAGGAATAGTTCGAGCCGATACTCGAGCAATTGTTGGTCGTGTCGCAGGAGATCGTCCCGCAGCTGTTCGTGATGCTTCCGCAGTTCGCGCCAGCACAGCTCGGTAGCGGGCACGTGCAGGAGTTGCTCACGCACTGGTAGCCCGGGTTGCCCAAAGTCGAGCAGTTGCTGGTGGTGTCGCAGGAGACCGTCCCGCAGCTGTTGGAGACGCTTCCGCAGTTGGCGCCGGCGGGGCAGGTGGGCGGCTGGCAGACGCAGGTGGTGCCCTGGCAGATGGTGCCGCTGCCGCACGTGTTCTGACACGGGAGCGGGTTGCCGCAGCCGTCGGTCCCGCTGCCGCACCGGTAGCCTTGCTGGGCGCACGTCTTCGGCGTGCACGTCACGGGGACGCACTGAAAGTTCGCGTCGCACGTCTGTCCGCTCGCGCAGATGCCGCAGCTGGGGAGCGCTGCTCCGCACCCGTTGCTCGGGGTGCCGCAGTTGGCCCCGAGCTGCGAGCACGTGGTGGGCTGGCAGCACTGGTTGCCGCTGCAGACGCTGCCGTTGACGCAGTTGTTCGGGCAGGTGCCGCCGCATGCGTCCGGGCCGCACGACCGGCCGCTGCAGGCGCAGCTGATGGTGCCAGTGCAGCCATCCGACGCGGTCGCGCACGACGCGCCACCCGGGCAGGACGTCCGTGGAACGCACGCGCACGTTCCGCAGTTGAGCGTCCCTCCGCAGCCATCTGAGCCCGTGCCACAGCTGAGGCCCAGCGCGGCGCACGTCGTCGGCACGCAGGCCGGCGGGACCGTCTCCACCTTGAGCACCCGCTCGTCGTTCGCGTCGTACGCGTACTGAAGATCGGCGCTGGGCGTCGCGGTCGGGATCGTGGTGGTCGCCGCGGCCGGGGACATGTCCCACCGGCGTGCGCGCGCCAGCCGGCCGACCTCGTCCCAGTCGTACGCGAACTGGTGCGAGCACGTGCCGCCGGACGGCAGACACGCGGGCCCCGAACGGTTCACGCCGAGGCTCGTGAGGTTGCCGGCGGCGTCGTAGAGCGTGGTGACCGAGTTGCCGGTCACCCCCGGCGTCTTGGCGGCGGCGGTGAGCTGGTAAGGGCCGGCGGTCGCCGTGCCGTTGGTGATGGTGCCGAGCGAGCGATCGTAAAAGAGGTGCGCGTCGTCGTCGGTCGCTGTCGCGTTGCCCAGCCAGTCGTAGCGGAAGGCCTGATCGCGTACGCGCGAGGGGGCGCTCGAGTGCGGGGCCGGCGGCGCGAAGCGCGGGTCTTTCTGCGTGTTGCCGTCCTCCGCAGCGAAGGGGCTCGTCCACGGGTCGGAGCCGTTCGGGTACAGGTAGTCGATCCGCGTGGCCCGATAGAGGTCGTCGTAGCCGATCTTGCGGGAGACCGGCTGCGCGCCCGCCGGCCACTCGGCGGGGTTGCGCCAGTCCTGGATCTCGACCGGGTTGTCGACGACGTCGTACTTGTAGTCGACGTCTTCGAGGAGCAGCTGCAGTGTGGTGGGGGGCGTCTCCGTGGCCGGCGTGTACGTCGCAGTCGTCGTCGTCCAGGTCGCGGGCGGGCCCCAGGGTTCGTGCAGCTCGTCT
>PLYU01000054.1 GCA_003153495.1 Myxococcales bacterium
CTTCAGCGGCGGCCTTCTCGTGATCCAATCCGGGCTCTCGCCGAGATCCACTGCCTGCTGTTGATCTCCCCCGCCTGGGCGGCGGGATCGTGATCCACGACCCCCCCCGCGGTGCGTGGAGCATGATCCCGATCTTCTCGTGGCGCACCCCCCACGCGAGCGACTCGGCCAAGCGCCCTCGGCTTGCGAGGCGCTGGGCCGTCCGGAACCACGAGCAAGACGCCGGTAGGACTCCGCGCGTGTTTGCGCGCAGCAAGGGACCTCCAGCAGGGGCGCAGGCTGGCGCCTTGTTCCTGGTCTGCGGGGAAGCGTCAGGGCTGGGGCGAGTCGTCGGGCAGGGTGGCGCCGCGCTGCTTGGCGCGCTCGGTGGCGACGAGCTGTCGGTAGCTGGGCCCGTCGATGTCGATGCGCACGGCGTGCATCGCGAGCCGGTCGAGGATCGCGGCGGCGAGGGTCGTGTCGCCGAGGTACTTGCCCCAGGCGCTGAGCTTGATGTTGGAGGAGACCGCGGTGGCGGCGCGGGCATGGCGTCGGTCGACGAGGTTGAACAGCGTGTGTGCGGCGGTGGGCTCGTCTTCGCGCTTCTTGACCTGGCCGAGCCCAACGTCGTCGATGACGAGAAGGTCAGCGGCGGCCCATCGTCGCAAGCGCTTGGGGTAGGTGCCGTCGGCCAGGCCGGCGTACAGGTCGTCGAGTAGATCGACGCACCGGGCGTAGCGCACGGTCATCTGCTGCTGGCATGCGCGCAGCGCGATCGCCTGCAAGACGTGGCTCTTGCCGGTGCCGCTCTTGCCCGTGACCACGAGATCGTCGTGTCGGCGCACGAAGTCGAGTCGCGCGAGTTCGAGCACGAGCGACTTGTCGAGTCCGGGCTGGAAGGCCCAGTCGAACGTCTCGAGGGTTTTGCGCTCGCGCAGGCCGCTGCTCATGATGCGTCGCTCGATGCGGTGCTCGAGCTTGTGGGCGGCCTCCTCGCCGAGCACGCGCTCGAGCAGCGCGCCGGCGGCGGGCTTGTCGCGCGTGGCCCAGACCAGGTGGTCGTCGAGCTTCTCGAGGGTGTGGGTCAGTCCGAGGAGCCGGAGGGCTTGCCGGAGCCGCTCGGTGGTCGCGTCCGGGTCGGGGGGGTCGTGTCGCTTGGGCATGGTGCTTCCTCGGGCGTGCGGGGCGTATCGGTGGGCGGCGAGGCGACCGGGAGCCGGTCGTACTCGTCGAGATCGCGGGGCCGGGTGTCGCAGTCCCCGAGTCGCTCTTCGAGTCGGCGGGCGGCGTCCTCGGCGACGTACTCGGCGAGGGTGCGGGGGGCGGCACGGGCGGCGAGGATGCGGGCGATGGCGTGGTGGTCGAAGGCGCCGAAGGAGTGGGCGTGTCCGAGGGCGCTGACGAGGTCGGCGGTCGCGTAGCGCTCGCGCAGCAGCAGGATCTGGCGTGCGTGATAGGCCGCCAATCGCGGCTGGGCGACGACGAGGCCGGAGATGAAGAGGATGGCCCCGTCGCCCATCTGGTCGAAGGCGACGCGTAGCTGGTCGAGGTCGGCGACGGTTTTCTTCCAGGGCGGGTGCGAGCCGGGTGGAGCGACATCCTTGCCTGCGCCGCGTGGGGCCAGCTCGTGACGCGCGACGCACCGCAGGTCGGCGGCGTAGACGAACAGCTCCTGCTGCGTGACGCGCACCGGCAGGATGTCGGTGACGTGGTCGTAGGGGACTGCGTAGCGGTTTCCATCGAAGGCGACGAAGCCGTCGATGGTGCAGACGCGGTAGACGACGCGGGCGGTGTCGTAGGGGTGGGCGGGGAGCGGGACGAGGTGGGGCTGCTCCTCGCCGAAGACCTCGAGCACGGGGCGGCGGAGCTGTCGGTGCGTGCGCGCGTCCGAGATGCTCGTCTGCCAGTGGGCGAGCTGGGCGGCGAGGTCGTCGACGTCGCGGAAGGAGCGGCCGTTGAGGAAGCTTCTTTCGAGGTCCCAGAAACCGCGCTCGACGACGGGTTTGTCGTTGGGATGGAAGGGGCGGCACGCCTCGGGGCGGAAGGCGTAGTGCGTGGCGAACGCGAGGAAGCGCGGGTTGTAGATGGGCTGGCGCCCCTCCCAGCCCAGCAGGACGGCCTTCTGACCGTCGTACTTGCAGGCGGCCGCGACGCCGCCGAAGCGAGCGAAGGCGGCGAGGTGGCCGTCCATCAGCGCGTGCAGATCGCAGCGGCCGAAGACGCTGAAGCTCTTGCGTCTGCTGAACGCGAGCACGTAGGAGAAGACCTGCACGGTCTCGCGCCGACCGCTCGTGAAGTCGATCGTGTACGGCGACCAGTCGCTCTCGGCCATCTGGCCGGGCCCGTGCTGGGGCGTCGGCAGGCTGGGTGTCGGCGCCGCGCGGGGGCGCACGCGACGCACGTAGCGCTTGACGGCCGTGTAGCCCCCGTCGAAGCCCGCGGAGCGCAGCTCCTCGAAGACGCGCTGGGCGGTGATGTGCGGGTAGCGCTCGAGCAGGTCGGCGACCTTGCCGCGGAAGTCGTCGAGCTTCTGCGTGCGCGGGGTGCGAACGGGGGCAGCGGGCAGCGCCGAGTGTGCCTCGCGCCGGGCCGTCTCGTAGCCGGTGAGCATCTTACGGACCGTGTTGCGGCTGACCGACAGGGCCCGCGCGATCGCTCGGCGCGTGAGCCCCTGGGCGTGCAGCGTGGTGATCTGGTGCAGAAGCTCGGTGCGGGAGCGCCAGGGGGGCAACATGGGGCGAGTCCTTTCGGGGGGCGTGCGAGAGGGTGCGTGCGAGCGCATCGAGCACCGGGACGAGCGCCGTGACGGCGTCGGTGACGACCTCGGCGGCGCGCGGTGCCAGCGTCGCCAGCGTGCCGGCGAGCAGGCGTGCCTGGAGTCGCGCGGCGACGCGCGTGACCGTGGCGAGGTCAGCCAAGAGCCACTCGGCCTCGGTACGCGCGCGGGGTGCGGGGTGCGGCGGCGAACGCGGGGACGGTCGCGCGAGCCGCTCGCGCAGCAGGGCGGCGCGGGCATCGTCGTGCTCGCACGCGAGCAACTCCGCGACGAACAGCGCCGCCTGGCGCGAGGTCATGCCCATGCGTGTCACGGCGGCGGCGGCGCCTTGTTGGTTGCAGCGCGGCAACTGCGCGAGGGTCGTCGCCGCCGTCGCGGACAACAGACCGAGACGCACGTCGGCCTGCACGGCGTCGTCGAGCGTTTCGGCGAGTAGCAGCCGCCGGCACACCCAGCTCTTGTGCCGTCCCAGCATGCGGCCGATCTCGGGCTGGCGCAGGCCGTCGTCCCGGTAGAGCGAGCGCACCAGCCACGCCTGCTCGAGGTCGGTCAGCCCCGAGCGATCGTGCAGCGTGTCCATCGCGATCTTGGCCGTGACCGAATCGACCGCGATCACGCGGGCGCGCAGCTCGGTCCAGCCGAGCGCACGGGCGGCGCGCAGCCGCTTGAAGCCGTCGACGATCTCGACGCGGTCGCCGTCGGGCACGAACACCGCCACCGCCGAGAGCTGCCCGTGACGCACCAGCGACTGCTGCACGCGCGCGAGCGACGTCGGATCGCACAGGCGCAGCGCACCGAGCCGCTCGCCCAGCCCGTCGATGCGAATCACGCGCTCGTCTCGGTCGCCGTCCTGCACGAACGCGACCCCACCACGCTGGGATCCGATCGGGCAGGCTGGTGCGTGACGTCGTGTCCCACGATCCGACCTCAATCCCCTGCGCTTCCGGCCACCTGCGGCGCGAGGGTGGCGCGTGACAGCCGGTCCACCGCCGCCGCCGCCGTCCCATCCGACGCCGCGATCGCTCGAAGAATCCCGGGCAATCGGCGCTGGAGGCTGGCTCGTGACAGGGCCGCCGCCCTGTCCCAAGAATCGAGCAACTTCGCCTCGATTTCCGCAGGCTTCGGTGCCGAGGCCAGCGCGTGACAGCCCCCCGCGCGACGCCGCCGGCGCCACTCCCGCTGCCGCTCGCGCTCGTCGACCCGTGCGTCCTGCACGTGCCGCGAGCGGCGCCCACGCGCCAGCCTGCACTGCCGCGACGCTCGGCACCTCGCCCCGCACACCCGCTGCGTCTCGACCGCCGACGCCGCTGGAGCGAACCAGCAGCGGCACTCCGTGCATCGCCTGCGACCCCCGTCATCCTCGTGCATCGGGCGAGGCTCGTCGCGCGGACCCCCTCGCCGCGACCGCGAACACCGCGCGGGTGGATCTCCCGGCGACGCGCCGGGGTGGATCACGATCCCGCCGACGACCCAGGGCGGGCACCGGCGCCCGGTGGATCTCTAAGCCGCCGCCGAGTGGATCACGACAAGGGTGCCGCTAAAG
>PLYU01000363.1 GCA_003153495.1 Myxococcales bacterium
CTAGCTACGACGGCGGTGGCGACCCTCGCCGCGCTCGCGAGCGACGGCGACGCGGCACGCGGGTGGGCCAGGGCGCGAGAGACTCTGCCGGTCCCCGAGGGGGCGCTCGACGTCGACGCGCTGCTCGACGCGCTGGCGGCGCGCGCAGGGAGCGATCTGGACCGGTCGGCCGCCGGCGCGGCGCTGATCCGTTTCGCCGAGCCGGTCCAGCGGGCGGCGCTCGCTGCCTTGCGCACGTCGGCCGACAGGGCGCAGATCGTGCTCGACGCGCTCGGCACCGGCGGGGGAGAGCTCCTGCCCTTCGTCGAGCGAGGACAGACCGGGCCCGCTGCCGAGAGGGCGCGGGTGATCGCGACCGCGCTCGAGCCGAGCATCGTCCCGCTCGCCCGACACCCGGACCCGGCCATCCGGGCGCGGGCGATCGTCCTCGCGGCGCAGTCGCCGACCCCGGAGGCGACTGCAGCGGTAGTCGCGGCGCTCGAGGACTCGAGCGAGGCCGTCCAGCGAGTGGCGCTCGCGTCGCTGGGCGCGCGATCCGAAGGCAGGAGCGCCTCGGCCTCCGTCGGCGCGGTCGCGGCCGTAGGTGCGATCCTGGCCGGCCATGGCAGCTGGGCGATGCGGGTCCTGGCCGCCCAGGCCCTGGGCCGGCTGGGAGCGGCGGGCGCCCCCGAAACCTCGTCGCGGCTCGCCGAGGCAGCGACCGGCGACTCCTACGCCCTGGTGCGGCAGGCTGCGCTCGAGGCGCTCGCGTCGTCCGACCCTGCAGGCGCGCGGACGGTCGCGCAGCGGCTGGCGACCGTGGACCCGGAGCCCCGGGTGCGTGCTGCGGCAGCGGCGCTGGCGCACTAGGCCGTCGTGCAGGTAGCACGACGGAACGTCGCTGGCGCTAGACCGTCGTGCGAGTAGCACGACGGAACGTCGCTGGCGCTAGACCGTCGTGCGAGTAGCACGACGGAACGTCGCTGGCGCTAGACTCGGCCGCATGAGACGCGCTCGCTCCGTGCTCGTCGTGGCGCTGGTCACGCTCGCCTCGTGCCGCGATCTGTCCAGCTTCACCACGACGCACGACAGCTACGAGGGCTCGGTGGTAGCGGGGGACTTCGTGCGAGCGGGCGTCGCGGCGCGAACGAGGCTGTGCCTCACGATCGACACCGACCACCTTCAGGACACCCCGGGCGCCGTGTCGACCAGCGACGGTCGATTCCACGCCGCCGCGTTGCGTCCGATCCCGCAGATCTGGAACGACCCCCTGTCGACGTTCACGTTCGGCGAGGGCCGGCTGAAGAACTTGCTCTACGTCGCGGGAGCGACGACCCCGTTCGCCGACGGGAGCGGCAGCGACGTCTTCGCGGTCGTCTCGCTCATGCAATCGGGCGACGTCGAGCTGCGCCTGCTCCGGAGCGCGCCAGGAGCCGCGCAGGCACCCGACGGCGGGGCGACCGGGCCGGGAGGGAACGTCTTCGCGGTGTTCTCCCTCACGCGGCACGAGGGTCCGTGCTCGTACTAGGCATCGAGTCGTCGTGCGACGAGACGGCGGCGGCGATCGTCGACGACACCGGGTGGGTGCACGCCGACGTCGTCCACTCGCAGATCGGGCTTCACGCGCCGTACGGGGGCGTCGTCCCGGAGCTCGCTTCCCGCGACCACCTGCGCAACGTCGGGCCGGTCGTCCGCTCGGCGCTCGACGGCGCGGGGGTGCGGCTCGCCGACGTCCACGGGATCGCCGTCACGAACCGCCCGGGGCTCGTCGGCGCGCTGCTCGTCGGCGTGCAGGCCGCGAAGGGCCTCGCGTGGGCGGCCGGCAAGCCCCTCGTCGGCGTGGATCACCTGATGGGTCATCTGCTGGCCGTCTTCCTGCGACGCGCCACGGGCGACGCCGACGTGCCCGGCTTTCCCTTCGTGTGCCTGCTGGCGTCCGGGGGGCACACCGCCATCTACCGCGTGGACGCGCCCGACGCGGCCGCGATCACGGAGCTCGGGGCGACGCGCGACGACGCCGCCGGCGAGGCGTTCGACAAGGTCGCCAAGCTGCTCGGCCTCGGGTACCCGGGCGGGCCCGTCGTGGAGCGGCTCGCGCGGGGCGGAGACGCCGCCCGGGTGAAGCTGCCGGCGCCGATGGCGGGGAGCGACTCGCTCGAGATGAGCTTCTCGGGGATCAAGACGAAGGTGGCGCAGCTGGTGGCCAGCGGCGGCGTGCCGGCGACGTCGGCCGGAGTCGCCGACGTGTGCGCGGCCTTCCAGGCAGCCGTCACCGGCGTCCTCGCGGCCAAGCTGATCGAGGGCGCCGCACGCGAGGGCGTGTCCGAGGTCGTGATCGGCGGCGGAGTGGCTGCGAACCTCGAGCTCCGACGCCGCGCCTCGGAGCTCGGCGCCCGCCGCGGCGTCCGCGTCTTCGTGCCGCCGCTGGCGAGCTGCACCGACAACGCGGCGATGATCGCCTACGCCGGCTCGGTGAGGCTCTCCCGGGGAGAGCGCGACGGGTGGGAGCTACTGGCCACCAGCGAGACGTCCCTCGAGCGCAAGACGCGCAAGGGGCGCGGGCGCCGATGACGGCCTAGCGCGGGTCGGCCTTCTTCTTCTCGTGCTCGTGCTTGGCGCGCTTGGTGCTCTTGGCGCCCTTCTCGTCCTTCTTGGCGACGGTCTCGAGCGACCCAGCGGGCGCGAGCGCGATGACCAACGTGTCGCCCTTCGCGCTCACCTGATAGTTGGGCACGCCGTCCTTGAAGGCCACGGTGAGCTCCGCGCCGGCCGTGTCGTTGGACACCTTGATGGCCGCGATGCGCGAGTCGCGCGAGGCGAGGGGCCCCGCCGCCTCGAGCGAGCGGCGGTCGGGCAGCTTGACGGTGAAGCCGGTGGGCTGCGACGCGCCCTCGATCGTGTCGATCGGGCCGTCCATCTTGAGGCGCAGCACGTTGCCGTGATGCACCGGCCCGTTGCCGAACGGCGCGACCCGGGCGTGCTTCTTGTGGGCGCCCTTGCCATCGGCCGACTCCTCCTCGGAGGGGCCCGGGGAGCCCGCTGGGGAGGTAGAGGCGGAGAGCGTCGAGCCGCCGGCGTCGCCGGACATCGGCGTCGCAGCCGCGTTCGCGGGGACGGTCGACGCGGGCGCGGTTTCGGACTGCGTCGCCTGCGCGGGCGGGCTCGCGCTCGTATCGGTGGGAGCCGCGGAGGCGGCCGCCGCCGCGTCCTGGACGGGCTCGTGGTGCGACTTCTTCATCGCGACGGCGCCGACGATGGCAACCGCCATGACGCCCACCGCCACGACGGCGCGGCGCTTGGTCAATCCGGGCTTCGGCTCGCCGGCGCGCTCCTCCAGCGCGGGCGCGCTCGACTCGCCGCGCACCACGCGGCGGCCGGCCGCGTGCAGACCTCCGCCGGGAGGCGGCGCCGTCGTGCGTCTCTGGCCCGCGCCTTCCTCGAGGCGCTCGGCGCTGCGCTCGCTGCGGCGCTTCGCCAGGAGAGCCACCGTCGTCTTCGCGCGCTGGGCCAGCCTCGTCAGCGCAGGGCCGACGAGGGCGGCGTTCCGGGCGAACGCCCCCTTCATCTTGAACGACGCGTCTTCCATCGCCGAAAGGTCGTCCTGGGGCGAGACCGCGGGCGCGGCAGGCACCGCGTCGGGGCGGACCCTGGAGGCCTCGGCAGGCGACTCGCTCGAGACCTGCACGTCGCCGTAGCGCAGGCTCACGACAAGCTGCGGAATCTTCGACTCGGGGTCGACCACCACCTCTACCCGGTCGACGCTGGCGGGGCGCTTGTTCCCGCTCTGCGGGTCCTCGACCTCGAGCTGGCGCCCGACCTGCAGGAACCCGAGGTCGCTGCCGACCGTCATGTTGGTGCGGTGCGCGTCCTTGACCCGCGCGCGCATCGGAGAAGCGAGGCCCTCGATGTGCAGGCGCACCTTGCCGCCGGCCTGCACCGCGGCCTGGACGTTCACCCCGCAGACGTGGCGGAGGGCGTCGATGCTCTCCGCGTCCATGTCGGTGAAGCGGATGCCGAACTCGCCGCCCTTCTCGGCGGTCTGGGTCCAGGTCACCTCGCCCGACACGAGCACGCTCTGCCCCGGCCCGGCGTCGAACCGGCACGTGAGCGGCTGGCCGGTCTCGGGCAGGTACGCGGTGCGCAGCTGCATCCCGTCCTCGGACACATTCACGGCCTGGGCCTCGAACGAGGGCCCGAGGGCGCCCCCGACCTCGACCAGCGCGTCGAACGGAATGCGTGGGGCGCCTGGCGCGCGTCGATCGTCGGTGCTCATCTCTTCCTCCGTGGTCCCTTCGCGATAGAGAATCGGACCGAGGAGGGCCAAGTTTCATGCCCGTACATCTGGTGCTCGACATCGAGACGATCCCCGACCCCGAGCTGCCGCGGCTGGACGAGAGCGAGCGCGTCCCGGCGCCTCCCTACAACCAGATCGTCACCTTCGGCTGCATGCTGCTCGAGGACTACGTCCCCAGGCGCCTGGGCGTCGTGGGCGAGGGGAAGACCGAGGGCGAGATGCTCTCCGACTTCGCCCAGTGGCTGGACACGAAGAAGCCCACCGTCGTGACGTGGAACGGCCGCGGGTTCGACATGCCCGTCATCACCAGCCGCGCCCTGAAGCATGGCGTGTCGATGCCGTGGTGGTTCAGCGACCGGAACACCCGGTACCGGTACTCGACCGAGGGCCACTTCGATCTCATGGACTTCCTCGCAGACTTCGGCGCCGCGAAGAACGCCCGCCTCGACGTCTACGCGAAGCTCGTCGGCTTCCCGGGGAAGGTCGGCGTGGACGGGTCGCAGGTGCTCCCGATGGTGCACGCGGGCAGGCTCGACGAGGTCAGCGCGTACTGCCTGTGCGACGTCGCACAGACCGCGGCCATCTTCCTGCGGGTGGAGCTCTTGCGCGGGGCGTACGACCGCGCGCGTTACCGGGAGCTGGCGCGCGGCCTGCTCTCCTTCATCGACGAGCAGCCGAGGCTCGCGCCCGTCGCCGAGAAGGTCGACCGCGCGAGGTACATCCTGAGCGAAGCGAAGGATCCCGCGTAGCACCGATGACCGAGGCGCCACGGGGGCTCCTTCGCTCTCGCTCAGGATGACAAGAGCGCCCTCTGCGCCCACAGCCGGGCCAGGGCCATGATGGTGTGCTGCGGGTTGACGCCGAGGTTGGTGGGAATGGCCGACGCATCGGCGATGAAGAGCCCGGAGTACCCGTGCACGCGCCCGTCCCCGTCGCAGACCGACCGTGCGGGGTCCTTCCCCATGTTGCAGCCGCCGAAGAGGTGCGAGAGGATCGCGACGTACGCGCGGGGGTCGAGCGGCGCGTCTTTCAGCTGGTCGATCTGGTCGGGCATGAGCTTGTAGGGCATGCCGAAGATCGCCGGCAACACGGCGCGTGCGCCGGCCGCCACGTGCATCCTGGCGACGGTGTAGAGGCCCTCCCGGAAGCGCTTCATGTCGTCCTGCCCCAGCGTGTAGTGAACCGCGGGCTTGCCGCCGATCGTCCTGCGAACGGCCCCGACGCTCTCGGCGCGGCACGCCGTCACCCACATGGCGATGTGCCGGAACTCGGTGAGCCGCTCCATGAGCAGGGGGCCGCTGCCCGAGAGCCGTCCTGCGAGCATGTCGATGGGGAGGCTCAACGTCTCGAGCTTGAAGCCCGGGCTCTCTCGGTAAGCCAGCGACGCCCAGCCCTGAGTCGCTCCCGTGTTCATGTCGACCGGGTCGTCGTAGCAGCCGAAGATGGGCGCGCCGGGATGGGCCCGGAAGCCCGCGCCCAGCGCCGGGTGGCGTACCCCCGAGCGCATGAGCAGGAGCGGCGAGCCGGTCACCGACGCGGCGACGAGCACGCCCTTGCGCGCGCGTACGCGGAAGCGGGCGCCGCGCGCGCGAGTCTGGGGATGCTTGAAGCGACCCTCCACGCCGATCGCGCGCGCGCCCTGGAGGAGCACCCTGTCGACCGGAGCGCACGAGACGACGTCACCGCCGCGCACGAGCACCTCGGGGACGAAGTTGCGGTTCAGGCTCTGCTTGCGGTCGCTGCGGCAGCCTTGCAGGCACTGGCCGACGCCCTTGCAGCCCTTCACGTAGCGCGTGATGTAGTGGCTATCGAAGCCGAGCGCGTCGGCGCCCTGGTGCGCGAGCAAGTTCGACCGGCCGCGCGCCTCCGGCGGGACCTCCTCCGCCGAGAGCTCGCGCTCGAGCTCGTCCTGGATGCGCCAGACGGCGTCGGCCATGCCATCGCCCCCGACCCCGTGCTCGCGCTCCCACTGCGCGAAGATGTCGGCAGGGGTCCGGACACAGATGGCCGAGTTGATGACGGTCGAGCCGCCGACGAGGTTCCCTTGCACGATCGGCCAGTACGCGCGGCCGCGCGTGAAGTTGGACCCCCACGCGTCGATCATGTCGCGCATGGCGCCGTACACCGAGTGGGGATAGTCGCCCGGGTCGCGCCAGGGGCCCGACTCGACGACGACGACCCTGGCGCCGCCCCGGGCGAGAGTCACCGCCGCCGTGGCGCCTCCGGCGCCGCTCCCCACGACGACGTAGTCGGCCTCGAGCTCGACGTCGCCCCCTTGCTGAAACGCGATGTGACTCATCGAGCCCTCACGATGTACGGAACGTGCCGGGGTCCACGGGATACGGGGCGAGCGCGAAGCGGGCTCGCACCTTCGGGTCGCGACCCCAGCACATCCCCGCCGAGAGGCGCACCAGAAAGGCGGCCTGACGCAGCGTGTAGTTCTTGCTACCGACGAGGCGCTCGCCGTGCCGCTCCAGGAGGCGGCGCGGAAGAAGGAAGGCCGGCAGGGGCACGCCGACCGTGAGGAGCGGCGTCAGCGCGAAGACCACGGCGCCGGCGACCAGCCCGGTCCAGTAGAGCGGCTCGCACTCGCGGCGGAGCTGGCGCAGGAAGGCGTCGAGCTCGGTGTCCTCGATGCCGGGGAGCGACGCCGAGCGCGGCATCATGGCGCGCATCGCGAACTTGATGAGCCACACCATCGAGAATCCTTATGCCATGCAAATGCTCAAAGCGGGATATTCGTGTGCTTCCTGGGCGGGTTCGTGTCCCGCTTGTCCTTCAGCAGCTCGAGGCTGCGGTGCAGCCTCGACCGGAGCGTCCTCGGGTAGATCACCTCGTCGATGAACCCGAGCTCCGCCGCCTTGTACGGGTTGGCGAACTTCTCGCGGTAGTCGGCCACGAACTCGGCGCGCGTCTTGTCCGGATTCGCCGACTTCACGATCTCGTTGCGGCGGACGATGTTGACCGCGCCCTCCGGACCCATCACCGCGATCTCCGCAGTCGGGAACGCGAGGTTCACGTCGGCGCGTATGTGCTTGCTCGCCATGACGTCGTACGCCCCGCCGTACGCCTTGCGCAGGATCACCGTGACTTTCGGGACGGTGGCCTCGGCGAACGCGAACAGCAGCTTCGCGCCGTGCTTGATGATCCCGCCGTACTCCTGGTCCGTGCCGGGCATGAAGCCCGGCACGTCGACGAACGTGACCAGCGGGATGTTGAAGCAGTCGCAGAAGCGCACGAAGCGCGCNNGCCCGCGAGCACCGCCGGCTGGTTGGCGACGACGCCGACCGAGCGCCCGCCGACCCGCGCGAAGCCGACGACGATGTTCGAGGCGTAGGCCTCCGCCACCTCGAAGAGGTAGCCGTCGTCGACCACCGCGCTCACGACCTCCTTGACGTCGTACGGCTTCGACGCATCGAGAGGGATCATCGTGTCGAGCTGAGGGACGTCCCGCGTCACCGGGTCCTGCGTCGGCTTGAACGGCGGGTCCTCCTGGTTGTTCGACGGCATGAAGGAGAGCAGCTCGCGCGCCTGCGCGAGGCACGTCTTGTCGTCCGGCGAGGTCAGGTGGCACACGCCGCTCTTCGTCGCGTGCGCGCCGGCGCCGCCGAGCTCCTCCTTCGTCACCTCCTCGTGGGTGACCGCCTTGATGACGTCGGGGCCGGTGATGAACATGTAGCTCGTCCCCTCGACCATCAGGATGAAGTCGGTGATGGCGGGCGAGTAGACGGCCCCCCCGGCGCACGGGCCGAGGATGCAGCTTATCTGCGGGATCACACCGCTCGACATGGTGTTTCGCAGGAAGATGTCGGCGTAGCCGGCCAGGGACTCGACGCCCTCCTGGATGCGGGCGCCGCCCGAGTCGTTCAGGCCGATGACGGGCGCGCCGACCTTCATGGCCAGGTCCATGACTTTGCAGATCTTCTGGGCGTAGGCGCCGCTCAGGCTCCCGCCGAACACGGTGAAATCTTGAGCGAATACGAAGACCTTGCGCCCATCGACGAGCCCGTGGCCCGTCACGACCCCGTCGCCGAGCACCTTCTGCTGCTCCATCCCGAAGTCAGCGCACCGGTGGACGACGAAACGGCCTACTTCCACGAAGCTTCCGGGGTCCAGCAAGAGATCGATGCGCTCGCGCGCCGTCAGCTTCCCGCCTTCGTGCTGCTTCTTGATGCGCTCCTCGCCCCCTCCGACGAGGGCCCGGGCGTTCATCTCGTCCAGGCGCTGCAGATGGGACGGGGGGGGGCCTCCCGGCCCGGCCGAGGGGGGGGACTTCGAGTTGGTCATGAGACCCGTCCTATAACCCAGAGCGTGGCTAGGCCGTCGTGCAAGTAGCACGACGGGCACGTCGCCGGCGCTAGGCCGGAATCCAGTTCCTCGCTATCCTGAAGCCCGCAGTCGTCCGCCTGCGGTCCGACGCGCCACCATGCAACCGTCCTACCCTGCCATCAGTCCGTACCCGCAGCCGGGCGAGGTGCTCGACGGCAAGTACCAGATCGAGCGGCTGCTCGGCGAAGGCGGGATGGGCGCGGTGGCCAAGGCGACGCACCTTCTGCGCCGCGCGCCGGTCGCGCTCAAGTTCATGAGCGGCGCGGTCCTCTCGCTCCAGGGCGCGGTCGAGCGCTTCGTGAACGAGGGCGTCGCCGCGTCGCAGATCGACAGCGATCACGTGGTCAAGGTGCTCGACGTCGGGCGGATGCCGAGCGGCGTCCCTTACCTCGTCATGGAGTATCTCGACGGGGTCGACCTCGCGCAGCTGATCGAGCGCGACGGGCCGATCATCGCCACCCCGCGCGCCGTCCACTTCACGCTGCAGATGCTCCGCGCCCTGCACACTGCGCACGCGGCGCACGTCGTCCACCGCGACATGAAGCCGTCCAACTGCTTCGTCATCGAGAAGGACGGCGAGCCAGACTTCGTCANNGAGATGCTCACCGGCAGGACGCCGTACACGGCCGAGTCGGGGGAGTACACCGAGATCCTCTTCAAGCTCTTCACGGCCGACCCCGAGCCGCTGCGGGCCCTGCGCCCGGACCTGCCCGAGGGGCTCACGAACGCCGTGCACCGCGCGCTGCTGCGCGATCGCGACGCCAGGTTCGGCTCGGCGGTCGAGATGGCGGAGGCGCTGGCGCCGTACGCGGACGAGCGCAGCTCGGCGCTCCTCGCGAGGGTGCGCGCCGGGGTCCGCATGTCGGCGGGCGGGCGCTCGGTGACCCCGCAGCTGCCGTCGGCGCGAGCCATGCCCTCGGAGGCGACCGCACAGACGTACGCCATGGCGGACGCCGCGCTGAAGGCGCCGCGCGTCCCGACCGACGTCGGGGTCACTCGCGAGGCGTCCGGCGCGGGGCGCACGAAGGGGGGGCCCGGCCGGACGGGGACCGCGATCGCGCTCGTCGCGATCGCCGTCGTGACGGCCGCGGCGAGCGTCATCGTGGTGCGCTCGCGGACGCCGTCCACCGACGGCGCCCAGGGCACCGCCACCGCGATCCACGCAGCGCTCACCGCGGCCGCGACGACGACCGCGGCTGCTGCGGCGCCTGCGCCGAGCGCAGC